>MNEW01000070.1:0-2614 GCA_001917895.1 Actinobacteria bacterium 13_1_40CM_66_12
ACCTGCTTGGTCAGCCCTTCGAGGCTCTTCAGCGCCCGCTCGAGGTCGGCCTGCCTCGCGGTACGGTCGACGCGCGTTCGCAGCTGCTTGATGGCGCCCTCGACCGTCTTCTGGCCGTCCTTGATGCTGCGCTCGATCTGTTTGCGGACGTCAGGCGGCAGGCGCCGCTCGGCCTGACGCAGATACGACCTGCCCGCCTTGACGGCTCGGTTCAAAAGCTTGGATCGCGATGACGCACGCTTCTTGGCTGCCATGCCAAACCTCCCCTGTGACGCCCCGCGGACGGCCATAACGCACCGCGTTAGTATTGGCTAGAAGTGACTGTAGCCCCCGAACGACACCTTATCAAGAAGTATGCGAATCGCAAGCTCTACGACACGCAGACCAGTCACTACATAACTCTCGAAGGCATTGCCGACCTGGTGCGCGACGGTCACACGATCCAGGTCGTCGATCGAGACAGCGGCCAGGACTTGACGCAGGTCATCCTCTCGCAAATCGTGCTCTCGGAAGAGAAGCGGGGGCCGGCGCGACTGATGGACGCGGGCGCGGACGCGCTCCACGATCGCGGGCAGGCGCTGCTCGATTACGTGCGCAAGACCCTCAACGTCCCCGGTGAGCTGGTCGGCCAGGTGGAGCGCCGACGTGGCGATGTCGAGGCGATGGTCGACGACGCCATCGAGCGCGCGCTGCGCAGACTGCGCATCCCCAGCCGGCACGACATGGATTCCATCAACCAGCGTCTCGATGAGCTGTCGGCGGAGTTGAAGAGGCTAAACGGCGGCGGGCCGGCTAAGAATCGTTCGCGCAAACGTCGCGTCTGACTAATAAGGAATTGCCAGGTGGAGCTTAAGGCCGGATTTATTCCGGCCGTCACCTGACGTGCAACATCCAATCGCCGCCATGCGTGGCCGAGGAGAGGTGGGTTTCCCGCAAGGGAGGACGACTGTCCTCCCTTGCGCT
The DNA here is from genome assembly GCA_001917895.1 of Actinobacteria bacterium 13_1_40CM_66_12. The sequence continues at coordinate 964 of MNEW01000070.1, forward strand.
ATGAAGAATTCGCGTAAACGAAAGGCCGTGCGGTGATTACCGCACGGATGTCGACAACAGCCTCGACGCGATAGCTCGCCTGCCGCACGCGCCGGTCGGCGCGCATCTGCTGCGTCATGAGGTCTGCAGCCTCCGCCAGCCGGTTGGCGTCACCGATGGCTGAGATCGTCCACGGCGGCATGATCTGCTCGCCGTCGACGGTGACGCCGCCGGACACCTGAACGATTGCAACCCCCATGCCCACCCTGTGGTCGTTGATCGCGATCGCCTCGGCGCCCGCGACGGCCAGGTTGTTGAGCGCATCCTGAAGGTCGAGCGCTTGCAGCCCGGAGGCTTCGACGACCATGACGATCCCCGGCCCGTGCACCGGGACCAGGCCTTCGATCGCGCGCAGGCGGTTGGCTTCGGCCGTCAGCTCCTGGTCGGCGGCCGGACTGCCGCCCGACTGCAGGGCGGCCTTCCTCTGCATGAGGTCGGCCGTCTCGGCCGAGAGCGCATCGTTGGCGCGGTGCAGGTCGTCGATCAAGAAGGCGAGCGTGGTGCTATCCGTCCCGACCAGGCTCTTCTCCACCTCCGCCTGGCTGCGGATCTGCACGGTCGCCACCAGCGCCACCAGCAGGGCGATGAGCCAGATCTCTATGGCCCGGCCTGGCCTACGCCGCGAAGGCACGGGGCGCCTAGGAGGTGCTGACATGGGGTATCTGCAGGCTCGAGTCGTAGGCGGGCAGCTTCAGGTCGGGGATGCCGGCGACTGTGAGCGCGATCTGGAACCGAACCTGACGGGTGCGCAGGTCGAGTAGAGATGCCGGATCGTCGAGGGCGGCCAGCAAACGATTCCGGTCGCCGATGACGAGTACCTTGATCGGCGCGGTGAGCGGCGGGCCCTGGTCGATGACGACCTGACCCGCCGAGCCTGAGAAGGCGCTCAAGGGGGTGATCCTCCGCCCGCTCACGGACACACCCTCGGCGCCGCGGGCAAAGACGAGGTTGACCACGTCCTGGACGTCCTGGTAGTTGATCAGGTACCCGATGCCGCCGGCCTGGTCGGGCGCGGGCGTGCCATTGCCGAGGTCGATCTCGACCCCTGGGCCGTGGACGGCCGTGAGGCCGGCGTGGGCCCGCAGGTCCGCGACCTGGTTCTGCAGCTCCCTCGTGGTGGCCGATTGCTGGGCCGCCGCACCTTCGAGGGCGTCGATCTCCGCCCGTAGCGCGGCGATCTTGGCGCGCGACGCCTCGTTGGTCTTCTCCAGGTCCTGAACGCTGCGCACCAGCGCCTGGTAGCGGCCGACCTCGTTGGAGGGGGTGAGGAGCTGCGCCTTGACCTGGCCCGCCAGCAGGAATCCGGTCGCCAGAGCGACCGCCGCCAGGCCGACCACACCTAGAATCCGATTGCGAGCCATTAGTCCAGTTTCTCTTGTTTACGAGATCAAGAAATCACAGATTTTCACGCGATTTCGACCGCCGCCACGCCGACGATGCCCACGATCCGGTTGCGCGCCACGACGCAATTCTCCTTGACCACATCAACGCGCAGCTTCCGGGAGTAGTATCGAAAACCGCATATGGCGGTCGAAACGCGCGTCACCGCTTTCCAGACCGCCCAGCGTCGCTTTGATGCCGCGGCCGACGTGATCGGCCTCTCCGACGACGT
>MNEW01000070.1:2699-9331 GCA_001917895.1 Actinobacteria bacterium 13_1_40CM_66_12
CTACCACCCCGACATCGACCTCGACCTGGTCAAGGCTTTGGCGATGCTGATGACGTGGAAGTGCTCGGCGGTGGGCCTTCCGTATGGCGGCTCGAAGGGCGCGGTCGCCGTCAACCCCGCCAAGCTTTCATTGAGCGAGCTCGAGCATCTGACCCGACGCTACGCGACCGAGATCGCGATTCTCATCGGTCCGGAGAAAGACATCCCGGCGCCGGACATGGGCACCAACCCGCAAGTGATGGCGTGGATCATGGACACGATCTCGATGCACTCCGGCCACTCCGTGCCCGCTGCGGTCACGGGCAAGCCGGTGGACGTTGGCGGATCCGAGGGCCGCGTCGACGCGCCCGGCCGCGGCGCCACCTACCTCACCATCGAAGCCATCAAGTATCTGCACGTTGAGGATGAGACGCCCACCGTCGCGGTCCAGGGATACGGCCAGGTAGGGAGATCGGCGGCGCGCCTGCTGGCGGAGGCGGGATTGAAGATCGTCGCCATGAGCGATTCGAAAGGCGGGGTTTACAACCCGAACGGTCTGGACCTCGAGGCACTGGACGAACACAAACAAGTCCGCGGCGGCGTCAGCGGGTTCAAGAAGGCCGAGAACATCACCAACGCGGAGCTCCTGGAGCTTCCGGTGACAGTGCTCGTGCCGGCCGCAGTGCAGGACGTCATCACGGCTCAGAACGCTCCGAGGATCCGCGCCCGCCTCATCACCGAGGGCGCCAACGCCGCGGTGGCGCCCGAAGCGGACCCGATCTTGCACGAGCGCGGGATTTTCGTGATCCCCGACATCATTGCGAATGCCGGCGGCGTGATCGTCTCGTACTTCGAATGGGTGCAGGACCTCCAGGCTTTCTTCTGGGAGGAGGAGGAGATCAACACCAAGCTCCACCACGTGATCACGCGTGCCTTCTACGAGATCCTGCACACGTCGGTGAACAGGCGCATCGACATGCGGCTCGCCGCCTACGCAATCGCCGTTCAGCGCGTGGCCAACGCGACGATGGTGAGAGGGATTTACCCATAATCAGGGGGTGACCCCAGCCCTCGTTCCTTCGCATCCTCGCCGCGTTCTCATCACCGGCGTGTCCAACCCGCTCGCGGCCGAGGTGGCGCGGCGGCTCGCCACCCAGGTGCCGGCGCTCTTCGGATGCGATGTCGCCGATCCCGTGAGCGCCATCGAGGAGATGGACTTCGTTCACGCCGACACCCGGCAGTCGGTCATCGGCAAGCTGGTTCGGCAGCTCCGCATCGACACCGTCGTCCACATGGCGGTCACCGTGGACTCCGCAGGCGAGGACAGGGCGGCGCACGAGACCAACGTGATCGGGACGATGAACGTGCTCGCTGGGTGCGCCGGCCCGTCGAGCCCAGTGAGGCGCCTGGTGGTGAAGTCGAGCCAGGCGGTCTACGGTGCGGCGCCGGGCGATCCTTCATTCGTGGCCGAGGATGCGGCCGGCTCGGATCGGCCCGCGTACGGCCTCAAGCGCGACCTGCTCGAGATGGAGCAGCTGACGCAAGAGTTTTCGTTGCGTACCTCCGGCTGTCGCGTCTCGGTCCTGCGCCTCGGATATCGCGTGAGCGAAGGCACCACATTGGGCCGCTACCTCTCGCTGCCCATCGTGCCCACGTTCGCCGGCTTCGATCCGCGTCTTCAGCTCTTGCACGAGGACGACGCGGCCGAGGCAGTGGTGCGCGGGGTGATGCAGGGTCACGAAGGAGTGTTCAACGTCGCCGCCGACGGCATCGTGCTCTTGAGCCAGGCGATCGCGATCATGGGCGGAAAGGCTCTGCCCATCCTGCCGCCGTACGGCCGGTGGCTTGGACGCCTTGCGTTGAGGGCGGCCGGCATCGATCTTCCGGAACACCTCGCCGACGTGCTGACGTTCGGATCGGTTGCCGACTGCTCGCGCCTGGCGGCCATCTTCGGATGGAAGCCCGCCTACACGACCAGGGCGGTCATGGACAGCCTCGCCAGAGGCAAGGACGTCGAGGTGATCGAGGCGCCTTCACCACCCCAGGAGTACGAGCTCCAGGTCTACCTCCAGCGTCGTCGGAGGCTGGCACGAAACGGCCATCCCGGCGCTGCGCTCACGGTGCAGAAGTGATGGCTGAGCGCGCTACTTCCACAGACAGCAAGACCCTGCGACGCCGCAGCCGCAAGGCCAGGGTCGTCTCGCCTCCGCCCGCTCCGCGCCTGCGGCTGCCCAAGGAGATCCGCCGCCTGCAGCGCCAGGCGCCTATGTATGCGCTCCAGGGAATCAGCGACCTGTCCACGCGCCTGCGAGACATGACCGGGCGCGACGTCATCGACGTGAATCGGCTCATGGCGGTCATGCAGTTCGTCTACCAGCAGCGCGAGCTTGCAAGGCGGGGTCCCGACTACGCGGTCGACGATTTCGGCTTCGACGCCGAATGGACTGAGTCGTTCGCCACAGGTCGCGCGCTTCTCGTCTCCAACCACGCCGGCGTCCTGCCGTGGGACGGGACGATGATCAAAACGGCGATCTTCGCCGAGCACCCCAATCCACGGCACGTGCGCGCTCTCGTGGCGAGCCTGTTCATGGGCATGCCCGTCCTCAGCTGGTTCCTGCGGCGCACCGGTCAGACGGTCGGGCACCCGGACGACACGCGGCGCCTGCTGGAGAGAGACGAGCTGGTGCTGGTTTTCCCCGAGGGTGTGAAGGGCACGGGCAAGCCATTCAAGGATCGCTATCGCCTACGCCGGTTTGGCCGCGGAGGCTTCGTCTCGACCGCCATCCGTGCCGGGGCACCGATCATCCCCGTCTCGGTGGTGGGCTCGGAGGAGATCTATCCGATGGTCGCGGACGCCACGCCGGCGGCGCGGCTGTTCGGACTGCCGTATTTCCCCATCACCCCGACGTGGCCATGGCTCGGGCCGCTGGGGATGATTCCGCTGCCGAGCAAATGGCGAATCCAGTTCCATCCGCCGGTGCATACGGAAAGCCACTCGCCTGAGTCGGCCAACGATCAGCACCTGGTCATGACGATCTCTGACGAGGTGCGCGACACGATCCAGAAAGGCATCTACGACAACCTGAAGCTGCGCCGCGGTGTATTCGTCTAACCGCCGGCGATTGGCCGAACGTGGCTACGTGATGTGGAACGCCGTTGGAGTCGGTTCGGGCTCTTCGATGATGTCCAGCGCCGTGGCCTGACTGATCCAGTACTGAACATCGGATCGACTTGGCGCGCCGGCGAGCCCGACTGCATCGGCGAGCTTCGAATGCAGTGCATCGGCATCCTGGGCGCGCAAGTCCTTCAAGGTTTCGATGCCGAACCGGCGGACGGTCTGCAGGTGGTGCTCCATGCCCGAGACCTCCATCAGCGTGCATTGGTGCGCGAACCCGAGCAGCCGGTCAGTTGTTATCCCGGTGCGTTTCGAAAGGCGCTTGCGATCGATCTCGAGCGATGTGCGATGGAGCAGCTGATTGGTGTGCTTGATGCCGACGGCGCGCAAGCGATTCACGTCGGAGTCTGAGATTCCGCGAAGATATTCGAGTGTGCGGTACATACGGGTACAGGATATTGGGTCTCTGCTTCTCATATAATTCATCGAACCCCGCCGCCATTGGAGTAAACACAGCCTGAATCAGAGCCGGCTCGCAACCCGTGACGCGGTTACCCGGGAGCAGTCTGGCCTCGAGATCGGGATCGGGCGGCGCGCGCGACGCGCCTACGGTTTCGACGAGGTCGCGCTCGTACCCGGTGGCGTCACGCTCAATCCAGACGAGGTCGACATCTCGTTTGCGATGGGCGATCGGTTCCGGCTGGACATCCCCGTGTGGGGAGCGGCCATGGATGGCGTCGTCGACGTCGACTTCGCGATCGCGATGGGCAAGCTCGGCGGGGTGGCGGTCCTCAACCTCGACGGCGTCCACACGCGGTACGCGGATTCGAGGCCGATCATCGAACGCATTGCCGCGGCGGACAAGGCGACCGTCAACTCAATTCTCAAAGAGGTCTACCGCGAGGCGGTCAAGCCCCATTTGATCACCGACCGCATCAAGGCGATCAAGGCGGCAGGCGTTCTTTGCGCGGTCTCATCCGTTCCCGCCCGCGCCGACGAGCGCGCGGAACTCGTGCAGAAGGCCGGCGCCGACGTCCTGGTCGTCCAGGGCACCGTGCTCACCGCGCGCCACTCATCGAGGTCGTACCACCAGCTCGCGTTCGACGAGCTCGTCAACAAATGCGATATCCCGGTCGTCGTGGGCAACTGCGTTCACTACGAGACCGCGCTGGAGCTGATGGAGACGGGGATCGCCGGCATCCTGGTGGGGGTTGGCCCCGGCGCCGCATGCACGACGCGAGGCGTCCTCGGTGTCGGCGTGCCGCAGGTCACAGCCACCGCCGACGTGGCGGCGGCGCGAGACGAGCACATGCGTCGAGGCGGCGTGCGTGTCGCGGTGATAACTGACGGCGGTATGCGCATCGGAGCGGACGTCTGCAAGGCGTTCGCGTCAGGCGCGGACGCGGTCATGATCGGTACTCCCCTTGCCGGTGCCGAGGAGTCCGCCTCCAAGGGCTACAACTGGGGCATGGCGACGCCGGATCCGAACCTTCCCCGAGGTACCCGCGTGCATGTGGGCACCAAGGCAACGCTGAAGGAGATCCTGGTCGGCCCCGCCCGCGTCGACGACGGCAGCCAGAATTTCGCCGGCGCCCTCCGGTCGGCGCTTGGCGTGTGTGGCGCGCACGACGTGGCCGAGTTCCAGCACGTCGAGATGGTCATCGCCCCGTCGATCACATCGGAGGGCAAGTCCCTTCAGCAGGCGCAGCACGTGGGCATGGGGAAGGGCTGAGCTGAGCCGGACCGCCACGGCTGCCCGGCCTGGCAAGGAATCGAGCCCTGCGATGCGCCAGCAAACCGTGCTCGTCCTCGACTTCGGATCGCAGTTCAGCCAGCTCATCGCGCGACGCGTTCGCGAGGCCAAGGTGTACTGCGAGCTCGTGCCCGGGACGACTCCGTGGTCGGAGCTGAAGCGGCGCGACCCTGCCGGCCTGATCCTCAGCGGCGGGCCCGCGAGCGTCTACGAACCCGGCGCGCCGCAGGTCGACCCGGAAGCGCTGCGGGCCGGAGTCCCGGTGCTCGGCATCTGCTACGGCATGCAGCTCATCGCCCACCACCTCGGCGGCAAGGTCGACCCCGGCCGCGCGCACGAGTACGGTCCCGCCCTGCTCGCGGTGCGAGAGCCGGCCTCGCTGTTCGAGGGGCTGAACGGCGAGCTGCCGGTGTGGATGAGCCATGGCGACGCGGTGACCGAGATGCCGCCCGGCTTCCACGCCCTCGCCTCCAGCGGCAACTCTCCGGTGGCGGCTTTCACCGACGGCAACGGCATTTATGGGATCCAGTTCCATCCTGAGGTCGTGCATACGCCGAGCGGGCGCGAGGTCCTGCGCAACTTCCTCTTCCGCGTATGCCACTGCGACCCCTCCTGGACGGCGGGGTCGTTCATCGCGGAGGCGGTCGAGAGCATTCGCGCCCAGGTTGGCGGCGGGCGCGTGATCTGTGCTCTGTCCGGCGGCGTCGATTCCGCCGTCGCAGCGACCCTGGTCCATCGCGCGGTTGGCGACCAGCTCACGTGCGTGTTCGTCAACAACGGCCTCTTGCGCAAGGAGGAGGCCGAGCGAGTGCTGGCCGTGATGCACGGCAACCTCGACATGAACATTCGCTATGTCGACGCCACGGCGCGATTCCTCGAAGCCTTGCGTGGAGTCATCGACCCGGAGGAGAAGAGGCGCATCGTCGGCCGAGAGTTCATCACGGTTTTCGAAGCCGAGGCGGCGAACCTTGGGCACATCGACTTCCTTGCGCAGGGAACGCTGTATCCCGATGTGATCGAGTCAACAGCCCCCGACGTGGCGGCGACCGCGGTGAAGATCAAGACCCATCACAACGTGGGCGGCCTACCCCCCGGCCTGCGCTTCCAGCTCATCGAGCCGCTCCGGTATCTGTTCAAAGACGAGGTGCGCGCGGTCGGGCTGGAGCTCGGCATGCCGGAGGAGATGGTGTACCGGCAGCCATTCCCGGGGCCGGGCCTTGCGATTCGCTGCCTGGGCGAAGTCACTGCGGAGCGCCTCGAGATTCTCCGCAACGCGGATTGGGTGGTCGTCGATGAGATCAAGCATTTCGGCCTGTATCGCCAGGTATGGCAGTCGTTCGCCGTCCTCACGCCGCTGTCCACGGTCGGCGTGATGGGCGACTACCGAACGTACGCCAACGTCGTGGCGGTACGGGTCGTGACCAGCGAGGACGCCATGACTGCCGACTGGGCCCGCGTGCCATACGAGGTGCTAGCGCGCATCAGCAACCGCATCGTCAACGAGGTGAAAGGCGTCAACCGGGTCGTCTTCGACATCACGTCGAAGCCGCCCGGCACCATCGAGTGGGAATAGGCGGCCTCGGCGCCGATCTTATTCCGCGCGTTTCGATCAAAACGCGCGCATCGCAATCATGAATTCCGCACGTTTGGCGCAAAACACGCGAATCACATGAAAGTTCTCGTAGTTGGATCGGGGGCGCGCGAGCACGCGCTCGTGTGGAAGTGCGTCCAGTCCGACCTGGTCGAGCGCGTCTACTGCGCGCCCGGCAACGGCGGCACGGGCGG
>MNEW01000070.1:9439-10232 GCA_001917895.1 Actinobacteria bacterium 13_1_40CM_66_12
TCGAGCAAGTCGTTCGCCAAACAGCTGATGGTCCGCGCCGGCATCCCGACCGCCGAGTTCGCCGTCTTCACCGAGGCGGAGCGGGCGCGGGCGTGGGCGCGCGAGCGCAAGGGACAGGTCGCGGTCAAAGCGGACGGGCTGGCGCGCGGCAAGGGCGTCATCGTTTGCGCCAGCGTCGAGGAAGCAAACGGGGCCATCGACGCGATGCTCGTCGAGGGCCGCTTCGGACGCAGCGGCGCCACCATCGTGCTGGAGGAAAGGCTCGAAGGACCCGAGCTCTCGGTCCTGGGAGTCACCGACGGCAAGGACGTCGTCCCACTCGCGCCGGCCCGCGATTTCAAGCGCGCCCACGACGGCGATCGCGGGCCGAACACCGGAGGCATGGGCGCGTACTCGCCGCCGGTCGGAGTAGATGGAGCGGTGCTCGACGAGGTCGTGGAAAAGGTGCTGCGGCCGGCGGTGCGGGAGCTGGCGGCTTCGGGAGACGAGTTTCGAGGCGTCCTCTACGCCGGGCTGATGCTCACCCGCGCCGGCATTCGCGCGCTGGAGTTCAATGCGCGCTTCGGCGACCCTGAGGCCCAGGTCGTCTTGCCGCGTCTGGAATCGGACTTCGTCGCCCTCGCGCTGGCGTCCGCCAAGGGCACGCTGGAAACCCATCCCGACCCGTCCTGGGACCCGCGCGTTGCGGTTGGCGTGGTCGTCGCGTCCGCGAACTACCCCGACGACGCACTCGTGAAGACCGGCTTCCCGATCCACGGCCTGGCCGAAATGCCCAGGGGCGTCCAGATCTTCC
>MNEW01000013.1 GCA_001917895.1 Actinobacteria bacterium 13_1_40CM_66_12
CGCGACCACCCACGCCCCGATCGAACCTGCGCCGAGGGCGACGCCGGCCACCCAGCCCTCCGGCAAGCGGGTGGCGACGATGGCGAGAAGCCCGAAGGCCAGGGCACAGAACAGGCTGGAAGCACCGAGAGTCACCACCGACCGGCGCGACCGGACGTAGATCACCGGGTTACCCCCACCGAGGGATAGTGTATGTCCGCCCGGGCGCGCCTGGCGCTCGGTTCTTGGGTCAGTGGACGGCGCGCTCGTGGCCCGCCCAGTACGGCGCGCGAAGGTCCTTCTTCAGGATCTTGCCGGTTGGATTGCGAGGAATCGTATCGACGAAGTCGACCGAATGCGGTCGCTTGAAGCCGGCCAGCTTGTCCTTCGACCAGTTGATGAGCTCCTCGGCCGTGAGACTGGAGTCAGGTTTGCGGATGACGATGGCTTTGACCGTTTCTCCCCACGTGTCATCGGGGACGCCGATCACGGCCACGTCGGCAACCTTCGGATGCTCGGCCAGGATCGCCTCCACCTCGGCCGGGTAGATGTTTTCTCCGCCCGAGATGACCATGTCCTTGATGCGGTCCTTGATGTAGATGAATCCGTCCGCGTCCAGGGTGCCCGCGTCGCCGGTGTGGAACCAGCCGTCGCGGATGGCGTCGTTGGTTTCGCGCTCCTTTCGCCAGTAGCCGGCCATGGTGCCCGGGCCGCGGTAGACGATCTCCCCGATCTCGCCGAACTGGACGTCCCTGCCATCAGGCCCGACGACCTTGAGATCGTGCCCGAAGCCTGAGCGCCCGCAGCTCAGGAAGCGTTCGCCGACGTGATCCTCCTGCTGCAGAAACGTGACGGCGCCCGTCGTCTCTGTGAGCCCGTAGACCTGGGTGAAGCGGCAGCCGAAAGTCGCGATCGAGCGCTTGAGCAGCTCGGGAGTGATGGGCGACGCTCCGTAGGCGATGTTCTTGAATGCCGAATAATCGGCGCCCTGGGACTCTGGCAGCGAGGTCAGGAACAACAGAGCGGCCGGCACAAGGAATGCAGTGTTGATCCGCTGCTCGACGATGATCTTCAGCACGTCCTGGGGGATGAAGTCGCGGACGAGCACCGCGGTGCAACCGGCGCCGATGGCCCCCAGCGCCCAGCCGCAGCCCCCGATGTGATACAGCGGCATCGCGACAAGCGAGCGGCCGTATTCGTCGAAGCCTTTGATCTCCATCGGCAGGGCCCCCGAGAGCGCGAAGAGATTGAGGTTGGTGAGCATCGCTCCCTTGGGAATGCCAGTGGTGCCTGAGGTGTAGAGCTGCCACGTGACGTTTTCCTCGGCGTCGCGATGCGGATCCGCGCCACCCTTGACACGTGGCAGGTCCGCGTATGCGAGGACGCGACCGGAGACCTGGTCGGCGTTTTGCCGGAGGTCGTCGCCGACCACGAGCGCTTTGGGGTCGGCGTCGCTGACCACCACGGCCACCTCAGGCGCAGTGAGGCGCCAGTTGATCGGACATGCGACCGCCCCAGCCTTATCCAGCGCGAAGAGGAGCTCGATGAAGTCGTCGGAGTTCTTGTCGAGGATCGCGACACGGTCGCCGGGCTCGATGTCCAGACCCTCGATCAGACCGGCCGCGAGCTCAGAGCTCGAACGGTTCATCTCATCGAGGGTGCGCTCCTTGCCCTGGTACCAGGTGACCGGGAAATCCGGCCGCCGGCGAGCCCTCCAACGGAGCATCGCCGACACGGTACGCACGACGCGATGTTAGCTCGTTAACAACCAGGGTTGGCACCGCCCGTCCCCGTCACGAGAATCCTGATCCGACCACAACAAGCAAGCTCAGGAGGAACTCAGTGAAGGAAAAAACGCCGGTCGTCAAACAGCTCTACAGGCTGAGCATCGAACCTCGCGTCGTCGACCACCTCGCCAAGCTGGCCGAGCGTCTTCGCGAGCCACGCAGCCGGCTCGCGAGTCGGCTGTTCACGGAGGCAGTCATGGGCGCCAAGTTACCGAAGCGCTAAGCGCCGGTTTCGGCGGACAATGCCGCGGGTTGGAGACCGACGCGCGTTGGCACCACGGCCGAACGCTGGCCGCCGGGCAGGTCGCGGAGTTCAAGGTATGGGCCGAGCTGGTGCGGCAGTCGATGGGCGGGCTGCACGTGTTCCTGCCGCTGCGCGATATGGGCATCGATGGAGTCGTGCACCGGCTGGCGGACGGTGCGTACACCCCCGTGCAGGTGAAGGGCCGGACGGAGCTGACGCCCGCCGGCCAAGTACATGTGACGGTGACGGCCAGCAGCCTGCACGACGACGAGGCGCTGATGGTCTGCGTGCTTATCGAAGAGGAACGACTGGGCCAGATGGTCCTGGTCGCAACCGAAGCACAGTTTCGCGAGCTCGCAGCGCACGACGTCGTCGACGGACGCGAGTACCTGACGGCGGCGTTCGAGTTGCATGCGGGCGGGACGTCGAGATGGGCACGGTTCCTGGTCGAGCGAGAGCGGCTGGCCGAGCGGTTTGGTTCCGCAGCTGGATTGTTTCCAGTGCGTGCAGCCGCCAATGTGCTTGCTCTCGATCGAGGCCGCGAGGGATTCTTGGGCGAGATGGAGGTTGTTCGGAGGCTGGCCGAGGTGGAAGCCTTGAACCTGTTTCGGCCATTTCCCGACCTCGAGACGGTGGAGGTGCTTGCGCGCGAGGTGGATACACGAGGCTTTCTCGGCCTGCAGGTCAAGACGGCGGGCTGGGACCGCGAGCACCTCGAGGAACGGATCTACATGCGGCGATCCAGCTTTCGCCCGTTCCCTACCACTTATGTATGCGTGCTCGGGTGGGATCGGGTGGCCGGCCGATTCGGCTACGAATGCCTGCTCATCCCCAGCGAGGACATGGTCGGGCTCGCGCGAGCCGAAGAAGAATGGCTCGTTCTGGAGCTGCAGCCCGGGAGCGCTCACCACCGCCGGCTGGATGTGTACAGGATCGAGCTGTCGTCGCTAGGTCAGTCGGTGGAGGCTCTGCTCGCCGCTCAGCGATAGGGACGGGTGAGCTTCACCAACTTCTCTAGCGAAGCGAGGCCTTCGTCGCGGCCGTCGGGCGAGACGTAGAAGATGCAGCGATCGACGCCCGCCTGCTGGAACTGTTCGATGTCTTCTGGTGTCGTTTTCGGGTAGGCGGTGATCGGGATTTCGCCTCTTCCCGATGCCTTTGCTAGCTCGCGCAGCTCTCCCAAGCGGCCGAGGACGTCACCGCGATTCGGCATCCAGCCGTCGCCGTACGCAATCACGCGCTTGAGGATGTTGGGCCCGCTGCCGCCCAGGATGATCGGCGGGTGCGGTTTCTGGATGGGCTTCGGATAGCACCGCATGGGTCCGAAATCGACCATGTCGCCGTGGTACTCGGACACGTCCTGGGTCCAGATCGCCTTCATGGCCTCGGTGCGCTCGCGCAGCAGCTTCCAGCGTTTGGAGAAGTCGGTGCCGTGGTCTGCCATCTCCTCCCTGTTCCAGCCACCACCGATGCCGAACAGGAAGCGGCCATTGGAGATGTGGTCCAGGCTGGCGACCTGCTTGGCCGTCTGGATGGTGTCCCGCTGGATGACGAGGCAGATGCCGGTGCCGATCTTGAGGTCCTTCGAAGCGAGCGCCCCCGCTGTCAGCGCGACGAACGGGTCGAGCGCGTGCCAGTAATGCTTGGGGAGCTCGGCGCCGCCCGCCCAGGGGCTCAACCTGCTGGTGGGGATATGGGAGTGCTCGGCGACCCAGAGCGATTCGAATCCCGCCCCCTCGACGAGCGGCGCGAGCTCGGTCATCGAGATCGCGTAGTCGGTCGGAAAGATGGCGATGCCGAACTTCATCTCCGTAATCGTGACGGGAATCGAGAGTTCGCGTCGGCCGATTAGGCTGTATCGAATGAGCGTCGCGGTGCTCGCGGACATTCACGGCAACCTGCCCGCATTGGAGGCAGTGCTCGCCGATGTCGCTCAGGCCGATCCGGACCTCTTGATGATCTGCGGCGATGTGGCATCGGGGCCACTGCCAGTCGAGTCACTGGATGTTTTGCGCGCGTTGCCCCGCGCTCGGTTCGTCCGCGGCAACGCCGACCGCGGATTGGTGAGCGCATTCGACGGTGCAACGCTTCCGAGACTGCCGGGCCCCGCATTCGACTGGTGCGCCTCCCAGTTGTCGCGCGAGCACCGGGATTTCCTCGCGTCGTTCTCAGAACCGGTGTCGGTTGACGTCGACGGCATTGGCCGCGTTCTGTTCTGTCACGGATCACCTCGAAGCGATGAAGAGATGATGACGGCCGAGACGCCTGACGCCCGACTGCGAGAGTTCCTCGCCGGGGTCGAGGCGGACCTGGTCGTCTGCGGCCACACACATATGCCGTTCGACCGCGTGGTCGATGGGGTGCGCATCATCAACCCGGGGAGCGTGGGCATGCCGTACGGCGATTCGGGGGCGTTCTGGGCACTGCTGGGTCCGCAGGTTGAGTTTCGGCGCACGGATTACGACCGCGAGGCGGCGGCGGCCCGGATCCGGCGCAGCGCCTGGCCGGGTGCGGAGCAGTTCGCCTCTTCGAATGTCGTCTCGGTGCCAAGCGTCGAGAGTGCTATGGCGTTCTTTCGGGCGAACGGCGGCCCGTAGAGTCCAGTACTGAAGTGAATCGCCCCACCCGGACGCCGCAAGCGGCGTCCGACCTCCCCACACGGTGGGGAGGCAACAGCTTCTGCTTAGCTGGTCAATTTTGATTGCAGGCGCGTGATTGCAGATTGAGAGAGGCCGGCGGCTTCGAGGTACGCCTCCACCCCACCCCACTTTCGCTCGAGGTGCTCCAGCGCGCTGAGCATCCATTCCGGCGGGCAGCGCAGCTCGTCGCGCATCGTATCCAGCCGCTCCGGAGCGGCTTTCGCAAGCCACTCTTCGTAGCGGTCCGCGAGCTGGATGTCCGTCTCGGCGTAGTCGGCGCCGATGGCCTCCGGATCGACCCCGGCGAGCGACAGCATCAGCGCCGCGACCAGACCGGTGCGGTCCTTGCCGGCGAAGCAGTGGAACAGCACCGGTTCGTCGGTCGCGGCGATGGCCTCGAAGACTGCGCCGAAGGCCGCCTGGCGCCGCTCGAGCATCAACATGTAGCGCTCGGGCATCGCCGGCGCTTCGTTGAGGATCGGCGCCGTCGCGTCGTCGATCAGAGGCAGATTCACGTAAACAGGGACCGCGCCGTCGGCCATTGCCGTGGCTGGGCTGGTGCTCTGGAACTCGGAGAACGGAGGACCAGGAGCGCCTTTTACCTCCGATTCGCTGCGTAGGTCGATCACGGTCGCCACGCCGTAATCGATCATCGCCTGCCGCCCGGCGAGCGTCAGGCTGGCCACGTTGTCGGAGCGGATGACGATGCCCGAGCGCGTCATTCCGGATCGCGCCGGCAGACCGCCGAGGTCGCGCGTGTTGCGGCAGTCGGGCCAGTGGAGGCGCCTGCCTCCAATCCCGGCTACCGCTTCGTGTACTGGGGTGCTTTCCGCGCCCTCTTCAGTCCGTATTTCTTGCGCTCCTTCATCCTCGCGTCACGCGTGAGAAGGCCCGCCTTCTTCAACACGGGACGGAAATCTGGGTCGTAGTTGATGAGCGCACGTGCGATCCCGTGGGCGATGGCGCCCGCCTGTCCGCTGTTGCCGCCTCCAACCACCTTCACGCTGATGTCGAACTTGCGCTGGGTGCTGGTGACGCGGAGCGGCGCCAGCGCCGCCATCTCCAGGACGCGCCGGCCCAGATAGGCCAGCGGGTCTTTCTCGTTGACCGTGATCCGGCCCTCGCCCGGCTGCAGCCGCACCCGCGCGATCGCGTTCTTGCGGCGGCCGGTGCCTCGGTTGAAAGTGTCAGCCAATCTTGATGTCCCCTCTGGAATCGAACGTGACAACCTTGGGCTTCTGCGCGACGTGCCCGTGGTCGGGACCGGCGTAGACGCGGAGTCGCTTCAACATGTCGGCGCCGAGCGTGTTCCGCTGCAGCATCCCGCGAACCGCGTTGGTGATCGGGAACGTCGGGTCGATCTCCTGCGACTTCTGGAGCGTGCGCTTGCGCAGCCCGCCCGGGTAACCGGTGTACCGCGTGTACTCCTTGCCCAGGAGCTTGGCGCCGCTCACCTTGACCTTGGCGGCGTTGATCACGACCACGTGGTCTCCGGTGTTCAGGTGCGGGGTGAACGTGGGCTTGTGCTTGCCGCGCAGGATCTTGGCCACGCTGCTCGCCAGGCGACCTAAAACCTGATCCGTGGCATCGACCACAAACCAATCACTCTTCAAGTCCGCGGCTTTCGCCGTCCACGTCTTCTGTTTACTCATCTTCCCTTTCTATGCGCCCTGCGCGCGCCCGGCGGTTGCTCAGTAAATCACTTCCATCAATGTCAGGCCCCCGGCGGGGGCCGTCTTAGGCGCCTGGCGCCGATCTCTCGCTCGCAGCACTTCGCCCACCCACTCCGGTCGCTGGCGCCCGCGCCCCACCTCCGCCAGCGCGCCGGCGATGCTGCGTGCCAGGCCTCGGAGGAACCCTTCGGCCACCAGCTCCAGCTCGACGAAATCGCCGCGCCGCACCACCTCTGCGGAGCGCATCTCGCGCACCCTGGCGTCAGGTGGCTCGGAGGCCGAGCAGTAGCTCGTCCAGTCGTGCCGGCCGACGAGCGGCTGCGCTGCCTTCGACATCGCGTCGACATCGAGCCCGGCGCCCACGTGCCAGCAGCGACCCCGCTCGAGAGCCGGTCTTGCCGGGCGGTCCAGGTAGCGGTAGCGGTAGCGCCGCCACCGCGCCGAGTACCGAGCGTGGAAGTCGTCCGGCACGACCTCGGCGCTGAGCGCCGCCACGTCCTCCGGCAGCCGGGCGTTCAGCGCCGCCACCAACCGCTGGGCCGAGATCCGCCCCTCGAACTGGAAGTTCACGACCTGGCCTTCGGCGTGGGCGCCGGCGTCCGTGCGTCCCGCCGCATACACCGTGTGGTCCTTGCCTGTCAGCTCGCGCAGCGCCCGTTTCAGCTCCGCCTCCACGGTCCGCCCACGCGATTGCTGTTGCCAGCCCGCAAACCCGCTTCCGTCGTACTCGAGCACGACCTTGATATTCACTTTTGAACCGATTGAACGCTAATCGACGAGTTCGATGATCACCATCGGTGCGGCATCGCCAAGGCGCGGGCCTTTGTGGATGATGCGCGTGTAGCCTCCTGGCCGCTCCGCCAGTCGCGGCAGGAGGTTCGAGAACAGCCGCTCCACCACCTCAGGCTTGGAGACCTCCTCGGCGACGCGGCGCCGCGCGCTGAGGTCCTGGCCCTTCGCGGTGGTGATCAAACGTTCGACCCACCGGCGCAGCTCCTTCGCCTTGGCCTCGGTGGTGGTGATGCGGCCGCTTTCCAGCAGGGACGTGCACAGGTTGCGCATCAGCGCCTTACGCGCGTCGGTATCCCTGTTGAAATGGCGGCCGCTCTTCTGATGTCGCATCTAGAGGCTCAGCCCCGAAGGACGGTGCCCATCTCCTCAGGCTTGATGAAGCCCTTCTCGACGAGCTTCTCCTTGATCTCGTCCAGCGACTTGCGTCCGAAGTTGCGGAGCGCGAGTAGCTCTTCCTCGCGCTTCTGGAGCAGCTGACCGACGGTCTGGATCTCGTTTGCCTTGAGGCAGTTGAAAGCGCGGACCGAAAGGTCGAGCTCCTCGATCGGCGTGTCCATCAGCCGGCTCTGCTCGCTCTTCTCGGGCGTGCCCGGCCGCGAGATGGAGTCGGGGAAGTTGACGAACAGCTGCAGGTGCTTGGTGAAAAGCGAGGCAGCGTGGCTGACCGCCTCTTCCGGCGACATCGTGCCGTCGGTCCAGACCTCGATCAGCAGGCGGTCGTAGTCGGTCGACTGACCGACACGGGTCTTCTCGACCGTGAAGTTGGCCTTCTCGACCGGCGAGAAGATGGAATCGATCGGGATGACCCCGATCGGCTGGCCCTCGCGCTTGTTTCGATCCGCCGGGATGTAGCCCTTGCCCCGCTCGACGTTCAGCTCCATCCGGAGGTGGCCCTTGGCCGCCAGCGTGCAGATGTACAGGTCGGGGTTGACGATCTCGACGTCGGACGACGCCTGGATGTGCGACGCGCGCACCTCGGCCGGCCCCTTGACGTCGAGGAGCAGGGTCACCGGGTCCTCGGTGAAACTCTTCAAATTGAGCTTCTTGATGTTGAGGATGACCTCGGTCACGTCCTCTTTGACGTGCGGGATCGCCGTGAACTCGTGGGCGACGCCGTCGATCTGGATCGACGTCACCGCCGCACCCCACAGCGAGGAGAGCAGCACGCGCCGAAGCGTGTTGCCGAGCGTCGTCCCGAAGCCCGGGTCGAGCGGCTCGATGTCGAACTTGCCGTAGTTCGCGCTCGTCTCGAGCTTGCGAACCTGCGGCGTAACAGTCATCTGCGTGTCAATTGCCAATTTGGGTCCCTTTACCTCCGTCCTTTACCGTGAATAGAACTCGACGATCAGCTGCTCTTCGACGCCCGCTTCCATCTCGTTGCGGTCGGGGCGCGCGAGCACCTTGGCGCTTTTCTCATCGCCATTGAATGAAAGCCACGACGGCACCGGCCGCACCTTCGACGCCTCCAGGGCCACGTCGGTGACCCCATTAGCGGGCCGGACCTTGACCTGGTCGCCCGGCTTCAGCTGGTACGACGGCACGTTGACCGTCTTCCCGTTGACCTCGAAGTGCCGGTGCGTGACGAGCTGGCGTGCCTGCTTGCGCGAGGCCCCCAAGCCCAACCGGTAGATGATGTTGTCCAGGCGCAGCTCCAGGTGGCGGAGCAGATTGAGGCCGGTGACGCCCGGCTCCCGCTCAGCCAGCTCGAAGTAGTTTCGGAACTGCTTCTCGAGCAGCCCATACGTGCGCCGAGCCTTCTGCTTCGCGCGCAGCTGCAGGCCGTAGTCAGACGTCTTGCGCTTGCGCGCCTGGCCGTGCATGCCGGGCGCGAACGCGCGGCGCTCGATGGCGCACTTCGGTGTGTAGCAACGCTCCCCTTTCAAGTAGAGCTTGGCGCCCTCGCGGCGGCAGAAGCGGCAGACCGGGCCGCTGTAATTCGCCATGAGCTAGACCCTTCTCCGCTTGGGCGGACGGCACCCGTTGTGCGGGATCGGCGTCACGTCCGTGATCGCGTTCACCTCGAGCCCCGTCGCCTGGAGCGAGCGGATGGCCGCCTCGCGGCCGGCGCCCGGTCCGCGCACGAAGACCTCGATCGAGCGCATGCCGTGCTCGAGCGCCCTCTTGGCGGTCGCCTCGGCCGTGACCTGCGCGGCGAACGGGGTCGACTTGCGGCTGCCCTTGAACCCTTGAGCGCCGGCGGAGCCCCAGGAGATGACGTTGCCGTCGATGTCGGTGATGCTGATGATCGTGTTGTTGAAGGTGCTCTGGATGTGCGCCTGCCCCGCCACGACGTTCTTGCGCTCGCGGCGACGTGTCCGGACGACCTTTTTCGTCTTTCCCATTAGTAGCTTCGCCTAGGGGCCACTACTTGCCTGCCTTGACCTTCTTCTTGCCCGCGACCGCGCGCTTGGGACCGCGGCGGCTCCGCGCGTTGGTGCGAGTGCGCTGTCCGCGCACGGGGAGGCCGCGGCGATGGCGCATGCCTCGGTAGGTGCCGATTTCGGTGAGGCGCTTGATGTTCGTCGCCACGTCGCGCCGCAGGTCCCCCTCGATGAGGATCTCCTTCGAGGTCGACATGCGATCGATGATCTGGCGCAGGCGCGCGACCTCTTCCTCGCTGAGGTCCTTGGTCCGCGTTTCAGTGTTGAGGTTGGCCGCCTTCGCGATCTTCTCCGCGGTGGTGCGGCCGATCCCATGGATATACATCAGGGAGATGACCACCCGCTTCTGCGGGGGTATGTCGACACCGGCGATTCTTGCCATTTAGTCCCTTAGCCCTGCCTCTGCTTGTGCTTGGGGGTCTTCGAGCAAATCACCCGAACCACCCCGTTCCGCTTGATCACCTTGCAGCTCGAGCACATCTTCTTGACCGACGGCCGTACCTTCATCTCCAAATCTCTCGAATACGCCCTCGCGATCGATCGCGGCTGGCGAGCTCGACGCCCACCTTGTCTCCGGCGAGGAGCCGGGTGAAGTGGGTGCCGGCGCGATCGGCCACGTGAGCGAGGATCTTCGCCCCGTTCTCGAGCTCAACCCGGTAGACGCCGTTGGGAAGAGGCTCCACCACGACCCCCTTCACGAGTGGGGGGCGTTGGGGCACGAACGACGAGTATACCAAACTCGGTGCTCCCCACCCGGGCTGCACCCGAACCTCCCCGCAAGCGGGGAGGGACTTGACCAGAATCGGGTCGAACTCAGTTGGAGGCCCGGTTGGTGTGGCCGTTGGGGGAGCCAAGGGCTGTGAGAATCAAAGGGCCCTGGTCGGTGATCGCCACCGTGTGCTCGAAGTAGGCGGAAAGGCCCCCGTCGACGGTGCAGATCGTGCATCTGGCGGCCGATCCCGTGGCCGACGAACTGGCGGATGACCGAAAACCCCGCCTTCTCGACGTGCTTCTGGATCGCTGAGGAGATGTCGCCGAGGTATCCGCCCGGCTGCGCCTTGTCAATGCCGACGTACAGCGCTTCCTCGGTGACCTTGATCAGCCGGTCGGCCTCCTTGCTGATCTTGCCCACGCCGACGGTGATGCCGACGTCCGCCCAGAAGCCCTCCAGCACAAGGCCGAGGTCGAGGCTGACCACGTCACCGGGGCCCACCTTGCGGTTGCCTGGGATGCCGTGCACCGCCTCGTCGTTGATGGACACGCAGATCGACTTCGGGAAGCCGTGGTAGCCGAGGAAGCCGGGCACGGCCCCGCCGTCCCGGATGAGCTTGTCCGCGATGCGGTCGAGGTCGCTCGTACGCACGCCCGGCACGCAGGCGTCCCTCAAGGGAGGCAGCACGGACGCGAGCAGCCTGCCCGCCCGAGCCATGAGGTCGATTTCGTGCTTTGTCTTGAGATTGATCATCTGTGAAAACGGCCATTCTCGCCGATTGCGGCTAGAACGCGCC
The DNA here is from genome assembly GCA_001917895.1 of Actinobacteria bacterium 13_1_40CM_66_12. Next base: position 11,004 of record MNEW01000013.1, read on the forward strand.
CGGTTATCTCATCGATTGTGCCCCGGCCGTCGATCTCGGAAACCAGACCGGTGCCCCGGTAGTGCTCGAGCACCGGGACGGTCTTGGAGAGGTAGATCTCGATCCGGGGCTTCACGGCCTCGGTCTTGTCGTCCTCGCGCTGCACGAGCGAAGTGCCATCGACCGCGCATGTCGCCGTCCCGGGCGGGTAGGTGCGTTGGCAGGCCGGGCAGACCAGCCGTCCTGACAGCCGCTGCAGGAGCTCGGCCATCTCGACCTTGAGGTACAGCACGTGGTCGAGCCCGCGGTGGAGCTCGTGCATCAGCCCGTCTAGCGCCTCGGCCTGCGGAACCGTTCGCGGGAAGCCGTCGATGATGAACCCGCCGTCGCTGTCGGGTTGATGCAGGCGGTTGCGGATCATGCCGATCATGATGTCGTCGGGCACGTACTGGCCTCGAGCCAGGATGGGTTGGGCTTGACGGCCCAGGTGCGTGCCGGCCTGGATCTCCGCTCGCAGCATGTCCCCGGTGGCGATGTGAGGAATGCCGAAGCGATCGCGAAGCATGTTCGCCTGCGTGCCCTTGCCGCTCCCCGGAGCGCCGTATAGCAACAGGTTCATCGGGAGGCCCCACCCGGAACCCGCAAGCGGGTTCCGACCTCCCCAGGTTGTGGGGAGGCGAACTTACTCATCTGATAAAGCCCCGGTACTGGCGCATGACGAGCTGCGTTTGCAGCTGTTTCATCGTGTCCAGGGCGACGCCGACGACGATGAGGATCGCGGTACCTCCGAGATACATCTGCTGATGCGGGATGCCGGAGATCTTGGCCGTCGCGATGGGCAGGATGACGGTGATGAAGCCAAGGAACGTGGCGCCGGCGAACGTGACGCGATTCATGACCGCGGCCAGGTAGTCCGCGGTCGGACGTCCCGGACGGATGCCCGGGATGAAGCTCGAATAGCGTTTGAGGTTGTCGGCGACGTCGTTCACCTCAAAGGTGATCGCCGTGTAGAAGTACGTGAACCCGAACGTGAACGCGAAGTACAACGCGTTGTACGTGATCGCCATCGGAAGATTGGCCGTGTCGGGCGTGAAATTGCCGCGGACCCACGCGGCGGCCTTGTAGTACCACGTGGCTGGAGGCGCGCCCTGGAAATAGTTGGAGATGATCGTGGGCAGGAACATCACCGAGATCGCGAAGATGATCGGGATGACGCCGGCGTGGTTCACGCGCAGCGGCAGGAAGCTCGCCCGGCTCTGAACCTGTTTGAGGCCGACCGTGCGCTGCGCCGATTGGATGGGAATCTTCCGCACCGCCTGCTGCACCTCGATGATCACCGCGGTCATGACCAGCGCGATGCCGCCGAAGAGGATGAACGGGATGTAGTCGGCGAGGCCGCCGCCCGTGGAGTGAGCTGAGAACACCGCCGAGACGCCTTGCGGGCCACGGCCGATGATGCCGGCGAAGATGATGAGCGAAACGCCGTTGCCGATGCCGTACTCGGTGATGAGCTCGCCGAACCACATCAGCATCACCGTGCCGGCGGTCAGGACAAGCACGATCTCCAGCCGCTGAAACCAGTCGAGCGCCGGGAGGATGGCCGGGTTGGTGTTCTGAAAGAGAACGGTGAATCCGTAGGCCTGGCCTGCGCCGAGCACGACTGTGAGCCAGCGGCTCCAGCGCTGGATCCGGCGGCGGCCCTGCTCGCCCTCTTTGGAGATCTCCTTGATGCGTTCGGAGATCACAGTCATCAGCTGCATGATGATCGTGGCGTTGATGTAGGGATTCATGCCCA
>MNEW01000055.1 GCA_001917895.1 Actinobacteria bacterium 13_1_40CM_66_12
CTCCTTATGTATTCGAAGGTGGGTCGGGCGGCCTCATCGCAAACTCGGTGTCCTTCACCGCGTCGATGCCGACCATCACCCTCAACAAGGGGTTCGCGCCTGTGCCGCCTGCGGCCAGGCTCACCGGCTGAGAGACAACCAAGCGCGCAGCGCGGGCAGGCCATCGTCCTGATCGGCATCATGGTCGCGGTCGTGGTCGGGATGGCCGCGCTGGCGGTCGATGGTGCTCGTGCATATGCCCTCCGCCGTGACCTGCAGGCCGCAACCGACGCAGCAGCGCTGGCCGCCGGTGACAGCTTCCAACAACGGAGCAACTACACCGTCGCTGAGCAGGCGGCGACGACGAGCTTCGGCACCAACCTCCGGCTGTACGCGAGCCCGTCCTGCACGCCCGGTTATGGGTCGCCCGGTGCAGCGCCGCGCACGATCACGTGCACGTACTCGGATGGAACCGTGCTGACCCAGGTGGTAGCGGCTCTTGGACCTGCGGGCGTCCAGTTCACGATCAGCGGGGCTCGCGCGCTCGTGCTCCAGTTCGCCCGCATCCTCACCGGTGGAACCTCGCCGCAGCTGGCCGCGACAGCTTCCTCCGGCGTCAACAACCTGCTGTACACGCCCACGGTGGCCGCCCTCAGCCAGGCGGGGTGTGGAGGGATGCCGGGCAACGCGATCACGACCGCTTCCGGTGGCACCCTCAACATCTTCGGGGACATGGTGTCGAGCGGGTCGATTTCGGTCGCGGGATTGGCGTCGGTCACAGGCGATGTCTACGCTCGATGCCAATCGTCGATTCCCGGCGTCACCACGGCCTGCTTCCCGAGCGGGAACTCGACGCCGTGCACGTACCCTGACACGGCCGGCGTCACACGTTCCGGGTACAACTTCATCGATCCCAACTACCCGCCTCCTCCCGTCGTGGGTGGAGCGCAGTCAAGGCCGCCAAGCGGCGGGGGACCCGTGGTGCTTTCGCCTGGCACGTACGCGATGGACCCGGCTTTCGGCGCGAGCTTCTGCTATTTCCTTGCGGGTGGTGTTTACAAGTGGCAAGGCGGCTACACGAACAACGGGAGCTTCGTGTCCAACGAGCTGAGGCCGCCCGATGAGCCTCTATACAACAACGACACCATCCCCTCCGGCCACCAGCAGTGGAATGCCGATGGCACCAATTGCGCCGGCTCCGCTCAGGTCACGGTGGTTTCCGGGCCAAGAGGAATTGCCACAGGCAACTGGTCGTTCGTGCTCACTTCGACTCGAACGGGGATCTACAACGGCCAGTTCTATGCCCGCGAAAGCGCGCCATCAATCTGCTACACAGCAAGGATCAACGGCAGCGGCCAGAACTTCATGGTCGCGGTGAGCAATGTGCCCGGAGCATCTGGATACAACATCTATGCGGCTCCAGGCGGCTCGTGCAGCGGGCCGTTCGGCCTCGCTAAGAGCCTTCCTGTTTCCGGCACTCCGCAGAACAACAACACGGCAGGCTGCCCCGCCTTTTCGGGCAGCAGCTGCAGCCTCGGATACGAATCCATCAACCTGGACAACAACGACCTCGGGCCCCCGTTTGCGCCGAACGCGCTGGCGGCGCCGGGCGTCGTGGGTTCCTATCCGCCCGACGGCGAGAGCGCGCCCTTGAGAAACAACCTTCCCAACGAGAACGCGAACCGCGCGGCTCCGCCCCGCGGCGACCGCGCCAACGAAAACCAATGCGATACCGTCGGGGGAGCGCTCACTTCTTGCGCTGGGCCGATCACCCCGGGAGCGGTTGCCTTCGTCATCCCGAACGGCGGCTGCCTCAACGACACGACCAGCGGCGACAACGTCATCTTCAGCGGCTACCAGTACAACTGGATGGTCGTCTACGAACCTGGCAACGGCTACCCGCCGGCGAACACATGCAGCAATTTCATCGGCGCCGCCACGGACTCCGCGTTCATCGGGTTCTTTTACGCGCCGGCCGCGGCCATAACCATCTCGAAAGCCTCGAGCTTCCGGACGGACGAGGTGGGTGGCGTGATGGCTTACACGCTGACGTTCACAGGCCAGCTGCCGACGATCCTCGGGGACCCATCCGAATACGGGCCCGTGCCCCCGGCGGCCCGGCTAACGGGTTAGGCCGCTTAGGTGACCTCGGCCTCGCGTGCGGGGGCATGCTCGCGCGGCCGCGGCCGCTCGGCTGCCACACCGTCGGCGCCGATCTCGTGGAGTCGCGCGTGGACGCTCGCGGCCGCCTTGGTGTCGCCAAGCTCGTCGTAGCGGCCAAGAGCACCGTTCCAGGCGGCCTTCGCGTCGTTGTTGCGTCCCAGGCCCCAGAAGGCCTGCCCCCGGAGGGCCAGTGCCTCGGCCCGTTCGCGGATCTTGTCGCCGGGGAGGAGCTGCAGGGTCAGCTCGATCAGGCGCAGCACCTCTTCGAAGGCGCCGACCGCCATCGCGTTCGCTGCCGCTTGAGCCAGGTAGTCAGACGTCTTGAGCGGGTCGGCAGACGTGCCCGCCTGATAGAGGTGATGAGCGATCTCGGCGGCCTTCTCTGTGGCGCTCTTGCCGTATCCGCGTTCGAGAGTTCCGGCCACCGCGAGGTGGTATGCCTGCAATCGCGGCAGCGGCAGCACGGCGAGGACCCGCTGGCGCACCAGGTCGTGACTGAACCGGAAACGATCCGCCCCCGCGGCGGTCAAGAAGTGGCTGCGAGTGGCCTCATCGATCGCGTCGCGCAGCTCGTGGCCTGACAGCTCGCCGAAGGCTTCGAGCAGCGGGATGTCGAAGTCACGACCGATGACGGCCGCGGCGACCAGCATGCGCTGAGCCGGCTCGCTGAGCCTCTCCAGCCTGCGGCCGATGATGCCGCGAACGCTGTTGGCCAGCTCGAGGTCCTCTTCCGTGAAGCTCGCCTGCACGCGCCCATGGCCGCCCAGCATCGACTCGGAATCGGCGATGTAAAGGTAGGAGTGCTCGACGAAAAGCGGGTTGCCTTCTGTCGCGGCCTGGATGCCGATGAGCTGCACGGGCGTCAACGCAGTCTCGCCCAACACGTGGACCATCTTCTCGACCTCGCGGTCCGTCAGCCGGCCCAGCGACAAACGCTGCGCGCGGCGCCTGCGCAGGAGGCGGGAGGCGGCGATCGTGAAGGGGCGCGCCGAGTCGAGCTCTGACTCCCAGTACGTGCCGAGGACGACGACACGGCTTCCGGCCAAGCGCTCGGCAATGTCGCGCAGCAGGAGAACCGTCTCCTCGTCAGCCCACTGGAGGTCGTCCAGCACCATGAGGAGCGGCTTGCCTCCCTGGCATCCGGTAAGGAATTCGAAGACAGCGCGGAAGAGCTGCTCCCTGAGCTTGTCCGCCGGCACTTCGACCGGCTGGCCCATCCCGCGCACCTTCTGGCGGAGGCCGGGGACGAGCTGCGCGAGCAGAGGACCATTGGCGCCGACCGCCTCTTGAAGCGACTTCACGCCGGCGCTCGCCACCGCCGCGGCGAGAATGTCGCGGAACGGACTCAATGGCGTGGTGTCCTGCTCGGCGCAGCGGCCGCTCAGCACCCACCAGCCCTTCTTCGCCGCCTCGGAGGCGACCTCGGAAGCGAGTCGCGAGGCGCCGATGCCCGGAACGCCGGCGATGAAGAGCATGCCGCCTGAACCGGTAGCCGCGCGGTCGAGCGTCATGCGGATGTCGAGGCGCTCTTGCTCGCGGCCGACGAAGCCGTCGCCGGTGGGCAGGACCGGTGTCGGCGACGGCACTTCGCTGGCGGTCACGTCGTGCAGGCGGAAACGGTCGGGGAACCCCTTCAGCTTGTAGCGGCCGCGATAGCCGAACTTCATCTCCGCGACCGGGCCGACCAGCTCGCGGACGACCTCGGAGACGAGGATCTGTCCGCCTTTGGCCTTGCCCGCAACGCGCGCGGCGACGTTGACGGCGGCGCCGAAGATGTCGCCCGCCTCCTCGACCACCTCGCCCGTGTTGATCCCGATGCGGATCTTCAGCTTGCGCTCGGGGTTCTGCTTGCTGTACTCCGCGATCGAGCGCTGGATCTCGAGGGCGCATTCGACCGCGTGGCGGCTCGAGCCGAAGCTGACCATGACGCCGTCGCCGAGGCCTTTGATGCGGCGACCAGCGTGCTCGGTGATCTTGTCCTCGATGATCGATTCGTAGGCCTTCATGATCTCGTGCGAGAGCGTGAAGCCCCGGCTCGAGAGCATCTGGGTCGAGCCCTCGACGTCGGTGAACATGATCGTCACCGTGCCTTCGCTCTGGCCGGCGGACAGGCTGCTGATGATCGTCTCCGGCGTCAGCGCTTGCGCGGGGTTGACGGTTTGGCCGAGGCCTTCGGCCACCGCCCTCAACAGCGCGGGGTCGGCGCGGAACCCGGCCTCGCCCTGCGGGTACTTGACCAGCTGCAGCAGGCCGGCCTCGACCGCCTGGCGCAGCTCGCGCCCGGCCGACTCCTTGCTCAGCTTGTTCGGCGCTGCGTAGTCGCTCGACTTCAGCTCGGCGCCTTCGAAGGCCTGCGTGATCGCGGGGGCCAATCTCAGGTTGAGGCCCTTGCGGGTGATGAGGCTTTCGATGATGGCCTGGATTCGGCGGGTGGCGCCGGTCCCGGTGGGGCCCGTCGCATGTGTTATCGGCAGCATTCCGGCAAAGCCGCTGCTGGCCGCGGCCGCCATCTGTCCGAGCGCGCTTGTTGCGCGGGCCATCGCCGTGGCCGCCTGGAGCGCCTGCGATGCCGCGAGCGCGTTCTCTCCGGCGCTGGGGGGTGACGCCTGAGCTTGTGAAGCGGCGGGCGCCGCGGCGCGCGCGGCGGCGATCAACTCCGGCGGTAGGTCGAACGAGGGCTGAGCCGGCGCCGGTGCCGATGCGCGCGGGTATGCGACCGGGGGCGGAGCCTCGTAACTCGGCGCCGGAGATGTGCCCGGTGCGGCCGCCTGGGCGGGCGCCGCGGCCTGCAGGTCGTCGTCTGCGCGGGCGCGGACTCCGATGCCTGCACGGTGCGCGACTGCTGCTGCGGCCTCAAATCGCCGGGCCGGTCGGAGCTGAACGGCACCACGACCACCTGGCGGACCACGTTCTCGGTGCCGCGCGCCGCGGCCATCAGCGGGTCCTTGACGACCGGCATCATGCTGTCCGACCCCGCGGGCACGAACCTCGACTTGACGGGATCGAACAGATCCTTGTCGACCTGCACGCCGTAGAACGCCGCCTTGTCGAGCGATGTCGGCACGTAGCCGGTGGCGTTGTACTCGAGCCGCAGGTCCGAGCCCATGCCGAGCAAGAAGATGTCGCGAAGGATCGCCCCATTGGCGTCGTAGCCGACCACCTCGGCGATCTGCGCGATCTTCCTCCGGCCGTCCGGCATGCGTGCCTGATGGACGATGAGGTTCACGGCCGAAGCGATCTGAGCGCGCACCGCTTCGAACGGAATGTCGATGGACGCCATCATCACCATCGTCTCGAGGCGGGACAGCGCGTCACGCGCGGAGTTGGAGTGGATCGTCGACATGCTCCCGTCGTGGCCGGTGTTCATGGCCTGCAGCATGTCGAGCGCCTCGGCGCCGCGGACCTCACCGACCAGGATCCGATCAGGGCGCATCCGGAGGCTGTTGCGAAGCAGCTGCCGGATCGTCAGCTCGCCTTTGCCTTCGACGTTGGGCGGCCGGTGCTCCAGGGCGATGACGTGCGGGTGGTCGATCTGCAGCTCGGCGGCGTCTTCGATCGTGATCACGCGCTGGTTGTGAGGGATGAAGCGCGCGATGACGTTGAGTGACGTGGTCTTGCCGGACCCGGTGCCGCCGGAGACAAGCACGTTCATACGTCCGAGCACGGCTGCCTTCAGGAACTCCGCCATCGCGGGGCTGAGGCTGCCCTCACGTGTGAGGTCTTCCATTCCCAGCACCGCGTCCTTGAATTTGCGGATGGTGAGCGCGGCGCCGTGGATCGCGGCCGGCCTGATGATCGCGTTGACGCGGCTTCCGTCCGGCAGGCGGGCGTCCACCATGGGGTTGAGGCCGTCGATATGCCGGCCGGTGGTGGCGACCATGCGCCGGATCGTTTCCAGGAGCTGGTTCTCGTCCTCGAATCGCACCTCGGCTTTGGTGAGGACGCCGCGGCGCTCGATGAACACCTGGTCCGGGCCGTTGACCATGATCTCGCTGACGGAGCGGTCGTGGAGGAGGCCGTCGAGGGGTCCGTAGCCGACCGCCGCGCGCAGGATGATGTCGGCGAGCGTCGTCTTCTCGGGAGCGCTGAGCTCGATGCCGTCCTCGGCCAGGAAGCGGTCGAGGTGAGTGCGCACCGCGCGCGAGAAGGCGAGGGTGTCGCCCGTCGTGAGGCCGACGTCGCGGATGAGGGCGAGCCGGTCTCGAAAATCGTTCGCGAGCCGGTTGAGGTCGCGACCTTGCCGAGCCGCTGCTTCCATGATGTCGCTGCGGCGGCGGAGAGGCCGGGCCACGTCGGTGGTGCTGTTCCATGTGTCGACGAACTGCATCTCCAGCAGCGCTGCGGATGCGGCCACCGCAGGGATGATCCGCTGCCGCTCGGTCAGGCGGATCTTGATCGCGAGCCCGGAGCTGTCGCCTGACTGGCTATCTTCCATGTAGGCGGCGATCCATTCGCCGTCGCGAAATCTCAGGATCGATTTACGGGCGGAACTCTTGTCTCCCGGGTCCGCCTCGAGGCCGGGGTCGTCCAGCGACCCCAGGACGACATATTTGATGTCGCGCGCGGGAATCCAGCGAGCGCGATCGGAATCCGGGGGCGTGAAGATCGGAAAACCTTCGGTGGTGAGGATGCGTGCGTCCGACTCCCCATCTTCGAAGCCGCCGTCGAGCCGGTGCACCGACACCTTGATTCGCGTGCCGTGCCGGGTATCGGCCCGCTGCTGCAACGTGGCCGGGCCGGGCGGCGGGTCGGCCGCCGGGAGTTGTTCGCCGCCGGTGGCCTGCGCGGTCTCCACGTCACTCATCGCGGTTCTCACTCATCGGACAAGCAATCTCACGCGATGATAGCCCCGGCCTGCCGCCATCCGACCCCGTTAAGCCGCACACATGGAGCCTCATCTGGAAGACCCATGGCGATCGGGAGGCCGGCGGCGATCGAGCACCCATTTCGAGCCTGGCATGCGCTTGGCCACGCCCTTGACCTCGGCGGCCCGAGCCGCCAGCGCGGCCGCGCTCGCGTAGCTGCCGGCTTCGGCGATGACGACCCCGATCGAGACCGACACGAACTCGGCCCGGATCTTGTTGCCGTTCCGCTCCTCGTATTCGATCCAGCCCCGCTCGCGGTCGAGCAAGTCGTACAGGGCGGGCACCGCGGCGTCGAAACGCTTGGTGATCTCGTTTGCGATCGGCTCCGCGAGCTGAGGCTCGGTGAGGACGACGAAGTCGTCCCCCCCGACGTGGCCGGCGAAGTGCCGCTTGGAGGGATTCTCCTCGAGCACCTCGAGGATGATCGTCGACAGCGTCTTGATCACGTCGTCACCGCGAACGAAGCCGTAGTGGTCGTTGTAGCTCTTGAAAGCGTCGATGTCGGGGTAGAGGACCGCGAAGCGATCCTGGCTGACGAGCCGATTTGTGATCTCGCGCAGGATGTCGGAGTTCCCGCTCATGCCGGTCAGCGGATTCAGCTCGCGAGTGGTCGTGGCTCGCGTGATCACCGCGCGCAAGCGAGCCACCAGCTCTTCAGGGATGAAAGGCTTGGTCACGTAGTCGTCGGCGCCGTTGAGAAGGTGATCGACCTTGTCCTTCAGTGAGCTTCGCACCGTGAGAAAGACGACCGGGATCAAACGCGTGCGGAAGTCCTTGCGCAGCTCGGTGAGGATCTCCTCGCCGGTGGTCGCACCGAGCATCAGGTCGAGCACGATGATGTCGGGACGCCAGTCGACCGCGGCCTCATGGGCGGCGTGGCCGTCGCCGACGGCGACGCATTCGAAGCCGGCACGCTCGAGCACGCGCTTGATGAGCTTGAGCATCTGCTCGTCGTCATCGACCACAAGCACGAGATCCCGATTGGTCTGCGGGCCCTCCGACGGTGTCGCTCTGGCGATGCCCGCCCTTCTCATGACGGTCACGAGGTCCCCGCGGCCGGCTCCGAATCTGCCGCTCCCGCGCGGAGATGGCGCAGCTTGTCGGTGAGCTCGATCGCCCTTTCCGCGGCCGTCCGGATCTCAGCAATGTCCGCTTTGATGGCCGCCGGATCAGTGGTCTCGTCCGCGATCAGCTCGCAGTAATTGACGATGACCGCGAGCAGGTTGCGAAAATCGTGGATGAGCACGCGGTTGGGGTCGGGCTGCTCCGTCCCGTCGCTCACAGCCGCTTCACCAGACGCCACTTGTTCACCTCGCTCACCCGTTCGTAGTCCAGCTCATCGAGCACCTTGCGGGCGATCGCGAGGCCGCGGCCCACCTCGCTGGTCGGAGCTGGCATCGCGCGGGTGAGGTGATTATGAAGTGGTGGTCCCCAGTCGGTTAACAATGCGGTTAGCGTGTCGGACTCGAGCCTGAGCTCGAACTCGACTTTGGGTTCCTTCGAGCCCGGAGGGTGTGCGTAACGGAGCACGTTGGACCCGATCTCCGCCAGCGCCAGCTCGAACACCATCAGCGAGCGGTCGCCCACGTCGCGGCCGATGCGCTCGCGAACGAGCTCAACCGAGCGGTGGAGGGTGTCGAGACCGTCCTCGAGATGGGTGAGAGTGGCGCGGAACTCGAACGATCGGTCCGGCGCTGGGTCCTCAGAAATCAGTCAGGGCTTCCTCGACCGTGGCGTAATAAGGGAACACACGGTCCAGGGTGGTCAGCTCGAGCACCACCCGAACCTGCTGGTTCGGCGCCGCCAGTCTCAGATCGCCCTTCGAGCTGCGCACCTGTTTGAGCGCAGCCACCACCGAGCCCAGGCCAGAGCTGTCGACGAAGCTCACCCCTTCCATGTCGATCACGAGCCTGGGCTGGCCGTTCTTCACCGCCTCGCTGACGGCATCCTTCAGCGCGGGCGCTCCCGCCACGTCGAGGCGGCCTGACGGTGCCAGCACCGTCACGCCGGCGTCTGTTTGTCTGCTTTCGACGTCCAGGGTCATCCGGAAAGCCTATATCGGCCGAGCCTGGATTCGCCCCCCTTACACTCCTGGGCTGATGGCCTCCGGAGATGGCGGTCGCGGGCAGCGCCTCTTGATCGTCGAGGACGAGCAGGCGCTGGCGAACGCGATGGCGCGCACGCTTCGCAGCCGCGGTTTCGAGGCCGACATCGCCCTGAGCGGCGCCGAGGCGAGAGAGCGGTTCGGCTCGGTCGACTACGCGCTCGTGCTCATGGACATTCGGCTGCCCGACGAGAGCGGCTATGGCTTGCTCGAGGAGCTGCACAAGAAGCGTCCGCCGCCGGCGGTGGTCATGATCTCGGGGGTTGACGATCCGGAGCTGGGCAAGGCGGCCGTCGAGCACGGCGCGTACGGCTACTACGTCAAGCCGGTCGGCGCCACCGAGATGTACCTCGCGGCCGTGAACGCGCTGCGGCGCCGAAGCCTCGAGCTCGAATACCGCGCCAACCTCGAGCGGCTCGAGTCGATGGTCGCTGAGCGCTCCGACCAGATGGCGCGCGCGGCCGCGCTGCAAGCCGGCATGCTGCCGGCCTCCCCGCTGCGAGGCCAGGGATTTGAGGTCGCCGCCTCATTCACTCCGGCACGTGAGATCAGCGGCGACTTCTATGACTGGCATCAGCCCAATCCGCGCTTTCTGGCGGTGACGCTGGGCGACGTGATGGGCAAGGGCCTGCCGGCCGCGATCATGATGGCCACGGTTCGAGCGGCGCTCAGGGGGTCGGCCGGCCTCGACGACATGGAGGAAGGCGTGAACCTGGCGGCCAAGGTCATGGCCACAGCCCTCGAGGTGAACCATGCATACGTGACGCTGTTCCATGCGGTGCTGGACACGGAGACAGGTGACCTCAGCTACATCGATGCCGGACACGGATACACGCGCATCCTGCGAGGGACGACAGGGCAGGACACGCTGACGCGGCGCAGCGCGCCAATCGGCATCTTTCCCGACAGCAACTTCGCGGTCGGCACCGAGAAGCTCGAGGTGGGTGACACGCTGGTGGTCTTCTCGGACGGGCTGATCGATCTTCGTCCGGATATGGCGACGAAAGAGGTGCTGCTGCCGTACGACGCGCGCCGCGCGCCCAACGTTCAGGAGCTGGTCGACATCCTCGCCCAGGGCTCGCGGAGCCGCGAGCTCATGGACGACGTGACGGTGCTGGCACTCCGCCGCCTCTAAACGCCCAGGTCCGAAACCGCGCCTTTGGCGCCAAACGTGCCGAATGAAAAGCGACGAACGGCGCGTTTGGCGTCAGACGTGGCGTATTGGGTCGCTCAGAGCCGACCTGACCTGTGCCACGACGACGCCGGCGCGATGATGGATGTCGGCGGCAGTGAATCGCAAGAGGCGAAAGCCGGCATTGATCAGCAGGTTCTGCCTGCGGTCATCCTCGACTAAACGCTCCCGGTGATTGCCGCCATCAAACTCGAGAACGAGGCGGGCCGACCGGTAATAGAGATCGGCCCGACCCACGAAGCGTTCCTTCGCGTCTCGAAGGTCGATCTGCACCTCTGGGTGCGGCAGGCCCGACTGGATCAGTAGCCACCGAAGCCGTGTCTCCATTGGAGATTCGGCTGGCGCGGCAAGGAGGGCAAGCGAGTGAAGTCGCCGCGAACCCGCTCGGCCATTCGTTGCCTCGGCGTGACGCCGCAAAGCGGCCGGGTCCGCGATGCCTGAGGCGACTGCCATATCGATAGCCACGAGGGCTTCCACCGCGGGCCAACGGAGGCTGAGATCGGAGAGGGTGCGGTGGACTGATGTCGCTCGAAGCCCCCGGACTGACACTGTTTCCCTTCGTGAGACTTCACAGCGCCGAACGCTCAGCCCGTCCCGAGACCGCATACCTGAGTTATTGGGGACCGCAATCTCAACTGGATTGCTTGGGCTCAGATCAAGACCCAAGAGCCACGCAGCCGTTGCCCCCGCAAAGACGGACTCCGGTGGCAGCAATCGTTGCCATGCGGAAAGGAGACGCAACGGATCCACGCGTACACCCCTCCAGCAATAGAGCTTTGCGCCGAGACGTCGCCATGCCTTGCCTCCAAGCGCGCTTGAGGTCAGTCCGACCCCACGCGCTTCGTCCAATGTGAACGGCCCCTTCGTCAGCTTGGTGGGAATAAACGGTCTCCGGCCCATAGAGGCAGGATGCCGATAGGGTGAGGTTTCGCCAACCCGGGTTGTAAAGCACGAGATTTCACACCGGACTGGGATCCGTCTCCACTCCCAGCCAGCGCTCCAGGACCGCGGCGACGATGTGCAGCTTCACGGGTTTGGAGATGTAGTCGTCCATGCCAGCGGCGAGGCACCGCTCACGGTCGCCGGCCATCGCGCTCGCGGTCATCGCGATGATGGGCAGGTGGCGGCCGTCCTGCTCGCCGCGCCTAATCTCGCGGGTCGCTTCGTACCCATCCAACTCCGGCATCTGGCAATCCATGAGCACGGCGTCGTAACGCACCTTGCCGAGCACGTCGAGCGCTTCGTTTCCATTGCCGGCCACATCGGCTCGATAACCCAGCCGCTCGACCATCCGCACCGCGACCTTGAGGTTGGCGGCGTTGTCCTCGACGATCAGGATTCGCGCCCAGCGGTGACGCGCGGCCGGCGGACCCGTGCCCTCGCGATTGATGCGCCGCTTGGAATGCGCGGGTCGCGAGGCCAGCAGCGTCTGCAGCACGTCAAAGAGCTGTGACGGCCGGACCGGCTTCACCAGCTCGATGTCGACGCCCGGCACCGGCTGGTCGGAGCGGCCGGCCGAGGTCAGAAGTACGACCACCATGTCCTTCAACTTGGGGTCCGCGCGGATCTTTGCGGCGACGTCCGCACCATCCATCTCCGGCATCATCAGGTCGACGATCGCGACCTCGAACGGGTCGTCCTCGTCGGCCGCCGCGCGCAGCGCGCGCAGCGCCTGCACGCCGCCCTCGTAGCTGCGCTCACGTGTCCCCCATGAGTCGAGATAGCGCTCGAGGATGATCCGGTTCGTGCGGTTGTCGTCGATGATCGCAACCGCGGTGCCGGCAAGGCTTCCGACCGGCTGCGGTTCCGTGGATTTGACATCGGATTCGCGGAACAACGCCGTGAACCAGAACCGGCTGCCCGCTCCCTTTTCGCTCTCGACGCCGATCTCGCCGCCCATCAGCTGGGTGAGCATGCGTGCGATGGCGAGTCCGAGGCCGGTTCCACCATGCCGGCGGGTGGTCGAGCTGTCGACCTGCGAGTACGTCGAGAAAACACGACCCTGCTCGTCCGCGCTCAGGCCCACGCCGGTGTCGGAGACCTCGAACCGGATCTTCACCCCGGGCGTCATCGTGTCGACCTTCTCCACTCGCACGACCACTTCGCCGGAGTCAGTGAACTTGATCGCGTTTCCGACCAGGTTGATCAGTACCTGGCGCAGGCGGCCCGGGTCGCCGACCACGCCGTGCGGCACCTCCGGATCGGCGTCGAGGATGAGCTCGATGCCCTTGTTTGCGGCAGGTTCCGCGAACAGCTCGACGGCCTCCTCGGTCACGTGCTTGGGACTGAAGTCGATCGTTTCCATGCGCACCCGACCGGCCTCGATCTTCGAGAAGTCCAGGATGTCGTTGATGACGTCGAGGAGCGTGTCGCCCGACGTCCGAATCGTCTCCACGTAGTCCCTCTGCTCCTCGGAGAGATCGGTGTCGAGAAGCAGCCCGGTCATGCCGATGACCCCGTTCATCGGCGTTCGGATCTCGTGGCTCATGGTGGCGAGGAACTCCGATTTCATCCGGGTCAGCTCCTGGAGCTCCTGGTTGCTCTGCGCCAGATCGGAAAGCACGGCGGACCTGGCGGTCTCGGCGGCGGCGGCCGCGGCCCGGCTGCGCTCCAGGGCTGACACGACCCGGCGCACCAGCGTGCCGAGGGCAACAAGCACGAGGGCAGCGAGGAGCGCCTGCCCGGCATCGGCGGCGCCTGGGTTGGCAAGCGCCACGGCGACGATGTTCGCCACAGCCAGCGCGGCGCCGATGGCGAATTCGATGGTCGTGTAGTAGAGGGCCAGGAAGAGCAGAGGAAGGAGCAAGAACGGGAACGCGTGAAGGACGCTGGATCCGAACTGGGCCTCCAGAACGAACGCGATCGCGAGGCCGCCGATGGGTGAGATGGCATGCAGAACGCGTGGGACTCGCTCCCACGGGACGACGATCAGGGCTGCGCCCAGAGCCGCGAGGATCGCCGAGACCACGATTCCCAAGAGCGATCCCATCGCCCACAGCGGATAGAGCGCCAGCCCGAAGCCGGCCAGGACCGGGATGGCGCTCACCCGCCTCCCTACGTGAGGAGGCTCGAAGGGCACGAGCGGCGCGAGCACGAGGATGACGCCGATCGCCGCGGCCGCCAGGAGCGGGGGCGTGCCGGTGATCGGGGCCAGCCCGCGCACGCTGACCAGCCCTACGATCGCGAGTCCCAGGAACGGATAAACCCGCCGGGCCAGTCCATCCGAGCGGAGAGGGGATCTCATGGAGCCTGGCTAATTTAGGCCATCGAACCCGATGTTTAAGGGGGGTCGGCCGGGACCGGGGGCCCTTAGACTTTGCGTCCTGCGCACCTTCCAACCCGCCAGGGGGGGCGAGGCATTCGGGGTGTTGCCAGGATCTCGTCCACGGCCTTATGGGGTGCCGATGAAGACGCAAAGCCTGGTCCGTCGAGCCACACCCTTCGTCGGAATCGCCGCCGTTTTCGCGGTGGCGGTCGCCACCGGCGCCGCCGAGCTCCTGGCGTTCCCGCTGTTCCTCGTCGTCGTCATTTCGTCGGCTCTCTTCGACGACCGCGCCCAGCTGCTCACCGTAGGAGCGGCAGCGTCGCTCGCCGTCCTGATCCTCAGCGTCATCCACCTCGGGCCGACGTCCAACCTCGCTACTGCTGTCTTCGAGGTCGCCGTGCTTGCGATTGTCGCGGGGTCGGTGCATGAAGTCGTGCGCCACGTCCGCGCGGCGGAGGGCAGTGCCGAGAGGAAGGCTGTTGAGCTGGAGTCTGACGATGCCCGGCTCCACATGGTCATGGAGGCCGCGACGATCGGGTTGGGCGTGGTGGCCCATGACGGGCGCTGGCTGCAGGCCAACGAGCGGCTGGCGGCGATTCTCGGTCGTGGGAAAGGCGAGCTGACGCAGGTCGGTCTACTCGATGTCACCGCGGCGGGCGATCGCCACGCAGTCGAAGACGCGCTCGGCCAGCTCAGCCGCGGCGAGATCGTGCGTTGGGAAGGTGAAGTCCAACAGACCAGCCCGCACGGCCGGCCGATCCCGGTTTCCCTTGCCATCGCAGCGCTCAGCGACCAATCGAACGAGCCGATGCTGGTCCAGGTGACCGATATCTCGGCGCGCAAGCGACTCGACGCGATGCGCGACGCCCTGGTCGCTGTCCGCCAGGTGATCGTCACCGCGAACAGCTGGGAGCAGGGAGCGGCGGCGCTACTCGGCAGCCTCTGCACCCACCTCGACTGGGACGTCGCCCAGTACTGGAGCGTCGACGCCGAAAAACACATGCTTCACCAGCGGAGCTCGTGGCGCGGGGACGACTCCAACATCGGGGACCTCGACGACCCCGCTCGAAACCTCTCCATCGAGGCGGGCGGCGGCCTGGTCGGCCGGGTCTGGCAGTCGGGAATCGCAGCCGCCCTCGACGACCTGGCGGCGAACGACTACGAGCAGGCAAGCGCGGAACGCCGCGTCGGGCTGCGGTCAGCGGTCGCTTTTCCGGTCGTCAGCGGCGGATCGACCATCGGGGTGATCGAGCTGCTCGGGGGCGAGGTCCGGCACATCGACAACGACCTCGTGACCATGCTTTCGACCGCAGGTGTCGAGATCGGGCAGTTCATACACCGCGCGGAGACTTCGCAGGCACTGCTCCGAAGTGAGGCAGACCACCGCGCGATCTATGAACGATCCCCGATCGGAATCGCGCGCGTCAGCTCCGACGGCGAGCTGCTCGAGGGCAACCCCTCGCTGCTGCACATGCTCGAGCACGACATGGAGACGATGCGCTCCCAGGTATGGCCGGATCTGCTGCGTGCCTACGACCAGGCGGCGGGCCGCGCGCGGCTGGCGCCGATGCTGGCCGGGATCACCGACCAGCGCAGCGTCCAGGTGCGCGCCGCCACCGGGGGCGGCCGCTGGCTCTGGCTCCAGCTGACCGCGACCTCGATCCCCGACACGAGCGGCCGGCCGGAGCACGTGCTCGTGATGGTCGAGGACGTGACCACGGTGCGTGAGACTCAGGACAAGCTGGCCGAAGCGCTGGATTCACAGCGCGGCGCCAACACCACACTGGAGAAGCTCGACCGCACCAAGACCG
The DNA here is from genome assembly GCA_001917895.1 of Actinobacteria bacterium 13_1_40CM_66_12. The sequence continues at coordinate 15,380 of MNEW01000055.1, forward strand.
AGTTCCTCTCCATCGTCAGCCACGAGTTCCGGACCGCCCTGACCGGCATCCAGGGGTTCAGTGAGCTGATCCGGGATGGCGGCCTCGAGTCGGATGAGGTTCGCGCCTACGGCGGGCCTGGCCGACGTCGACATCAACGAGGTGGTCAACGACGTGATGACGAGGGCAGCCTCTTCCTCATCCGTCGTCGTCGAGTTCAAAGCCGACTTCGATCCTCGACTCCCCACCGTCACCGGCGATCGCGACCGCCTGGTCCAGGTGGTCAGCAACCTGGTCAACAATGCCGTCAAGTACTCGCCCGACGGTGGGACGGTGACTCTGTCCACGCGCGCGGACGGCGGCTTGGTGCTGGTCAGCGTCGCAGACACGGGTCTTGGCATCCCGGCCGACGAGATCGCCCACGTGTTCGAGCGATTCCGCCGGGTGAGAAGCGGCGCGGCCCAATCGATACCCGGGACCGGCCTGGGCCTCACGATCGTTAAGCAGATCGTCGAGATGCATGGTGGCAAGATCTGGGTCGAGAGCGCGGTCGGTCACGGTTCGGCGTTTCACTTCACCATCCCCCTGGCAGCGGAGACCGCGACGCCATTGCAGCGCCGCCATGCCTGATCTGGAGCCGGCGGGCGGGTATGCCTCTTCGATGGTGCTGGTGGCCGACGACAACGAGGTCGCGCAGCGTCTGTGCCGCCGCGTCCTGGAGAAGGCGGGCTACGGCGTGCTGATCGCATCGGACGGGCTGCAGGCGGTTGACCTGGCGCTGGCCCAGAACCCGAACGTCATCCTCATGGACGTCGCCATGCCTGGAATGGACGGGCTCGAGGCGATGCGGAGGATCAAGGCGGAGCGGCCCGAGATGCGGGTTGTCATCGCCAGCGCGCACTCGATGGCGAGCGACCGCGAGCGATTCCTCGCGGCGGGGGCCGACGACGTGCTCAGCAAGCCATTCCGGTTGGGAGACCTGGTCGCGGTGGTCGCGAAGCTGACCGCCAAGCCCAGCTCGTAGGTCGACACACATGAAGGACCTCACCGGCACCAGGATCGGCAGCTACGAGATCGTCGAGCGCCTCGGCGGGGGCGGAATGGCGGTCGTTTACCGCGCGGTGCAGCAGCCCCTGGGGCGAGAGGTCGCGCTCAAGGCCCTCTCCCCCGAGCTCTTCCAGGACGACGGCTTCGTGAAGCGATTCGAGGCCGAGGCGAAGACGCTCGCGAAGCTCGACCACCCGAACATCCTGCCGATCTACGACTTCGAGCTCACCGACGGCATGGCGTACCTGACGATGCCGCTGATCCGCGGCGGCACTCTGCGCGACATCCTGAACCGAGGACCCCTGGACACGCTTTCCGCGTGGCGCTACCTGCGCGAGATCGGCGACGGCCTGCAGCACGCCCACGACGCCGGCATCGTGCACCGCGATCTCAAGCCGACCAACGTCCTGATCCATTCAGACGGTCGCGCGATGCTCGCGGACTTCGGGCTGGCCCGCGGCGCCGGGCAGCCGACTCACCTCACCACAGTCGGCCTCGCCATCGGCACGCCCGGATACATGGCGCCGGAGCAGGTCATGGGCCACGACGTCGACCGGCGGGCCGACATCTACGCGATGGGAGTGCTCACCTTCGAGATGCTCACCGGCCGCCTGCCCTTCATCGGCGCCAACCGGATGGAGGTTGCCTACTCGACCGTCAACGCACCCATTCCGTCCGCGGCCAAGCTCAACGCGGTGCTCCCCGACGAGCTCGACGTGCTCCTGGGCAAGGTGCTCGCCAAGGACCCAGCCCAGCGACCGCAGTCGGTGAAGGACTTGCTGGCGCAGATGGCCAAGCTCCCGCAGCGGCGGGCGACGGCCGCGGCCGCTCCTGCGGGGCTGGCACGTGCGGCGGCCGGCCCTAGCCCGAGCCCGCAGCCGGCCGAGACCGCGGCGATGCGGCTGATCTCCGCGCCGCCACCCCAGGTGCACGGTTCCCCGCCGCCGACTCCGAGCACCGGCTCGTCGAGCGGCTCATCGGCGATCAGGACGTTGCAGATGATGGGCGTCAAGCCGGCTCGGGCTCGTGGCCGGTTCGTTCTCAACTCTCACGTCGCCAACCTGATTCACGTCGCGCGCGACGTCACCGGCGTGAGGTGGCCGGAGATCGCATACACAGCGGGGCTGGCGCAGTACCTGGAGCAGGATCCGCCCAACGACGAGCAGCTGGCGACGCCGGTCGAATATCTCGGCCGGCTGAACGAGGCGTTCGAGACGATTTACGGCGCTGAGGCGGAGGACCAGCTGCGGGCGTGGGGGCGGCGAGCGACAGAGCGGTGGCTGGCGGAAGGCAGACACGGCATGGGCGGCCCGAGAAGGCTCGTGCCCGGCCGTCAGCGCAAGCTGGCCGGGATCGTCAAGTCGTTCAGCGAGGCGATGGACAACGTGCGCGGTGAGCACACGCACGCGTGGCTGCAGGTCGACGAGTTCCAGTTCTGGCTCGTCAACTTTTCCAACATGTTCGCGCTGGGCCGGATCAAGACGGTGAAGTCGTGTCATGTGTGGGTCGCGACCATCGAGGCGATCCTGCGCTGGGCGGGTCTTGCCAATGACTGGTACGTCGAAGAGGTCGAGTGTGGGTGCGTGACGGGAACGTTCGACTGCGTCTTCGCGATCCGCTCAGTGGAGACGTAAGCGAATACGCACGCCTTGCACTAAACGCGCGTAATTCCATTCACCCATCCGCGCGTTTTGCGCAAGACGTACGAAATCGATGATGGGGCGAGCGTTAGGCGGATAAAGAGGAAGGCCCTCCACCGACGGGCGAAGGACCTTCAGAAAGGAGGGAGGGCTGCTTGGGCGGGGCGTCCCCGCCCCTTGATCTTAACCTGCCACGGTCCTCCAGGTCACCATGCCTTAACAGGCCGTCTTCGATCTGAAGGCGGTTAGAGTCGCTAGGTGGCCCGCTTCGCGATCGACGTCACCGCGTGCTGGAGACCGCAGCGGGTGGGCATGATCACGGTCGCGCTCGAGCTGGCCCGGGCCATGGTCACGAATCGGGATGGCGACCATTTCACGCTTTTGTGCAGCCGCGAGCGCCCGCCTGCCCTGGCCGACCTGGACTGCGAGGCGGTGCTTGCGCCCTACCGTCACGAGGTGGTGCTGAAGACCCGCTGGCTGCCGGCGATCGAACCCCAGCTCGGCTGCAACGCGATTCTGTATCCGTACTGGCCGAGCCCACCCCGGCGTCGTGCTGGGGCGCCGCCCGCGGCCGTCATCGTCAACGATCTTGCGTTCCGCCTTCGGCCGGCGGAAGTGCCGTGGCAGCAGCGGGCGTATTTCGGCACCGTCCTTGGGCCGGCACTTCGGCAGGCAGCGGCTGTGCTGGTTCCGACCGAGACCACAAGGCGCGACCTGCTCGGCGCGTATCCCGTGCCGGGGCTGGAGGAGCGTGTGAGTGTGATCTCTTACGGCTTCAGAGCGCCCGCGGCGGCAGGAGCGCTCCCGCAGGGGATCGAGCCGGGCTTCATCCTGGCCGTCGGCACCATCGAGCCGCGCAAGAACTACCCGAGATTGC
>MNEW01000007.1 GCA_001917895.1 Actinobacteria bacterium 13_1_40CM_66_12
CATGAAAAAGCCGCCGGTCACGAGCAAGGCGCCCTTCCACAGCGAGAACGCCAGCGGGAGCAGGTTTGGGTTGGTGAGGTTGGGCTGCACGGCGAGCATGCCCACGGCCCAGATGTCCTGGATGACGAGCACCCCTAGCGTGATGCGGCCTGGCAGCGTGTCGAGCTCGAACTTGTCGTTGAGCAGCTTGACGACCACCAACGTGCTGGACAGGCTCATGCAAGCCGCGAGGTAGAGCAGCGCGTAATTGCCGCTGGAGTTGCGCACGCCGAGCAGGTAAAAGAAGCCGAGGCCGAGGGCGATGCAGATCGGGACCTGCAGAGCCCCGGTGAGCAGCACGGGCAGGCCGGCGGAGGCTAGCTTCTTGAGATCGATCTCGAGGCCGATGATGAAAAGCAGAAGGATCAGGCCGATCTCCGCGACGGTCTGGATGCTCTCCTTGTTCTGCACCCAGTTGAACCCGACCGGACCGATGACGACACCGGTCACCAGGTAAGCGAGGATCAGCGGCTGGCGCAGCCTCCAGCCGAGTACAGCGAGCACCGCCGCGACGGCGATGCTGATTCCGATGCTCGACAGGAGGTCGCTTGGAACGGTCACTTTGCGGGTGCCGGAACTGGGGCGTCCCAACGCGCGCGGAGGGCGTCGGCCTCAACCGGGTCGCCGACGATCAGGAACCGTGGATGGTGCAGTCCGTCGATGAGGCTCGCCGCGAGCTGGTCGAAAACCTTGGCGCCTTCCTCAGCCCCCAGACCGCCGCTCAACCACCGGCCCATTCCGCGGGTGCGCGTGTTCTGGCCGATGCGCGGGCTGCGCGAGCCGAGACAAAACAGCGAAACGACGACCCCGCTGCCGTTGGTCTGGCGCGCGAGTGCCTGAGTGAAGGTGGCGAGCGCCGCCTGGCCAGTGTCGTAAGGGATCGTCATCGGGTCAGCCGGGACGAGGCCGCCGTACGAGACCGCGTTGATGATGTGGCCTGATCCGCGCTCCGTCATGTGGGGAAGGAATGCGGTGCTCGTCCGCACCGCGCCGAGGAGGTTGGTCTCGAGCATCCAGCTCCAGTCCTTGCTCGATATCCGATCGAGCTTGCCTTGCAGCAACACACCGGCGGCGTTGACGAGGATGTCCACGCGACCCATGGCTTTGATCGAGTCGCGCGCCAGCGAGCGGACGGAGGAGTCGCTGCGGACATCGGTCGACAGGGCGATGGCGGACTCGCTCGTGCCGAGTTTGAGGATCTCGCCGACGGTGCGGTCCATGCGCGGCTCGTCGAAATCGGCGACGACTATGTTGGCGCCTTGCCTCGCCATCGCCTTGGCGACAGCGCGACCCACGCCGCTGCCGCCACCCGTGACGAGGGCCACCTTGTTCCAGAGTCCGCCTCGGGCCGGCCCGTCCATCTAAACAGCCGTGATACTAGCCAGCGCCGCCGGGGATCTGAATGGCTACGTCTTTTTGAAGCGCAGCGCGGTCCAGGTGTCGTCGAGCTTGACGAAGGCGACAGGCTTGTACCCGGTCTCTCCGGTGAACTCCCCGAGCACGTCGCGCTTCGTCCACCAGGGCGTGGCGGGCAGGTCGGTCGCTCCCTTGGTGGCGCCACCCTTCGGGTAAGCGATCCACAGCAGCCCGTCCGGCTTGACGGCTTTGATGGCCGACGGCCCGAGAGCTCGAAGCTCGTCGACGTTGTTCACGAAGAGCTGGACCACGTCATAGAGGGTCGAGTCCTTCAGCGCCGTGAAGAGGTCCGCCGGAGCGGGCGCCAGGATCATCAGGTAACCCGGGGGCGCGTTGATGACCGCGACGTGGTGATTCGGCGCGAGGCGGAGCTTCTTCGCGAGCGCCGAGAGGCCGGGTGAATCCTGGCCCAGCGCGAGCAGCGATCGCTGCGATTCGAGGTGGCGCAATCCGAGAGCTACTGTAGCGGGAAGGGTGGCTGCCACCACCACGGTTGATCATCGAGCTCGATGGCGACGACCCACTTCACCCACGCAAAGCCGCGCTGGCCAGGCACGACCAGGCGAGCCGGATAGCCGAGGCCGGCGTCGAGCTCGCTGCCGGCCATTCGGGTCGCCAGCAGCAGGCGCCCGGCATCGTCGAGCCGGAAACGCCGGCTGTAGCCGGTGATCGACCGGACGTTCAGGCTCGAGGCTGTGCCCGTTGCGCCGGGCAGCAGGCGTGCGAGCAGTGCTCCCTCCCACACCTGCTCGGAGTACCAGCCTCCCGTGCAGTCGATCACCGCCGAGATGCGATCCGAGTACCCGACCAGCTCTTCGTAGGTCCACGCCTTCGTCCCAACGACAAGTCGCCACGCAGCAACGTCGACCGCCGGCACGCTGTCGAACATCCATGTCGTGGCGATCGGGTGGGCGGCGTGAAACGATCCCGTGGGCGCGCGCCTTGCCGAGGGCAGCAGTGCGACCGCGAGGCCCGCCGACCCGGCGAGCAGGCCGCCTTTGAGAAAGCTGCGGCGCTCGAGGTCTGTGGCTCTCAGCCGGAGCGGCCGAGCCACCAGGTGCCAGAGAAGGAACGGGATCACGCAGACGGCGGCGCCGACGTGAAAGTCCATCGCAGTCAGGTAGCCGACGTCGGGATGACCGGCGGCGTGCAACAGCCCGAAAACGATCGACACGGCGACCCCGAACGCGAGCACGAACGAGGCCCACTTGAGCGTGCGAGGCCGGCGTAACCCCCGCTTCGCTACCACAGACTTCCACGGCACCAGCAGCACGATCGCGACACCGGCGGCCGCATGCAGCAGGAGAACGGCCCGAGCCGGCTGGCCCGACAACTCGAACGCTACCCACCCGCTGGCAAAGGCCAGCGCGAGCAGGAAGAGCAATGCCAGGTTGGTGATTCGGCCTGTGGCGCTATTCATGTCTCAGGCTTCGGCCTTGATCGCCGGGGCGCCACCCGCCGTGATCTCGAGATCGGCCCACATGCCGCTCGCCTCGTTCCCGCCCACGAGCGAGGCGATCCGATAGCTGCCCAACGTCGATGGGCTGAAGACGAACGTCGCCGATCTCCCCGGGTCGAGGCCGCGCGTGGGATCCGGCGTCGACCACCCCGGCTCGACCGGGCTGATGTCTTTGCTGCCGTGAACGACGGCGCACGAGTTGGGGACGGTCCCGCGGTTCTCGCACTGCACCGTCACCTGCCATCCCACCGGGATGCTGATGACCAGAGTCCCGTCGCGATACCCGTTGTAGTTGAACTGGTAGTCGCCGGCCGGGTAGCCCGCGATGAGCGTGATCACAACGGCACGTGCGGACGCATCGGAATGGATGTAAGCCTTCGGGTCGGGCGGGTTACCAGGGCCCGTTCCAGTCAACGGATCGCACGCCGCACCCGCGAGCATCGCGAATCCAAGGCATCCGGCCACGGCCCATCTGAGGCCCATGCGAAGTTGCGAATATGATCCCACTGAGATGGGCGACCCACCCAAGAGCGCGCCGCGGCTGCTTGTTTGGTGGGAGTCGCTCGAGACCTGGCTGCAGCTCGTGATCTCGTTTCCGATCTTCGCGATCCTCATGCTGCTGATCAACATAGGACCATTCAGCCAGCCGCTCGGGCGATCCATTTTCTACGGGGTGTTCGAAGGGGCGGTGCTAAGCGGCGGGCTCGCGGTGGCGACGGCCACCGAGCGCGGCCGCCGCCGCTGATTTCATAGGGGGAAGGCGCCGATGGCGACACGAAGCTCGACGGTGAAGCGGATCGTCATCGGCGTGGACGGTTCCGACGCGGGCAAGCATGCGCTCGAGTGGACTGCGCGGCTGGCAAAGTCGATGGGCTCGCAGGTCATCGCGGTCTACGCACTCGACATACCGGTTGCGCTGCCGGATCCGTACACGATGCCGCTGTATCTCGACGACGAGGTGCGGCGCGGAATCGAGTCGGACTTCGTGAACAAATGGTGCCGCCCACTGAAAACGGCCGGCGTTCGCTACCGAGCGATCCTCCAGGATGGGCGGCCGGCGACGGTGATCATGGACGTCGCGGACAAGGAAAAAGCCGACCTCATCGTCCTCGGCCGGCGCGGGCGCGGAGAGGTTGCCGAACTGCTGCTCGGGAGCGTGAGCCACGAGGTGGTCCTTCATTCCAGGCACCCGGTTCTCCTCGTGCCCCGCAAGGCCTGAACCGGGTGGCCTCCTCGATACGGCTCGGGCGGATTTTCGGGATCGAGATCGGGATCAACTGGAGCCTCGTCTTCGTCTTCGCGCTCATCTCGTGGACCGTCGCGACCGAGGTCCTTCCCATCGACGTTCCCGGCCAGCCGGCGTTGGCGTACTGGGCGGCCGGCGTCGCCGGAAGCATTGCGTTCTATGCCTGCCTCCTCGCGCACGAGCTCGCCCACGCGCTCGTCGCGAGGCGCTTTGGCGTCAAGGTCGGGGGCATCACCCTCTGGCTGTTTGGCGGCGTTTCAAGGCTTGATGGCGAGCCCCCGAGCGCCCGTGCCGAAGGGCTGATCGCGGGCGTCGGCCCGCTGACGAGCCTGGCGGTGGCGCTGCTCGCCTTGGTGCTTTCGCTGCTTCCCCTCCCCGCGCTCGTTGCCGATCTGTTCGCTTGGCTTGCGTTTGTCAACGTCGCCCTCGCCGTGTTCAATCTCGTCCCGGCCTTTCCGCTCGACGGCGGCCGCCTCCTCAGCTCTTTCTTCTGGAGGCGGTCGGGCAGCAGGCAGAGGGGAGTTCACAGCGCGGTACAGATCGGCCGCGTGTTCGCGTACCTGATGATCGCATTCGGGGTCTTCGAGCTTTTCACAGGCGCGGTCCTGAATGGAATCTGGATCGCGTTCGTGGGTTGGTTCCTGCTGTCTGCCGGCAGCTCCGAGGAAGCCGGGACCGCGGTCCGCGGCATCCTGCGGTCGGTGCCGGTGTCGGCGGCGATGTCGTCGCCGGTGGTCACTGTCCCAGACTGGCTGACGGTCGACCAGTTCCTGGAGTCGATCGCACCGCTGCACGCGTTCACGACATATCCGATTCACGATCCCTCCGGCAAGCTGACGGGGATCGTTCGCCTCGGCGACCTGATGAGGATGCCCGCGGCGGCTCGGGCACAGGAACGGCTGAAGGACCGCGCCCGTCCCATCGCGGAGGTGCCGGTGAGCCGGCCGGACGAAGATCTCGCCGTACTCATCCAACGAGTCGGCGCGGCGCTGGACCTCCGTGTGCTCGTGTTCGACAAGGGCGAGCTCGTGGGCATCGTGTCGCCGGTCGACATTGCGAGGCTGCTCGCGGTCAGGCAGGCGCTTGCCGGTCGGGCGCCGCGAGCGGGAGCAGCGGGTACGACGCCAGGGGCCGCGTGATCGCACGATCGCTGTGGACCGTCGCGGTTGTGCTTCTAATCGCCGGCTGCACGTCTGGCTCAAGCTCGACGTTCAGCCCGAACAGCGCCTCAGTCGACTCGAGCTATTCCTGTCCTGTTGGCGCGAGCAACGTCCATTACGACCTGCACGGCACGATCGACGTCCACAACGGCACGTCCAAGGCTGTGTCGATCTCGAGCGTCGACGCCACCCTCACCCTTGCCGCCGTCAAGGGAGCGTGGCTCCAGAAGGTCGGCGACAGGTACGACGCCGGCAACATCACATTCACGCCGGCGGAAGTCGCCGCCGGGGCGAACGCCACTCTCGTCGTGACGATTCCGACCGCGTGCACCGGCCGCGCCGCCACCTCGCCGGTGGCGTCGGGAGACTACGTGGTGGGCTTCACGATGATCACGTCCGCGGGCACATTCAAGCTCGACAGCAAGGACCGGCACCGCATCTCGACCGGCTGAGCCGTACATTCGACGGTTTTCAAAACCATTCAACGGTGGTAGCGGAACCGCCTCCTGAAAAGCGTTTTACTGACTAAGGAGACGGTGTGATGAGAAAAGTAAAGACGGACCCTGATCTTCAGTCTCAGCTCGAGTCTCTGCTCGACCAGGTGTGGCGATCCGAGGCCGATTGGCGCCTGTGGGACCGCGTTGATGCCGTGGTCATGATGGAATCGCTTCGGGCGAAGCGCGCCAAGCGCGTCCAGGTGGAGTTCCATTCGCCTGAATCGGCGCCTCAAAATGCTGCCTGACACCGTCTCCGCGCCCCGCGTCGCGTTCGTTCTTTCGGGCGGCGGCAGCCTCGGCGCCATCCAGGTCGGGATGCTGCAGGCCCTCTTCGAGGAAGGCATCCGGCCCGACCTCCTGGTCGGGACCTCGGCCGGCGCCGTCAACGCCGCGTGGGTGGCCGGGCATCCGCACAGCGAGGGAGCCAAGGAGCTCGCCGCCATCTGGTGCGGATTGCGGCGGCAAGACATCTTTCCCCTCAGCGCGTGGGCTGGAGCGCTCGGGCTGTTCGGGCGGACCAATCACGTCATCCCCAACTCCGGCCTGCGCGCGCTCATCGAACGGCACATCCCGTACGAGCGGCTGGAGGATGCTTCGATCCCTATCCACGTTGTCGCCACCGACCTGAAGACGGGGCATGCGGTCGTCCTGTCCTCGGGCCCGGCCGTGCCCGCGTTGCTGGCGAGCACTGCCATTCCGGGCGTCTTCCCGCCAGTGACGATCGGTCGGCGCGAGCTCGTCGACGGCGGGGTGGCCGACCTCACCCCGATCGCCGCGGCCATCGCCCAGGGGGCGACCCAGGTCTACGTTCTTCCAATCGGCTATCCGTGGCTCAGACAGGACCGGTTGAATGCCGTCGGCATGGCGCTGCAGGCACTCGCCCGCGTAGTCGAGCAGCGATTGCACAGTGAGATAGCGGCTCATACACAATCGGCTGACATTCGCCTCCTGCCCACGATCGACGGCCCGGCTGTGTCGCCTGCCGACTTCAGCCGCACGCCCGAGCTGATCAGCCGCGCGTACCGCGCGACCCGACGCCACCTTTCACGGCAGCCGAGTACAACCGTGATGGCAAACGTTGCTTAATCGAGGCGTTTGACCCGCAAGGGTTGGGCGCCTCAAATTCTCTCGATCAAAGCGCCAGGAGGATGGAACCTTGCAGTGCAACATCTGCGGCGAAGAGGTCGACAACTCGGAAGACCTCGCCAACCACATGGAAAAGATGCACGCCGTGGGCGAGGTGGACGAACCGGAGCAGGAAAAGAACCCGGAGGTTCCGGAGCTTCCCAAGGAAGACGAAGTTCCTGACCCGGCCCCGATCCCCGGCCGCATGTAAATATCGCGTTCGTAACCGTATCAGCGGCGGGAGAAATTTCCGCCGCTGATTTTATAAGAGGGAACCTGCCGGTTCCCTCTCATCGCCGGGCGCTGCGCGCGCGGCTGCTCTCTTTCCCGCTGATGCGATTTACGGAATGTTCACGCCTCGCGACGCTGGGCGACTCCAAGCACGTCAGTCTGCGGCCGGGATAAACCCGGCCGCCCAGGCCACGAATTTGGCTCCGTGGGACTGAATTCTCGCCGCTGATTTTTGTCTCTAACCCAGGGCTCCGTATAGCTGTGGTTGCTGGGTCGGCGCGATGGAGCCGTCGGGTCCGTCCTCGGCCGTGACGGCCATCTGCGAGTAACCCTTGAGCGGCATGTTCACCAGCACCACCTTGCTGCCGTTGCTGTCGGGCACGAACACCGCGGCCGAGTCCGGGTGCCCGCCACTCGTGATGAGCCAGACCTCATAGACCTTTCCTTTGTCGAGCGCTGGCAGCCCGCTGAAGTCGACCAGGGTCACACCGTCGCTCTTCAGGTCGATGACCGTCCCGTGCGCGGCCGCGAGAGCTCCATGCCCGACCAGGGTGAAACGCGCTACCTGCGCCGGCGGCGCGGAAACCGAGCCGCGCCCGAGCAGGCCTCCCACGAACAGCCCTGCAAGCAGCGCCAGCAGCACAGTTGCTGCCGCCGCAAAGGCGGCGAGGCGGCCGAACTGGAACGTGGTGGCGGGCTTCCACCGGCCAGGCACCGGGCCGGCTCTCTTTCTCGCCGGCGCCGTGGGCAAGCTCGACGCGCGAGCGGCCGCCGCGGCGACGAGGACGCGCTCGCGCAGCCTGGCCGGCGGGGAGACCTCCTCGACCTCGAGAGGCAGCGCGACAACGGCTCGGCGCAAGCGCGCGGCGGTCTGGCTGCAGGTTGCGCAGCCTTCGACGTGGACGCGCATGCTCTCGGCCTCGCCAGGGTCGAGGGCGCCCAACACCCAGGCCGCGACCGTGCTCTCCAGCTCTTCGTGATCAGACATTGATCAGCCCCCTACCCTGGAGATACGAGCTCAGCTTCTCGAGGGCAAGTCGCATCCTGCCCTTGACCGTGCCGAGCGGCACGTGGGTCATGTCCGCGATCTCCGACTGCGAGTAACCTCCGAAATAGGCCAGCTGGACGGCCTGGCGCTGCTCAGCAGGCAGGCTGCCGACCGCCTCTCGCACGGCCATGCGTTCGAGGGACAGCGAAACCTCATGCCATGGATCCGAGCGAAGGCTGGATTCGATCAGCTCCGGTTGCAGCTCCAGCTCCTGGCGCTCGTGGGCACCACGACCTCGCAAATAGTCGATCGAACGATTGCGCACCGCTGTGATCAGCCAGGTGCGAAGCGAACCTTTTTTGGAATCGAAAGCGGCCGCGTTGGTCCAGATCTTCAAAAAAGCCTCTTGAACCACGTCCTCTGAGCGCCCGGGATCCCCGAGGACTCGCATGGCGACGGCGTACGCCAGCCCTGCATATCGGTCGTACAGCTCCAACAGCGCATCCTGGTTGCCGGCGGCCAGGACGACCGCGAGCTCGGCATCGGGGAGTCCTTCGGTGGCTATCGGCTCATGTACCTTCCACTGCGCTCAGTGGCGCTCCGCCGGGCGTCCGGCGCGTGGTCAGCTCGCCGATCGGTGACTTCTTCGGCGAGGCGACCGCCCACTCCTCGTTGTCGATCAGCCTCCACGCCCACTCCGGGTCCTGGCGGCGGCGTTCGCGGGCCGCGTAGAGCGCCCTGGACATGAGCTCGATCCCGGCCAGGCCGGGCAGCTTGCCGATCTTCTCGTCCAGCGCCAGCAGGTCCTCCTCACCCTGCTCGTCGTCGAACAGGTAAAGCGCGAGCGCGTCGACCTGCTCCTGGGTCTTCACCCCTTGGCCCACGGGAACCCAGAAGCGATTCAGCATCCAGCGGTCCACTCGCTGTGCCTTCTCGTTTCCGGTCAGCCACTCCTTGGCCGAGTTGAAGTAGAAGGCGTAATGCCGGCGCTCGTCCTTGATGATCCGGCCGAGCAGGTCTTTGAGGACCGGGTGTCCCGATTTGCGGATCAGCGCTGCGTAACCGGTCAGCGTCGAAAGCTCGTTGATGGCGCCGATGGTCAGGTACACGGCTGAGAAGTCCTTCAGCAGCCACGAGCCGACCATCGTCGAGAGGATGCTGACGCTGTTCTGAAATCCGAGGTTGGCGCGCACGTTGGCGATTCGGTCCTGCGCGTCGAACTCGATCCCGTACAGGTTGAGGAGCTTGCCGAGGTTCTCGCCGTGCCACAGCTCTTCGTAGTTCCAGCACGCCAGGAATGCCGTGAGGATGGGGTCCATGCACGCCCGCGTTACAAGCAGGTGCGAGAGGTAAAGCGGGACGTGATTCTCGATGTCCATCATGTAGTGGAGACAGAAGAGGTCCCCTTTGGACAGAGGGCTGGCGGTGACCGCCTGCCAGTCGATCCCGCTGGTGTCGAGTTTCTTCGACTCCTCTTTGTAGCGCTCGATGCTGAAGCTCATCCTTCCTCCAATCCGTTCCGGCGTTAAAGATCGATACGCAAAAGCGGCTCCGCCGGATCATTTTCTGCTTTCGTCTCGACAAACTCACAGCTTCCTCACACGGCGTGCTGAGCGACCGACGCCAGTCTCGGTGGCAACGCTCGAGCAAAAAACCAACAGGAGGAAGTCAGCAGCCATGAACAGAGTTCGTACGGCAGTGACGGCAGCGGCCATCGCAGGGTCGATGCTCATAGGAGGGGTGGCCGGCGCCGCCCTGTACGGCGTGTCGGCCCTCAGCGCGGCCGCGGCCACGACCGCGGCGAGCCCAACCCCCACGCCCGGCACGTCCACGGGCACGTTCGTCCCCAACGAGGACGCCACGCACGAGGCCGGTGAGAGCGCGGCGCGCGAGGCCCAGGAAAACGCTGGGCAGGTCCCGACCGTACCCTAAGGTGCGGTCACAAGCGGGCAGGGCCGATGAAATGTCGGCCCTGCCAACTTTCCTGAGGCCATCATGAGAAACCGACTCATCATCGCCGGCGCGGCTATGGTGGCCGTGGTGACGCTCGCGGGCGGCGGCGCCTACGTTTATTTCTTCTCTGGCCTGCGCTCGTCGCCGAGCGCGCTCGGGTTGTCGGCCACGCCTAGCTCTGCCGCGTCAGGATCTCCGATCACGACCGGCAGCCTCGCGGGCAGCTGGACTGTGTCCACCGGTTCCGTCGCCGGTTACCGCGTCAAGGAGCTGTTCGTCGGCCAGACGTCCAAGCACGAAGCGGTCGCCCGCACCTCCACCGTCACGGGAAGCCTGACCGTAGCCGGAGCCTCGACCGGCTACCAGGGGAGCGCGATCACGATCACCGCGGTGCTCACGGGCCTGCACAGCGTCGATACAGTCGCGGGCCGGGACGTCTCACAGCGCGACGGCTTCGTGTCACGCCAGATGAACCTGCAGCAGTTTCCGAGCGCCACTTTCACCGCATCGTCGGTTTCGGTGACCGGATCCACGTCGGGCCCGGTCGATCTCTCGCTGCCGGGCAAGCTGACGATCCACGGGGTCACGAAGGACGTGACGGCCTCGGCCAAGGCTCAGCTGTCTGGAAGCAAGGTCGAGGTCGCGGGGAGCGTGTCGATCGTGATGACGGACTACGGGGTGACACCGCCCTCGGTGCCGTTCACCACCGTCGACCCACAGGTCACCATCGAGTTCGACATCTTCATGACTAAGGCCGCTTAGCCGATCATCTGTCGCGCGACGAACATCACGTTCGCGGGGCGCTCGGCGAGCCTTCTGAGGTACCACGCGTACCACGCGTCGCCGTACGCGATGAGGTCCTTGACGCGATAGCCCTCCGCCGCAAGCCGCACCTGCTGCGCCGACTGGATGCCGTAGAGCATGTGCACCTCGAGCTGGTGACGGTCCATGCCGATGGCGTCGGCGAATCGCGCGATGCGGTCGATCAGCGGAATGTCGTGCGTTGCCAGGACCAGGCGCAGGCGCCCTCGGTTAGCGTCAGGCAGCATCAGCGCGCACAGCGCCAGGTAGTTGGCATCCACATCGCGCTTGGCGGGGAACGCGCGATCCGCGGGCTCCGCATACGCGCCTTTGACGAGCCTGATGGCCGGCTTGAAGGTCAGCATCCGGTACGCATCCGCAGCAGTGCGGTAGAGGTAGGCCTGCAGGCAGACGCCGACGGCAGGGTGCCTCGAGTGGACGCGGTTGTAGAGGTCGAGCGTCCGGTCCGTGTAGGCGCTCCCCTCCATGTCGATCCAGAGGAAGCCCTTGGCGCGCGCGGCGGCTTCGGCCAGCCGGTTCAGGTTCGCAAACGTCGCATCGGGGTCGATATCGAGACCGACCTGCGTGGGCTTGACGGAGATCTCAGGCTCGAGGCCGGCTTCGGAGGCCGTCTTCAGGACCATTTCGTAATGCTCGACGGCGGCGGTGGCGTCCGACATTGCCTTGATGTTCTCGCCGAGCTTCGAGAAGACCGCTCCGATGCCGAGGGTCTTGAACGCCACCGATGCCTTGAGCGCCGAGTCGAAGTCTTCACCCGGCATGAACCGCTTCACGGCCCGCTTGACGAAGCCCCATTGAGGCACGTGCTCGGACAGCCAGGAATTCTGCGCGCACCACAAGAGAAGTCCCCTCACCGAAGGGTCATCATATGGGGCCACGCGTCGGGGTCGTTCGGTACGACTGCCGGACGCTCCATCGACCGCGCCTCGGACTTGAACCCTGCGCCGGTGTCAAACAATGTCACCCGCTCGCCGGCGTCGATCAGCCCTTGTCCCAGCAGGACTGGCAGCGCCGCCAGGGCCGCGGCCGATTCGAGGCTCAGGTAGCCGGCGCCCGCGCGCGCGGCGAACGCCTGCATCGAATCGATCTCGGTCTCGGGAACAGCGAGCGCGCCTCCTCCGGATCGTCGGAGGCAATCGAGGATCAGGTGATCGCCGAGAGCCGAGGGCACGCGAATGCCGGCGGCGCGCGTCACCGCGTGGGGCCATGGCTCGGCGAACTCCGCCCCTTGCTCGAAAGCGCGCACGATCGGCGCGCAGCCGTCCGCCTGCACCGCATACATGCGCGGCCTCGTCGAGCTGATGAGGCCGATCGCCTCCAGCTCGTCGAACGCTTTCCACATTCCAACGAGCCCGGTTCCACCGCCGGTTGGATAGACGACGGCGTCAGGCAGGCTCCAGCCGAAGTCTTCAGCCAGCTCGAAGCCGAGCGTCTTCTTGCCTTCGACGCGGTACGGCTCGCGAAGCGTTGCCATGTCGAACGCGCCGGTCTGCTCGGCGATAAGACGGGCCAGCTTGCCGCAGTCGGAGATGAGGCCGTCCAGGAGGATCACGCGCGCACCACAGATCGCCGCCTCTTGCTGGTTGGCGATCGGAGCGTCCGCGGGCATCACGACTGTCGCCTGTATGCCGGCGGCCGCCGCGTATGCCGCCAACGCGCCGCCCGCGTTGCCGGCCGAAGGAGCCACGAGGTGAGTGGCGCCGAGCTCGACCGCCCGGCTCACCGCGACCGCCATTCCCCTCGCCTTGAAGGACCCGGTCGGATTCACGCTCTCCGCCTTGACGTGTAGCCCGCGCAATCCGAGCTTCGAGGCCAGTCGGCCTGGCGGCAGCAGAGGGGTGCCGCCCTCGCCAAGAGTGGTCATGAACGATCGCACGCGCACGGGAAGCAGCTCCTCCCATCGCCACACGCCGCGCCGCCGGCCGGCGATGACGTCCGGTGTCAGGCGATCGCGAACCGCGGCGAGGTCGTAGCGTGCAAGCAGGGTTCGACCATCAGCAGGATCTGTGCCTCGCAGGTGATCGGCGTCATAGCGGATGCCTGAACGCGAGCCTTCGAGGAACTCGAGCGTCGAGGCGGTGCGCTGGCTGGACCCGTCCATTCCAGCGCGAGACTACTTCATCAACGACCGCCATCCCTGCACGTGGATTTCGACGCCGAACTTGCGCGCCGCGGCCCGGATGCGCTTCCACGCGGCGTCGCGCTCATCATCAGTGACGCCCTCGACCTGGTCGAATCGCGCCACGGCGTTGCGCACGTGGCGCGCATCCGTGATCGGCTCCTTGCGCTCCTTCGTGAACGCGAAGCGCTCGGCCGGCAGCCTGTTCTTCTGGCGCGTGCTCAGAACTCTGCTTTTCTTCGCTGCCATTTCATACCTCCCGGATCACCTCAGGATGGTGTTTGCGCTGGTGATGAATCAATTTCCTCCGATCTGGTAACGCCTACTCCCGTCGCGACTACGCAGACCGTTGGCTGTCGGCTGGTCGAGCCGGAACCGGTTGTACACCGCACCCAGCAGGATCAGCTCACAGACCACGTAGAACCAGGCGGCGAGCAGGAAGAAGAGGCCGAACTGCGCGCCGTAAGTGTTGAAACCTCCCGCCAGCCTCACATAAAGAGGGAAGCCGAGTGAGAACACTTCGATCATGATCCCCGCGAGCACTGCCCCAGGAACCACGTCACGCACTTCGAAGGTCCGGTTCGGCACGAACCGATAGAGCATCACCAGTAATCCGACCATGACCGCGGATCCGATCAAGAACCCGGACACCCAGGCGAGGGGGAACAGCGCCGCCACCGCGTTCGCCGCGACGGTGACGCCAACCGCAACCACGAGCAGGACCATGATCGCGAGGCCCATCAGCTTCCGCCTCAACATGTCTCGCTGCTTCGTCCCGAAAATCTGAGCGAACGCGAACTCCATGGTCGAGAAGATGCTGCCGGCGCTCCACAGCAGGCCGGCGATGGACAGCAGGCCCATCCATCCTGCCGACCTCTTCACCCCGTACAGAGCGTCGAGCAGCTGCGGCTGCGCGCCGCCGGGGAACAGATTGACGATCAACATCTGTGCCTTTGCCTCGGTGGCCGGGTCGCGGACGGCGAAACCCACCAGCGAGAGGACGGCCAGCACCAGCGGAAACATCGCGAGCATGCAGCTGAACGCCATCGCAAGGGCGTACTGGCCGGCCTGGCTTTCGCCGTACGCCATCAGAACGCGAATCGGCAGCCAGCTGCCGAGGAGTTTCCTCATCTAAATAGAACGCCGCGCCCCGGTACGAGCCTCAAAACCAGCGTTACCGTTTATGTATGGACCCCATCATTACGCCGCCCCAGATCCTTCCGCCATCGGTGGACAGGCGCGTGTTCGAAGCCATTCACGGTCTTCCCCATTCGCCCCAAAGCGACCGCTACATCTCTCTGGTCTCCGACCTGGGCGAGGGCATGGGCTGGGTCGCGGCAGGAATCGGCGTGGCGTGGCTG
>MNEW01000022.1:0-4653 GCA_001917895.1 Actinobacteria bacterium 13_1_40CM_66_12
GACGTCACAGATCGGCCCGCGGCGCGATCCGCTGCAAGCGACATCTCTCGCCGCGGCGGTCGAGCTGCTGCACAACGCGACCTTGATTCACGACGACTACGTCGACGAGTCCACACACCGGCGCGGACGGCCCACGGTTGCGGCCGCCGAGGGAGCGGAGCGCGCAATCGCTGTTGGTGATTACTACTTCGCCAAGGCGACGCGTTTGATCGCCGAGATCGGCAACAGCGGTGTGACGACGACCATGGCCGAAGCCCTGGAGGCCATCTGCGCGTCGCAGATGGACGACGTGGCGTTGCGCGGAGCGTTCCCCGGCGACCACGACTCTTACTTGCGTGTCGTACGCGGCAAGACCGCTGCGCTCTTCGCTGCCGCGTGCGCGTCTGGCGCGTTGCTTTCCAATGCGCCCCCCGAGGTCGTCGGGGCGCTGAAGCGTTATGGCGACCGGCTCGGGGTCGCGTTCCAGATGGCCGACGACATGGTGGACTTCAGCCCGAACTCCGGCAAACCCGTGGGCCTCGACATCCGGCAGCGCGTCCTTTCGCTGCCGCTCATCTACGCCGCGGAGGACCGCTCGGTCGGACCGGAAGTGCGGCGCCTGCTCGCGGGCTCGCTGGGAGACAAAGAGGTGGGCCGGGTCGCCGAGCTCGTCGCGTCGAGCGATGCGCTGCGGCGAGTCGGCGACGAGGCGCGCGGCCTGGTCGACGAGGCGCTGCGAGAGATCGAGTCGATCGAGCTCGACGGCCTGCGGCCGACGCTCGTGAGCCTAGCCCGCTCGGCCGTCGACCGAACCGCCTGACAGGACGCCGACGGTCCCCGCCGCCATTCCGACGTAGCGGACGTCCTTCCAACCGGCTACCTCGGCGAGTGCTCGCAGCTCATCCGCCGAGCGGTATGAGTCGATCGTGTCGCTGAGATATCGATATGCGGACGGCTGGCCGGAAACCACGCCGCCGATGGCCGGCAGCAAAGTCTTCAGGTAGACCCGATAAGCAGTGCCGATCGGTCCCTTCGGAGGCCGCGCGAATTCCAGCACCACCGCACGCCCCTGCGGCTTGACGACCCGAAGCATCTCGCGCAGGCCGCGGACCGGATCGGCGAGGTTGCGCAGGCCGAAGGCGATGGTGCTCGTGTCAAAACCGCCATCCTCGAAAGGAAGGTTCAGCGCGTCTCCTTCGAGGAACTCGACTCCGGGATGCTCGGCCCGCGCGACGTCCAGCATCTTCGGGCTGAAGTCGAGGCCGACCACACGTCCCGCCGGGCCCGCGATTCGAGCGAGCAGCGCCGTGAGCTTGCCCGAGCCGCAAGCCACGTCTAGCGCGGTACCTCCGGCTTTCAGCTGTGTCAGGCGCGCGGCCTTGCGCCGCCAACCGGCATCGGTTCCCGCCGACAGGACCGTGTTGACGAGGTCGTATCGCCGCGCGATGCGATCGAACATCGTGCGCACGGCAGCTGGGTCCCGCTCTCCCAGAAGCCTAGATCCTCTGCCAGATGGACGCGATGCCTTGTCCGACCCCGATACACATCGTGGCCAGCCCGAATTCCGCGTCGCCGTGCGTCATCTCGCGCACCAGGGTACTCACCAGCCTCGCCCCGCTGCTGCCGAGCGGATGTCCGAGCGCGATGGCCCCTCCGTTGACGTTCACCTTGTCCTCGTCGAGGCCAAGCAGGCGCATGCACGCGAGTGACTGCGACGCGAAGGCCTCGTTGAGCTCGACGATATCGATGTCGGACGCCTGCAGACCAGCTTTGTCCAGCGCCTTCATGGACGAAGGCACGGGTCCGATGCCCATGTAGTCGGGATGGACGCCGGCGGGCGCCGCCGCGACGAATCGCGCCAGCGGCTGCAGGTTGCGTTCGCGCGCTTTGTTCTCCGACATCAAAACCAGCGCCGTGGCGCCGTCGTTGAGCGGTGAGGAGTTGCCGGCGGTTACCGAACCGTTTTCTGCGAACGCCGGCTTGAGCCGGGCCAGGGCCTCGAGCGAGGTGTCGGCGCGCGGGCCTTCATCATCAGTGATCCGCACCGGCTCGCCCTTGCGCTGGGGCGCCACCACGGGAACGATCTCTTCCGCCAACCGGCCGGAGCTCTGCGCAGCGATGGCCCGCTGGTGGCTGCGCAAAGCGAATGCGTCCTGGTCCTCGCGCGAAACCTCGTACTTCTGGGCGACGCGCTCGGCGGTCTCCCCCATCTGCAGCGTTCCGTACATCTCGGCCATCTTGGGATTGACGAGCCGCCACCCGAGGGCGGTGTCATAAGCGGTTTGCGGCCCTCGAGGAAACGCTCCATCTGGCTTGGGCATCACCCACGGCGCGCGCGTCATGCTTTCGACCCCGCCGGCGATCACGATGTCGGCCGATCCGGTCTGGATCTCGCGCGCCGCCGCGATCGCCGCCTGCATGCCCGATCCGCACAGGCGATTGACGGTCTGGCCCGGCACTTCGACCGGGAATCCCGCCAGCAGCAGCGCCATGCGCGCGACGTTGCGGTTGTCTTCGCCCGCGCCGTTGGCGCAGCCGAGGATGACGTCCTCGACCTCGGCCGGTTTGACATGCGCTCGTTCGCATGCCTCTTTCAGCACGACCGCGGCCAGGTCGTCCGGGCGCACGTCCTTCAGCTGGCCACCGTACCTGCCCATCGGCGTCCGGGCGGTCGCGACGATGACGGCCTGCCGCAGCTCGCCCACTATTTCTGGGATCGCCTCGCAAGGAACTTCTGCACGCCCTCGGCGAATTCGGGGCTCCAAGCCTGCGCTTCCTGCAGGTACGACTCGAATTCCAAGGCTTCCTCGTAGGACGATTCCAGCGCGTGGTTGACCGCCCGCTTGGCGGCGGCCATGGCCTGTCGCGGCTGCGTGACGAGATGGTTGGCGAGCTCGCGCACCTCCGCCTCGAGCTGATCTGCCGGCACCACGCGGTTGATGAGGCCGAGCCGATGAGCGTCGATTGCTGACAGTGGCTGGCCCGTAAAGAACATCTCGTAGGCGACGCCCGTGCCGGCCATGCGGGGAAGCAGCCAGCTGACGCCGCCGTCGGGCGCAAGCCCGATGTTCACGAACGCCTCGAGTAGGTACGCCTCGGGCGTCGCGATGCGGATGTCGCACGCGAGCGCGTAGCTGGCGCCGATTCCGGCCGCGGGTCCGTTCATGGCGGCGATCACGGGTTTGGGCATCGTGCGCAGGCGCGTGAGCATCGGCATGTACTCGTTGCGGAGGACATTGCCGACGTCCTCCGGCGTACGCATCCCGCCGCCGCCTTCAGTCACCATCTCGGTGACGTCGGCGCCCGAGCAGAACGCGCGGCCTGTTCCGGTGAGCACAACCACACGCACAGCGTCGTCACGCTCCGCTTGCTTGATGGCCTCGCCCAGCTGCTTGCGAGTGAGCGCGCCGATGGCGTTCATCCTCTCGGGCCGGTTGAGCCGGATCAACCCCACCCCGTCGTGGACGTGGACGATGACGTGCTCTTCGACGCCAGTGGCCATCTGCTTACCTTCCTTTGAAGACTGCTTTCCGCTTCTCGAGAAATGCGCGCATCCCTTCCTTCTGGTCCTCTGTCGAAAACAGGAAGTAAAAGCTCTTGCGCTCAGCGACGAGACCCTCCGCGAGCGGCGAGTCGAATGCGTTGAGCACGGCCTCCTTGGCCATCCGCAGCGCCAGCGGAGCTTTCTCGGCGAGCTGGCGCGCGATGCGCTTGGCGACCTCGATCGTCATCTCTGCCGGCACGACCTTGTTGGCGATGCCGAGCTCCTTGGCCCGCGCCGCGGTGATCGCGGCTCCGGTCAGCACGGCTTCCATGGCGGCGTACTTGCCCGCGGTTCGCGGCCATCGCTGCGTGCCGCCGGCGCCGGGAATGATCCCCAGGTTGATCTCGGGCTGCCCGAATCGGGCGGAATCGCCGGCGATGATCATGTCGCACATCAACGCGAGCTCGCACCCGCCACCCAACGCGTAGCCGTTGACGGCGCCGATGAGGGGCTTGGTGAAAGCGGCGATGCCCGCCCAGCGTCCGGTCTGGTCGCGACTCAGCTGCTCCACCGCGGTGCGCTCGGCCATATCGCCGATGTCCGTCCATATCTAGCTCGCGGAGGGCCTGGTTGACCTCGCCGATGAGCTCCGGGCTGAGTGCGTTCAGGACCTTGGGGCGGTTCAGGGTGACTATGGCGATTGGGGCCTCGACCGCAACCAGGATCTGCTCGTAACCCACGCCGTCTATGATCCGCCATATGGGGGCGGCCAAGCTTCGCGACTCCTACGGCCGGGTTGCCGACGACCTCCGGATCTCGATCACCGACCGTTGCAACTTCCGCTGCATCTACTGCATGCCTGCCGAAGGTCTCAAATGGCTGAAGCGAGAAGATCTGCTCCGCTTCGAGGAGATCGCCCGCCTCGCGCGCCTCTTTGTCGAGAACTATGGCGTGCGCACGATCCGCATCACCGGCGGCGAGCCGCTGGTGCGCGTCAAGGTCGAAGAGCTGGTCGGGATGATCAACGACATCGACCCCACGCTCGACATCACGATGACGACCAACGGCGTCCTCCTGCGCGAGAAGGCGCAGCTGCTCAAAGACGCCGGCCTCAAGCGCATCAACATCTCGCTCGACACGCTGCACATGGACCGCTTCCACGAGATCGCGCGCAGCGACGCGTTCACTCG
>MNEW01000022.1:4761-8405 GCA_001917895.1 Actinobacteria bacterium 13_1_40CM_66_12
CTGGACGGCGACAACATCTGGACCGTCGACCAGGTGGTTCCCAGCAGGCGAATCCAGGAGCAGATCGAGGACCTGTTTCCTCTGCAGCCGGTCAATGATCCGCGGCCGGGACCGGCCACCCGCTTCAAGTTCGCCGATGGAGCGCCCGGTGGCGTCGGCTTCATCTCTTCGGTGAGCCAGGCCTTCTGCACGACCTGCAACCGCATCCGCCTCACCGCCGAGGGCGGACTACGCACCTGTTTGTTCTCGCTGCAGGAGACGCCGCTGCGCGAGCTCATTCGCTCGGGTGTCTCTGACGAACACCTTGAGCGCGTGATCGAAACCGCGGTGTGGCGCAAGGAAGAGGGGCACCTGATCAACCAGCCCGGGTTCATCAAGCCCGCCAAGAACATGTCCCAGATCGGGGGATGATTTTCGGGCGATCCGTCTGATCCGTAAGCTCTAGCCACGATGATCCGGCCCGAAGAAGCGCAGCGCCCGTACACCGTCACCGAGCTCGCCAACGAGATCCGGCGCGAGCTGCGCCCGCTCACGGCTCTACTCGTGAAGGGCGAGGTGAGCGGAATGAAGCAGGGTGCCGGCGGCCACTACAACTTCACGATTCGGGATGGAGTGAGCCGGCTCGACGCGGTCCTGTTCGCGGACGACGCGCGCCGCGTCACCACGCTGCCCGAGGACGGCCAGGTCTTCATCTTCCGCGGCCGAGTGGACTTCTTCGGCAAGACCGGGCGCCTGAGCTTCATCACCGACCAGGTGGAGTTCGACGACGTCGGCAAGCTGCGGGCGCGCCTGGAGGAGCTGAAGCGGCGGCTCGAGGTGGAGGGTGCGTTCGCCCCGACGCGCAAGCGGCGGCTGCCATTCCTGCCGCAAGCGGTCGCCTTGATCACGTCGCCGACCGGGGCCGTCATCCACGATCTTCAGGAGACCATCTGGGAGCGCTACCCGAACATGGGCGTCGTCGTGTACCCGGTGCAGGTGCAGGGGGCGGCCGCGCCGATGAGCGTGTCTCGCGCGCTGCGGCGATGCAACGAGGAAGGGCTGGCCGAGGTGATAGTCGTCGCGCGGGGCGGCGGCAGCTTCGAGGAGCTCTATGCGTTCAACACCGAAGTTATCGCGCGCGCGATCCTTGGCTCCAGGCTGCCCGTGGTGACCGCGCTCGGGCATACCTCAGATCGCACGGTCGCCGACATGGTCGCGGATGTCGAGGCGCGTACGCCCACGGAGGCCGGCTCGCGGGTCGTGCCGAAGAAGGCAGACCTGATCGCCTTGCTTAGCGAGCGCGAGCGGCGCCTGGATCGCGAAACGAATCAACGAGTGATGCGTGAAACGGAAAAGCTGAATGTGAAGAGGGCGCGGCTGCTGCAGGTGCTGCCGGCGTTGGTCCGGGCGCGTACGGACCGCCTCGCCCATGCGGCCGCGAACCTGGCGCGGCTCAGCCCGATGCAGCAGGTTGCGCGCCGCGAGGAATCGCTGCACGAACGGGCTCGCAGATTGGCCTCGGCGGCAACGGCGCGGTTGACGCGCAGCCGGAACGCGCTTGCATCTCGCCGCGCGGCGGATCGGTTGCAGCGGGCGCTGACCGAGCGATTCGCCATCGCGACACGCGGCCTCGATCATCGGCGCCAGAGGCTGCTCGCCCTCAGCCCGGATGCGGTCCTGTCACGCGGGTACAGCATCACGCAGGACGCAGATTCTGGTGCCGTCGTCAGGTCGGCTTCCGAAACTGCGGTCGATCGCAAGCTGCGCATCCGGCTCGCAACCGGCCGGCTGGCCGCGCGGGTAGAACAGGTCGAGACATGAGCGAGCAGCTGACGTACGAGCAGGCGCTCGAAAGGCTCGACCAGAAGCTGAAGCTTCTCGAGGACGGCGACCTTTCGCTCGAGGATGCGCTGAAGGCGGTCGACGAGGCGCGTGTGTACCTGAAGATCTGCACCGAGCGCCTGGAGGCTGCCCGCAAGAAGATCGAGATCCGCCCCGAACCGTCCGAATAGCCAATGGGTCGATAAACCCGACGGTTCGGCGGCCCTGTCCGGGCATATAGTTGCCGCACTTGGGGCCTGCCACGGCACCGGTGATGGAGGGAGTTGGATGATCACTCTTACGTTCGACACGCTTCGGCAGCAGGTGCGAGGCGATGTGATCGCAGCCGAGGACGATGGCTACGACCAGGCGCGCGCCGTTTACAACGCGATGATCGACAAGCGTCCGGTCGTTGTGACACGCCCCGTCAACGCGGGCGACGTGATCGCTGCGGTCAACTTTGCTCGCGAGAATGACCTGCCAGTCGCGATCCGAGGCGGCGGTCACAGCGTGCCCGGGTTTGGTACGTGTGACGGTGGGGTGGTCATCGACCTCAGTCGAATGCGTGGTGTGCGCGTAAACCCGGAGAAGCGGACCGCAAGGGCTGAAGGCGGAGCCACCTGGGGCGACTTCAACTCCGCAACGTATCCGTTCGGGCTGGCCACCACCGGCGGCATCATCTCGACGACCGGCGTCAGCGGCCTGACGCTTGGCGGCGGCATCGGTTACCTCGCGCGCGGATTCGGACTTTCGCTCGACAACCTGGTCTCAGCTGACGTCGTCACAGCGGACGGCAAGTTCCTGATCGCCAGTGAGAAGGAGAACGAGGATCTTTTTTGGGCCATCCGCGGTGGTGGCGGCAACTTCGGCGTGTTGACGTCCCTGGAGTTCCGGCTGCACCCGGTCAAGGACATTTACGGCGGCCCCATGTTCTTCGAGCTGAAGGACATCAAGGCCATACTGGATTTCTATCGCGACTACATCAAGGATGCGCCGGAGGAGATGGGTTGCTTCCCGGCCTTCCAGATCGCTCCGCCCTTGCCCTTCATCCCGGAGAAGCGCCACGGAGACACACTCGCTTTGGTGGTTGCGTGCTGGGCCGGACCTCTGGACAAGGGCGAGAAAGCGCTCAAGCCATTTCACGACATCGCGCCGGTGGTGGCGGAGCACGTCGGTCCGATGCCTTATCCAGCCCTCAACAGCGCTTTCGATGCGCTCTATCCGCCGGGCCTCCAGCACTACTGGAAGGCAAACTTCGTCAAGGAGCTCACGGACGACGCCGTCGCTGCCCACGTCGAACATGGGTCGAAGGTTCCAGCGCTAACGTCGACTATGCACATCTATCCAATCAACGGCGCTTGCCACCGAGTGGCGTCAGACGCGACCGCCTTCGGCCACCGTGACGCGAACTTCGCGACTGTCATCGCCGGCATGTGGCCAGACGAGGCTCATAACAAGGCCAACATCAAGTGGGTTCGCGATTACTACGAAGCGACCGCTCCGCTCTCAGAGCAGGGTGGCTACATCAACTTCGCCGCCGACGATGACCAGGGCCGCGCGCCGGCCAATTTCGGAGCGAACTACAACCGGCTTATAGCGGCGAAGAGGAAGTACGACCCCGACAACATGTTCCGCTTCAACCAGAACATCAAGCCCTAGGCCGACGGGACGAGGGGAGGGGGCGCGAGAGTCCCCTCTCCTTACTTCGCCTTTGCGCGACCCCTGACGATCCAGAGGGCGATGACCGCCCCGCAGATCAGAATCGTTGCGAGCGCCGCAAGGGCATCCTGGTTGGTGACCACGCCGACCGCGACGACCACCGCCACCAGGACCAGGACGATGAC
>MNEW01000085.1 GCA_001917895.1 Actinobacteria bacterium 13_1_40CM_66_12
AGCGCCGGGCACCGGACGCCCAGGCCTCCCAGCAGGCAGCACTCCGCGAGGGCGACGAGCATGCCGCCATCCGCGCAATCGTGCGCCGAGCGCAGCAGGCCTGAGCGGGCCGCCGCCAGGATCAGCCGATTGACAGCCCCTTCGCGCGCCAGGTCGAGAGCGGGAGGGCGACCTGCGACCGTGCCGTGCTCGACCTTCAGGTATTCGCTGCCGCCGAGGTCGTTGTGGCTCGAGCCGACGAGCAGGACGAAGTCCCCCTCGTTCTTCAGACCCGCCTCCAGGCGGTGCCCGTAGTCCTCGATGACGCCGATCATGCCGACCACCGGCGTCGGATGGATTGGGGAGCTTCCCTCCGAGTCGTTGTATAGGCTGACGTTCCCGCTCACGATCGGCACCTCCAGCGCGCGGCACGCGTGCGCGAGGCCCGCGATGGTCTCTTCGAGCTGCCAGTACACCTCCGGGCGGTCGGGGTTGGCGAGGTTGAGGCAATCGGTGACCGCAACCGGGCGTGCCCCGGTGGCGACGATGTTGCGTGCCGCCTCCGCGACCGCGTGCTGTGCGCCGAGGTTGGGGTCGAGGTGGCAATAGCGGGCGTTGCAGTCCGTGGTCATCGCCACCCCGAGCTTTGTGCCCTTGATGCGCAGCAGCGCCGCGTCGCCGCCGGGCGGGACCACGGTCGAGTCGCCGACCATGTGGTCGTAGCGGCGAAAGATAGGCCGCCTGCTGCACAGGTTCGGGCTCGCGAGCAGACGCAGCAGCGACTGGCCGGCATCCGCAAGCGGCGGTAGAGAGTCGAGATGCAGCGAGGGTGGCGGCGCTGGCGATGTCCCCGTCAGGCGGCGGAGCGGAGCTCCTTCGGTGAGCAGGTCGATGGGCAGCCGCGCCACCATGTCGGTTTGGTCGAAGACGGTCAGATGACCGTCATCGGTCACGTCGCCAATCACGGCGGACGTGAGATCCCAGGTCTGAAAGATCCGCTCGACCTCGGACTCTCGGCCGCGCTGGACCACGACGAGCATCCGCTCTTGAGACTCCGACAGCATCACGTCGTACGGCGTCATGCCTCGCTCTCGCCGCGGGACAAGGGAGATGTCGATGCGCGCGCCCGCTCCGGGGACGCGACCTGCGCACTCGGCGACGGAGGATGTCAGTCCCGCCGCGCCAAGATCCTGCACCGCGACCACCGCGTCGGTGTGCGCGAGATCCATGCAGGCCTCGAGCAGGCATTTCTCGAGGAATGGGTTGCCCACCTGCACCGCCGGCCGGCGCTCGGAGCTCGACTCATCGAGCTCGAGCGAGGCGAACGAGGCGCCGTGAATGCCGTCGCGCCCGGTGTCCGCTCCGACCAGCATCAGGCTGTTGCCGGTGCCCTCGGCACGCGCACGCATCAGCCGGTCGACCCGCACGAGCCCGACGCACATCGCGTTGACGAGGGGGTTCTGCGCGTAACACTCGTCGAAATACAGCTCGCCGCCCACGGTCGGGATGCCGATGCAGTTGCCGTAACCGCCGATGCCGGCCACAACACCTTCGAAGTGATGCCGCGAGGCCGGCAGCGGGCCGAAACGCAGCGAGTCGAGCAGCGCGATGGGCCGCGCGCCCATGGCGATCACGTCACGGATGATGCCACCCACCCCGGTCGCGGCCCCCTGGTAGGGCTCGATTGCGGAGGGATGGTTGTGAGACTCGATCTTGAAGACCGCGGCCCAGCCGGGCCCGATCTCAACTGCGCCGGCATTCTCCCCCGGGCCCTGCAGCACCGCATCTCCGGTCGAGGGCAGCCGCCGCAGCAAAGCCTTCGACGACTTGTACGAGCAGTGCTCCGACCAGAGCACCCCGAGCATGCCGAGCTCGACAGCATTCGGCGGCCGCTTCAATTTCTCGACGATGGCTCGATATTCCTCGGGCGTGAGTGCCACTTCTCTCAGCCGTCGGGAGTCGACGGTGTCCAGGCTCAAGAGACCAGGACCTTCAACGCACTGCCCGCGACTGAGCGGAACAGCTTGAGCCCGTCGGCGCCGCCAAGCTCGGGTTCGGCGCATCGCTCCGGGTGAGGCATCATGCCGAGCACGTTGCCGCGTTTGTTGATGATGCCCGCGATGTTGTGCAGCGAGCCGTTCGGGTTGGCGCTGGGTACGACGCGGCCGCCGGCATCGCAGTAACGAAAGACCACCTGGCCGTTCTGCTCGAGTCGTGACAGCACCGCAGGTTCGGCGAAGTAGCTGCCCTCGCCATGACGAGGTTGGTCCATTCGCAGCGGTACTCGAGCGAGGCATTGCGTATCAACGCCCCGGGCAAGAGGTCCGCCTCGCAGAGGATCTGGAAACCGTTGCAGATGCCCCACACGAGCCCGCCGCGATCCGCAAACTCTCCGATCTGCTCCATGACCGGGGCAAATCTCGCGATCGCTCCCGTGCGGAGGTAGTCGCCGTAGGCAAAACCGCCGGGCAGGATGACACAGTCGCAGCCTTTGAGGTCGGCGTCCTTGTGCCACAGGTACTGGAGCTGCGCACCGACGACCTGGTCGATAACCCAACCGCAGTCGCGGTCCGACCACGTGCCTGGAAAAACAACCACGCCAAACTTCATGAGTGGCCCGACCTCGAGCTTTGCCGCAGATTCGCGGCCTCGGCGGCCGGAGCCAAGGAGCCGACGAGCACGTGAGGGAGCGCATACCTGCTGGGGCCCCCGCATCGTGCGGGGCTGCTGACCGAACGCGCGCAGGAGGCGACGCAGGCTTCAGCGCCTCTCTCGGGGTCCCCGCGGAATCGCCAGATTCCGTGGGGTGAGACGGCGCCCGACCGACTAGGACGCGAAGATGCGTGCAACTTCGGGGGCGGGCCACTCATAGGTGATGCCTTTCGTGATCCAGCTCGAAGTGGAAGTCCTCGATCACGTGGTTGGCCAGCAGCTGGCGGCACATCGCTTCGACACGCTCCCGTGCCTCGTGCATGGTCTCCGCTTCCAGGCTCAGCTCGATGTACTTGCCGATGCGGACGTCTTCGACCTCGCGGAAACCGAGCGTCACCAATCCTTGCTTGACGGTGAGTCCCTGCGGGTCGTTGACGACAGGTTTGGGTGTGACGATGACCCGGGCTGTCGCCCTCACTCGTTGCGCGCCTTGGGTGGGAACAGGGGCTTGCCGACCAACCGATGGTAGGCGGTGAGATACCGCTCGCGTGTTTGCGCCACGATGTCGTCCGGCAGCCGGGGCGGTTCGGACTCCTTGTCCCAGCCAGACCGCGTGAGCCAGTCGCGAACGAACTGCTTGTCGTACGACTGCGGCGACGTGCCGATCTGGTAAGTCGCCGCCTCCCAGTAGCGCGAGCTGTCCGGAGTCAGCGCCTCGTCGATGAGAACCAGGTCGTCGTCGATCGTCCCGAACTCGAACTTCGTGTCGGCCAGGATCAGTCCGCGACGCTCGGCGAGCGTGGAGGCGAATTTGTACAGCTCCAGGCTCGCGTCGCGAAGCTTTTTCGCCAGCTCGTCGCCGACCTCCTTCTTCAGTTGGTCGAAAGTGATGTTCTCGTCGTGGCCGCTTGCGGCCTTCGTTGCCGGCGAGAACGTCGGATAGGCGAGCCGCTCGCTCTCGCGAAGGCCCGGCGGCATCTCCTCGCCGGCCAGCGTGTGCGAATCCTGGTACTCCTTCCAAGCGCTGCCGGCCAGGTATCCGCGCACGACGCACTCGAAGTCGATGCGTTTCGCTTTGCGCACGATCATGAATCGGCCGGCGAGGTCGGCGCGCCTGTCACGCAGCGCCGCCGGGAGGTCGGGGACCATCCCCGAAACCAGGTGGTTCTCCTGAAACGAATGTGTCTGTGAGAACCAGTAAATCGAAAGCTGAGTCAGGACCTTGCCGCGGTCCGGGATTCCGTTGGGAAGGACATGGTCGAAAGCGGAGATGCGATCCGTCGCCACCATCAGCAGCCGGTCCGCGCCCAGCTCATACGTATCCCGAACCTTGCCGCGAGAGAACAGTTTGAGTGGAAGGTCGGTCTCGGTGACCGCGGGCCCAGCGATCATCGAGCCTTCACGCCCAAGCCAAGTCGTTCATATGCCAGGTCGGTGTGCTCCAGGCCCGTCCAGGGATCGAACACCTCATCGAGGCGTTCACCGATGCGCTCCATGACCTCGGCGTCCTTCTCGAGCAGCGCACGGAAACCCGGGCCGTCGCCTTCGAGGGCTTGCATCGCAGCCTTCTGCACCACCAGGTACGCATCCTCGCGCGACATTCCGCTCTCGACCAGTGCGAGGAGGACTCGCTGCGAGAACGCGACGCCCCCACCGAACTGAAGATTGCGCAGCATGCGCTCGGGCCGTACTTCCAGACCTGCCAGCACTTTGGTCATCTCGAGCGCCATGTAATCGATCGCAGCGCACGCGTCGGGGAAGATGATCCGCTCAGCGGACGAGTGGCTGATGTCGCGCTCGTGCCAGAGTGCCGTGTTCTCGAGCGCGGTAACGAGATGGCCGCGCACGACACGCGCAAGACCGCACACGCGCTCGGTCATGACCGGGTTGCGCTTGTGCGGCATCGCGGAGCTTCCCTTCTGCGCTTTGCCGAAGGGCTCGAACGCCTCTCCCACCTCGCTGCGCTGTAAGTGGCGGATCTCGGTGGCGATCCTCTCCAGGGTCCCCGCCGCGAGCGCAAGCGCCGACATGAAGTTTGCGTGGCGGTCCCTGGCGATCACCTGCGTCGAAGCGGGATCTGGCTTCAGTCCGAGCTCGTCGCACACGTAATCCTCGACTCGGGGGTCGACGGTCGCATGCGTGCCCACGGCGCCGCTGACACGTCCCACCGCGACCTCGTCGGTGGCGAACTTCAAGCGCGCAAGAGCACGGTCGATCTCGGCCACCCAACCGGCGACCTTGAAACCGAACGTCGTCGGCTCGGCGACGACGCCATGAGTCCTGCCGGCCATCAACGTCTTGCGATGACGGACCGCCAGCACCGCCGCAGCCTCACGCACGCTTCCGAAGTCGCCGGCGATGATCCGGGACGACTCCACGAGCTGGACAGCCATCGCGTTGTCGTTGAGGTCCTGGCTGGTCATGCCGAGGTGCACGTAGCGCGCCTCGGGCTGGCCGATCGACTCGTTGACCACGGTCAGGAAGGCGACCACGTCGTGGCCGACGCTGGCTTCGACCTCGGCGATCCTGGCTGCGTCGAAGCTTGCCCTGCGTATCTTCGGGAGCGCCGCCTCCGGGATCCGGCCCAGCCGGGCCCAGGCTTCGCACGCCAGGATCTCGATACGAAGGAACAGCTCGAACCGGTGCTGGTCGGCCCAGACCGCCCGAATAGCAGGCGGAGAGTATCGCTCGATCAATTAAGGCGCCGGCTCCCAATGAACACTGGGGACAGCGCGATTATACCGGCCACCCAGCCTCCGGCAGATGTTGTGCATCGGGCAGAAGTGCCCACAAGATGCTGTGGGATCCCAGAGGCGTATGAGATGAAACGACGCACCCACCGATAATCGACAGCTAAATGCCTTCCGTGCAGCCTTTTGCGCCCGCCGATGCCCTGTAACCAGTTCGAGCGGCGTCCCGTTTGAACCGGAGCAGGCTGAAGGGCCAGTGAGCGACCCGCTCCGCGACGAAGAGCGCGAGCTTGTCGAGCGCGCAAAGCGGGATCCCCGTCAGTTCGGGGCGCTCTACGACCGGCACTTTCAGCAGATTTACAGGTTCGTGTATTCAAGAGTGAGGGAGCAAACCGCGGCAGAGGACGTCACTTCGGAGATCTTCATGAAGGCTCTGAAGGCCATGCCCCGATACCAGGACACGGGGCGTCCTTTTGCTGCCTGGCTGTACCAGATTTCGGTCAACGCCATCGCGGATCGGTACCGAACGTTGCGCCCGTCCTCCCCGCTGGAAGACTTCCACGACCTTTCCATCGCCGGCCCGCCGCTCGAGGAGCAGGCCGCTCACCGGGATGAGATCCGCCGGATCTGGGCGCTCGTCGAGGCTCTGCCGGTGCAGCAGAAGACCGCGCTGGTGCTCAAGTTCCAGGAGGACATGAAGATCGAGGACATCGCAGTCGCCATGGGGAAGACCCCGGGCGCCGTCAAGCTCCTCATCCACCGCGGAGTCAGCCGTCTTCGCGACGAGGCCGACAGCTTGAGGCCCGCGGAATGAGCATGCAGCACGATCCCGAGCTCGACGACGTCCTGCAGGACCAGGAGCTGATGCACCTGGCCGGGCTCCTGCGCGAGGGCCGCATGTCCGATCCTCCGCTCGACGACGCGTTCCGTTCCGCCCTGCGGCGCCAGCTCATGAATCGGGCGTGGGGCATGGGCGGGGGCGGAACGCCCTGGTGGCAGAGGGCGTTCGGGCCCGCGGGCCTGGCCTGGGCGGGAGCCGCCGCGGGCGTCGTCCTCATCGCCGCCGTCGTCATCTTCAACGCCGTCAACCCGTCGACGGGAGGGTTCAACGAGGTCATCGTCAGCAGCCCGATGTCGGACCAGAGCGCGGTAAGACTTGGGCAGCCGATCCTCGTCAAGTTCAACCAGCCCATGGACCATCCGTCCACCGAGGCGGCGGTCCAGATCACGCCCGCCACGACGGTCTCCGCCTACTCGTGGGATGCCAACACGCTCGCCGTCCTCCCGGCCAGCAACGGCCTGGCCCCCAACACCCAGTACCAGGTGACGATCGGCCCCGGTGCCAAGACCGCGTCCGGCCAGCTCCTGAGCGCACCGAAGACGATCACGTTCGTGACGCAGCCGCCGCCGTCGCCGTCTCCGACGCCGTCACCTTCGCCGAGCCCGACACCACGTGGGGTGCTCACAGGCCAGCACCTGCTCGCCAACGTGCAGGGCGGCATCTCGAACGTCCTGTGGTCGCCGGACTCGTCGACCGTCTACTTCATCGGCGGCAAGAGCGCTCTCGACTCTGTGCCAGCCGCCGGCGGCGACGTCACGGTCATCGTTCCGGACGGGGTCACCTCTGCGGCCATCTCCCAGGCCGGAGACCAGCTTGCCTACATCCGCAACGGCAAGATCGAGATCCTCACCCTCGGCTCGGCGACGACGACAGAGGTCGCGCCGGTGCCTGCGCCGTTGGTCGTCGGATGGGCGAAGGGCGCGGTGGAGTGGACTACAGCGGACGGCGTGTACACGCAGGGCGCAGGCGGCCAGGTCAAGGTGATCTCGCTCCCGACAATCGGCGGGGTCAGCACGGTCATTGTCATCTCTCTTTCACCGGACGGTTCGCACCTCGCCTTCTTTCAGGACCAATCGCTGAAGGTGCTCGACGTGGCGACGGGGAACAGCGTGGCGCTCGGCGTTCCGAATGCGCAGTTCCTGGGCTGGTCGCCAGACGGAACCGGCGTCATGTACTCGGGCCCGCAGGCAGTGGTTACATCCGACCTGTTTGGGAAATCGATTACGACCCTTCCGACCGGTGCGCCGAGCTGGTCGAGCCTGGACGAGATCATCCTCGGCAGCGACGCGGATCTCTGGGAGGTCCGGCCCGACGGCAGCGGCCTCACCAAGCTGGCCGAGGGCACATTCCAATTTCCCGTCTGGGCGCCCAACGGAACTGCCTTCACATACTTCCGGGGAGGCGCGCTTTACACCGCCTCCGCGCCTCTTCCGCCCCCCAGACCAACGGCGCTCGATGCTGCCGCAACGGTCGTGAATGCCTTCATGCAGGCCCGCAAGGCGGGCCAGCTCGAGAAGGCCACCGCCCTGCTAGACGACAACGGCAAGAAGGTGTACTCCGGTTCGAGTCCGGCGCTCAACCTGCTCGTGGGCGGCGACCCCAGCTTCTCCCGCTACTACCTGCTGACTCAAGAGATCACGGGCACCCAACCTGACACGGCTCAGTTCGTCGTGCGGCTCGTTTTCTCCCACGAAAAGCGCGACGTCAGCACGTATGAGGAGACGCTGACCCTCGTGCGTACCGAAGGCAGCCAGCAGTTCCTTGTCCATAACTCCACGACCGGTCCCGTTTTGACGCTGGGCAAGGGAGCGGAGGTCGTGAGCGTCGAAGTCTCGCCGGGCATCGTCAAGATCACGTTCGACAGCGACCTGCAGGCGGCCACAGTGCCGGCCGGCGTCATCATCCTCGACAGCAAGGGCAAGCAAATCGGTACCACTCCCGTTTACGTGAGCCGCACCGTTTCGATCAGCGGGCTCGACCTCAAGCCGGGCAAGACTTACAAGCTGGTGGTGCTGTCGACAGTCCAGGACGTGGGCGGCAACAACATCGCCGTGGAGTACGACCTCACCTTCGTGGGCCCGGATGCCTCCAAAGCCGGTGACAAGCGTCAGAGCGAGAGCCCGTCGCCGGAGCCGCAGGCTTCGCCCAGCCCGACACCCTCGAGCTAGAGCAGGTTCAGCGCGCGGGCCGCTCGCACGAGGGCGGTGACCGAACCCGAGTGGGCGATGCCACCGTCGAGAGCAGCATGCAGCGCTTCGACGAAAGGCAGCCTCAGCACCTCCATGTCCTGCTCATAGGTTTCGGGATTGCGATCCGTGGCCGTGATCCCCTCGGCAAGGAACATGTGGGCTAGTCCGGTGAGGAACGCCGCGCCGTGCACCACGCCGAGCGACCTATAGCGCGTCCCGATGAGGCCCGTCTCCTCGGCCAGCTCACGACGCGCGCATGTCATCGCATCCTCGCCCTGGTCGACGGTCCCGGCCGGCACCTCCCACGACGATTCGTCCCATGCGTGGCGCCACTGGCGCACGAGCACGGTGTCGGCGTTGTCGAAGTAGGGGACGACGAACGCGGAGTCCGGGTTGCGGACGACGGAATAGGTCGCTTCCGTGCCGTCCGGAAACCGAATGATGTCCTCTCTCAGCACGAACGGCCCAGAGCGCCCCGCGATCGATGTGCTCACGACCTCGAACGGCCGGCCGCCGGACGGATGCGAGAGCTTGCTCAGGTTCGTTGCGTGATAGCGGCCACCGCGGCGGCGGCCGCAGCGATGTGCCGGGGATCGGGGCCGTAATCGAACGGCGACACGTCGCCGGCGAGCTGCTTCGCCTTCTCCACCAGCTCGGGATGATCGTCTATGAATCGAGTGCTCAGGTTGCCGGAGCGAAAGTCTGGGCTGTCGAGGATGGCGCGGTGGTAGCTGATCGTGGTCGCCGGTCCAACGACCACGAACTCGCGCAGGGCCCGGGTCGCGCGGGCGATCGCCTCGGCGCGATCGGATCCGTGGACGATGAGCTTGGCGACCAGCGAGTCATAGTTCGGCGGCACGTCGGAGCCGGGTCCGAATCCTGAGTCGACGCGAACGCCGGGTCCCGCCGGCGCGACCCAGCGCGCGATCCGCTTCGGGTTGGGCATGAATTTGCGCGCCGGATCCTCGGCGTTGATGCGCATCTCGATCGCATGCCCGGTCCATGAAACGTCGTCCTGCGCGAAGCTGAGGGGGAGGCCGGCTGCGACCCGGATCTGCTCTTTGACCAGGTCGATGCCCGTGACTGCCTCGGTGATCGGATGCTCCACCTGAAGCCTCGCGTTGACCTCGAGGAAGAAGAACTCGCCGTCGCTGAACATGAACTCGACGGTCCCGGCGTTGACGTAGCCCGCGGCCTTGGCCGCCTTGATGGCCGCTTCGCCCATCGCGGAGCGGATCTCCGGCGTGATCGCAGGCGACGGAGTCTCCTCCATGATCTTTTGGTGGCGGCGCTGGATCGAGCACTCGCGCTCGCCGAGGTGCACAGCGCTGCCGTGGCTGTCGCAGACGACCTGGATCTCGATGTGCCTTGGCTTGCGCACATAGCGCTCGATGTAGATCGTCGGATCGCCGAAGGCGGATCGCGCCGCCTGCGCGCTGCTTTCGATCGCCCCGGCCAGCTCGTCCTCCGACTCGACCACCTTCATGCCGATGCCTCCGCCGCCCCCGGAGGGCTTGACCATTACGGGGAGTCCAATCTGCCTGGCGGCCGCAAGCGCGGCCTCCGGGTCAGAGATCGCGCCGCTTCCAGGGGTGACGGGGACGCCGTTCTCGACCGCCAGCTTGCGCGCCGCCAGCTTGGAACCGAGTGCGCGCATCGCCGAGCCGGGGGGCCCGATGAACTTGATGCCCGCCGCGTCGCAGGCGTCTGGAAAGGCCGCTTTTTCAGAGAGGAAACCGTAGCCCGGGTGGATGGCTTCGGCGCCGCAGTCGTGGGCGACCTTGACGATCCGATCGAGCTGCAGGTACGAATCGGATGGCGCGGCGCCGCCGATGTGATGCGCCTCATCCGCATAGCGCACGTGAATCGCGTTGCGATCCGCGTCGGAATACACGGCCGCGGTCGCGATGCCGAGCTCGCGGCACGCCCGCATGACGCGAATCGCGATCTCGCCTCGATTGGCGACGAGGACCTTGGTAAAAAGCTTGCCCTTCATCCGACCGCGAGCAAAGGCTGTGACGGGCTCACGACCTCGCCCTCTTTTACGTAAACCTCGCGCACGGTTCCGGCCACGGTGGTGACGATGTCGTTCTGCATCTTCATCGCCTCCAGGACGGCGACAACATCTCCGAGCTTGACGGCGTCGCCGGGCTTGACCGGGATCTTGACGATCAGACCCTGCATCGGCGCGATCACGGTGCCCTCTCCGGTCCTGGGCGGCGCGGGGTTCGTGGCGGGCGCGGCCGATCCGATGGCGGGGATGACGACCATTCCGGCGCCACTGACGCGCACCTTGAACACTTCGCCCTCCACCTCGACCTCGAACTCCGCGCCGGGCGACTGCGCCGCGGCAGCAGGCGGTGGTGCGGGCGCCGGCGCCGCACCTGGGGCAGGCGCGGGCGGGTCTGCCGAGGTCACCGCAGCTGGGTGCTTGTTTTCACGGGCGGGCGTCGGATCGCGCAAGTAGTCGATCGCGAGGTTCGGAAACAGCAGCTGGATCAGCACCGAATCGTCGCTCGTGTCCAGGTTCATCTTCCTCAGATGCTGACGCGCCGCCTCGACCTGAGGCTCGAGCAGGTCAGCCGGCCGGATGGTAATAGGCTCCTCGCGGCCGAGGACCAGGCGGCGAAGCTCGGGGTCGGCGGGGACAGGCGGCCGTCCGTAAAGACCCTGCAGGTAGTCCTTGAGCTCCTGCGTCACGGTCGCGTAGCGCTCTCCGCCGATGACGTTGTAGACCGCCTGCGTAGCGATCATCTGCCGGATGGGGGCAACCAGGGGCGGGTAGCCGAGCTCGAGGCGGACGCGGCTGACCTCTTCGAGCACCTCGGCGAGGCGGCCGGCAGCGTCATGCGCGTCGAGCTGGTGGTGGATGTCCTCGAGGGTGGCGCCGGGCATGTGGTAGCGGAGGATGCTCGCGTCGACGCGATCCGCCACCGGGCTCAGCTCGTCGGCATGTTTTCGCCTGAGCGACTCGACGTCGTGCTGGACGTCCCACATCTTGTCGAGGTCCAGACCCGTGTCGTACTCGCCGCCCTGCAGCGCCGCGATGACGCTCTCGGCCGCGGGCTGGGAGGTACCCCAGGCGAGCGGCGACATGGCGACGTCGAGGATCTCGGCGCCCGCTTCGACCGCGGCCATGTATGCCATCGGCGCCATGCCGCTGGAGCAGTGCGAGTGGACGTCGATCGGGACCTTGGCCACTTCCCTGAGCGCGGTCACCAGCTCCCACGTCGCCTGCGGGCTGAGCAGCCCCGAGGTGTCCTTGACGACGACCTCGTGGCAGCCCATGTCGACCAATCCCTTCGCCACCGAGCACCAGAGCTCGAGGCTGTGCGCGGGAGAGACCGCGTAGCAGAGCGTGCCCTGCACCTTCTTCTTGGCTTTCAACGCCGCGCCGATCGCGGCCTCCATGTTGCGGAGGTCGTTGAGCGGATCGAAAACGCGGAACACGTCCACACCGTTCTTGGCGGAATGCTTGATGAAGAGCTCGACGACGTCATCGGCGAAGTTGCGATTGGCGACCAGGTTCTGGCCCCGGATCAATGCCTGCAGCGGCGTGTTCGGCGTGGCCTTGTTCAGCTTGCGTAGGTAGGCCCAGGGATCTTCGCGCCGACGCACCTGCGTTTCGAAGGTGGCGCCGCCGAAGGCCTCCATCGCGACGAACCCGATGGCATCCATCTTGGCCGCGACGGGCACGATCTCGTCGCCCCGCAGGCTGCCGCCGAGCAGGGATTGCTGCGCGTCGCGAAACGTCGTGTCGAGCAGGCGCAGGCGCGACGATTTCCTTGCGGTCACGTCGCGAGGGCCGCTCGCTTCTCGAGATGGCGCTTCTCAACCGCGCTGTCGGTGATGCCGAGGATGCGCGCCGCGAGCCACGCCGCGTTCTTCGCGCCCGCCTCGCCGATGGCTACGGTCGCCACCGGAATGCCGGCGGGCATCTGCACGATCGAATACAGAGAGTCGACCCCGCCCAGGTGCTGGGTGGGCACGGGCACTCCGATCACCGGCAGGTCGGTCCAGGCCGCGACGACACCGGGAAGGTGGGCGGCGCCGCCGGCCGCCGCGATCACGACTTTCAGTCCGCGTTCGCGCGCGGAGGTCGCCCACTCCATCACGCCCCGAGGGTTGCGATGCGCGGAGCAAACCTTGAGCTCGTGCGTCAATTCGAGCTCGTCGAGCACTTTGACGCACGCCTCCATCAGCGGCAGGTCGGAGCGGGAGCCGAGGATGATGCCGACGACAGGC
>MNEW01000036.1 GCA_001917895.1 Actinobacteria bacterium 13_1_40CM_66_12
TCGGCCGGATCAGGCCGACGAGCATGCGCAAGGTCGTGGTCTTCCCGGCCCCGTTGGGGCCGAGGAAGCCGTAGACCTCGCCACGTCGCACGCTCATGTCAACGGAGTCGACGGCGAGGACTCCGCTCCCATATCGCTTTGTGAGACTGTGGGTCTCGACGATCGTGGTGTGTTCCATGGCGACCACGCTATTCGTCACCGCTCACCACGTCGTCAGCACAGGGGGCGATTTTTGCCCTCATCCGTAGGGATGAGATGGCAGGGATTACTTCAGGCCGAGGAAGCTCTCCAGTTGGCGCAGCGCCTTGTCGATCCGGTCAGAAGCCGAGTTGGCAACCGGGACCATGAACAGGCCGCTCATGGTCGCGATCACTAATGAGGCGGTCGCGTCCGGATTCAGCTTTGCGTCCACGAAGCTGTCGTTTTGAGCGTGACGTACGAGCACGACGAGTGTTTCGTGCCAGGCCTGAATCGTGTCCTTGAAGATCGCGGCGATCGCGGGATCCCGTCCGGACCGCAGGGCCAGCTCGCCCATGACCACGAACAGCTCTGGCTCGTTCTTGGCCAGCCGCCGAATCCCTTTGAACTGAGCCGCCAGCAGCTCGCCAGGCCTGGTGCCAGGCGTCAATATCGTCCGGAACCGGCCCATCGCGTGACCGACGACGCCGCGGATCAGCGCCTCCTTGGTCGGGAAGTAGTAGTGGAGGGTGGCGATGTTGACCCCCACCTCGGCGGCCACGTCCCTGGTGCGTAAGCCCTCGAAGCCGGCTTCGGCGATCCGCCGGTAGGCGGCCAGCACCAGCTCGTCACGCCGAGGCTCGGCGTCCGAATTCGCCTTCGGCCGGCCCCGCCCGGGTTTCTTCTTCGCGCTCAATCAATCACTTGATGGAATAGACTACAGTGGTCATGGGATTCATGCCTCTACCAAGGAGTGTTTGATGAGATGACTGCGAGTGCCGAAGTGTCGCGACCATCCGACGTACCGCGTTTCGTAGACCGGATCATCCGGCCGCTGACTCATCTGCTGAACCCGCTCATTCTGCGGATCGCGGGCGGCCGGTGGGTCCCGATGTTCTCCCTCCTTCATCATCGCGGGCGCAAATCTGGCCGGATCTACGCCACCCCTGTCACGGCCTTTCCGCGCGGCGGCTGGTTCTGGTTCGGGCTCGCGTTCGGTGAGAACTCAGGCTGGGCACGCAACGTGATCGCTGCCGGCGATGCGGATCTCCGCTATCGGGGTACGGATTACCACCTGGTCGACGCCTCCGTTGTCGAGATCGCCGACGTCAAGTCCCAGCTGCCTCCGATCGTTCGGTACGGAAGCGCTCTTGCAGGCATGACCAAGACCATCCGCATGCGCATCGCCGCAAAGAAATAGGGAGGTGTGAGATGGACCTCAAAGATAAGACGGCGCTCGTCACCGGAGCCTCAAGAGGAATCGGACCGCACATCGCCGCAGCCCTCGCCGGGCGTGGCATGAACTTGGTGCTCACGAGCAGGTCTGGGCCGGAGCTGGAAGCCGTCGCGTCCGAGCTGCGCAAGCGCGGCGCGCGCGTGGTCATCGTGGTCAGCGACGTGCTCGACGCCGATTCGCGCACGCTGCTGGTGGGTGCGGCCGAGCGCGAATTCGGCGGAGTCGATGTGCTAGTCAACAACGCCGGCGGCGATCCACTGCGTGCGTTCGACGAGATGACGATCGAAGAGAACCTGGCGATCCTCGACCTGAACCTGACGGCGCCGATCGCGCTGACGCATCTCGTCCTGCCGGGAATGCTCGAGCGAGGCCGCGGGCACATCGTGAACATCTCCGCGATGTCCGGGCGCGTCAGCTTTCCGTTCACTGAGGCATATGCTGCGGCAAAGGACGGCGTGATCGGCTTCACGCGGGTCCTTCGGAGCGACTACCGAGCGCGCGGCGTGACCGCCTCAGTGCTGATCCTTGGCGCGATCCGCGGGGCGGGTCAAGGCCAGCGCACCCTCGATGAGATGCACCAGCCTGCCTCCGCGTTCATGGCCCCAGTCGGGATGGTGACCAAAGCACTTCTGCGCGCTCTCGACCGCGACCGCGCGGAGATCGTCGTGATGCCCGGCCCCGGGCGATTGATGCGAGCGCTGATCGACTTCTTTCCGGGCATGGGCCCATGGATGAACCGGCAGATGGGAGTGAACCGAACTCTGCACGAGGTCCAGGAATTCAGGCGGTCTCGTACGTCAGACAACTGATTCTTGGGTCTAAGCCGCCCAGCGCACTCCCGGTCCCCGCGCACGCCGCACGTTCACACGATCAGGTGGGATGAACCTCACCTCGTCGCCCGCTTTCACCACCTGCCATCCGCCTTCGTGCACCAGGCGGTGGTGGTAATAGCAGAGGGGGAGGAGATTGGGCAGGTCGTTCGGCCCGCCCCGAGACCAAAACTCGACGTGATGCGCACTCGTCCAGGTGATCGGGCGGTCGCAGCCCGGCCCGCCGCAGCCGCGGTACTGGGCTTTCAGCCCGCGCCGACAAGGGGCCGTCGCAGGCCAGGCGCTGCACGGTCTTGCTCGAGATCGGCATCCCCGCCTCGAGCTCTGAGGCCGCCGCCCCCAGCTCGCCCTTCAAGCCTTCCAGGGTGGTGGTGATGGTGATGTGCGGGCGGACCCCGTTGCGCCTGGGCAGCTTGCCCTCGTCCAGGGCCTTGTAGACGACCTCGGTCAGAGCATCCGCGCGGCGCTGCTTGGGCGTCCTGGTGTCGTCTTGCCCCAGGCGCTTGGCGAGCCCGTCGATCGCGGTCTTGAGGGCGGCCCCGCTCTCGTGGTCGAGGACCCCGCTGAGGTGATACATGCCCTTCATCTGGCTGATGTGGAGGAAGCGCTCTTCGTAGTTCTCCTCGGTGTCGCGATCGAAGCCCTCCGGATCGACCGCATAGCGCATGTGAGCACCGATCCAGTTCAGATCCTCGATCGTGTGCTTGCGCGCAAAGCCGACCCACATCTCTTCGTCCAGGCAATCGCTGTTCTCGCCCAGCTTCTCGCGCTGGTGACAGATCACCGACGCCGACTGGTAGCTGATCTCGCCCTTGGAGAGGGCTTCTGCAACCAGGGGCAACGATTCCAGCTGCTCGCCGACGCAGAGCCGGTCGTGAGCAGATGGTTTCGACATGCCGCAGATCCGGCTGATCCAGGTGGCGGCGCTGATGTTGCCGGCAACCAGCTGCTCGCCTGAGCGTTTCATCGCACAAGCCTCGCCGGCGAACTCGCCTTCGAGTAAATCGATGACGGCCCGCAAGCCTTTCAGGTCAACCCGGCGGTCTTCCCTAGCCTGAAAGTCGCGCGCCGCCGCTAGCAGTCTCGAGAGGGGTGTCCCCCCTTCCCCCAACATGAGACAAGTATACCAAACATCTGTTCGGAGTCAATACGTTAACAGCAATACGTCCTTGAAGGACCACCCGGCTCCGCCGAACTCCTTCTTCCTAGTCCGTCCTTACGACGCATGTCACGGGCGCGTGATCTTGTTGCCATTGCCATCGACGACATACCATCCGCCCCCGAACTCCACCACGGCCTGGCACTTGATCTCGCCTTCCGCGTGATCACCTGCGTAGTAGTAGAGCGGGTGG
Source organism: Actinobacteria bacterium 13_1_40CM_66_12 (assembly GCA_001917895.1). The sequence continues at coordinate 3,597 of MNEW01000036.1, forward strand.
CCGGCGTAGACCACCTGGTCACCGCCACCCGTCCGCGCCGTTGTCGACACCGACCCCTGCACCAAGCCCTGTCCGACGACTGGTGGGTGAGCAATCACGAACGGCGGCCAGGCAGTCGCGCATGCGTTGTAGCAATGCGAGTCCGTGCCGCCATCCGCACCGAATAAGTAGAGCGTGCGACCCGACCCGTCGAACAGGATCTTGCCGTACCTCGAGTCCGACAGGATCAGATCCGCAGGCGGGGGCGACGCCTCAGCAGAAGATGTGGCCGGGGCTGTCGTCGTTGCGGTGGGACTCAAGCGCGAGACTGCGGGCGCAACAGCCGCACCGCACGCGCTGAGCAGCATCCCACCGATTGCGAACGCCGTGGCCAGCCGATTCAACCACGAGAGGTTAGCCCGCGATCAGGCGGGTCGTTCGGCTGCTTTCTTCAGCGATTGCGCGAATTCCTGGAACGCCGGGCCGCGTGGTGGCTGGCAAGGCGCCCTCCAGCACTACATCGCCGCCTGCAATTAGCTTTAGGTCGTGTACGACAAGAGCGCGAGGATCTACGACCTTCTCTATGTGGGCTCTGGGATCAAGGACTATCCGGCTGAAGCGGCCGAGCTGCACCGGATCATCCAGGGCGCATGCCCGACCGCGAAAACCCTGCTCGACGTCGCCTGCGGCACCGGTGCTCATCTGGTCGAGATGCAACGCTGGTACGAGGTCCAGGGTGTAGATCTCAGTCCCGCGATGCTGGCTGTCGCGCAGACCCGGCTGCCCGGGGTTCCGCTGCGCGAGGGCGACATGCGGACTCTCGACCTCGGCAAGACCTTCGACGCCGTCACCTGCCTCTTCAGCAGCATCGGCTACATGACAGACCTGGCGGAGATGCGGTCGGCAGTCGCTCGACTTGCGGCGCACGTCGCGCCGGGTGGAGTCTTGATCATCGACGGCTGGGTGCGTCCCGATCACTGGCTTGACAACTTCCGTCCTGACCAGCCCGACGTGGCCCATGACAGTGAAGCCACGGTCGTGCGCCTCTCGTTCAGCCGCCGAGAAGGGAGCATCACCGAGCTGGAGATGCACCATCTGGTCCAAACCAGTGCGGGCATCGAGTACTTCATGGAGCCCCATCGCCTCAGGCTGACCGAGACCGACGACTACGTGTCGGCTGTCACCAATGCCGGGCTCGAAGCCCAGGTGGTCCCGGACTACATGCCGAATCGAGACCGCATAGTGGGCACCCGACCGTAGCGAGCTATACCCCTCGGGGGTATAGTGGCGTGCATGCCAGGGTATGCAAAGCACAAGCCGCACGTCCAGCGCCGCCTGCAGAGAATCGAAGGCCAGGTCAGGGGCCTTCAGAGGATGGTCGACGATGACCGCTACTGCATCGACGTCCTGACCCAGGTCAGCGCCGTGAAGGCCGCGCTCGAAAACGTGGCCCTCCTTCTGCTCGCCGACCACACCCAGCACTGCGTGGCTGAAGCGATCCGGGCCGGCGACGGCGACGCCAAGGTCAAGGAGCTCAATGGCGCGGTCGAGCGCCTCGTGAAGGCGTAACCAGAGTGTCGGTTTTCAACGCCATCGGTCAGGCGCTGCAGATGGCCTTCTTCATGTTCTGGGAGGTCCTCTGGCCGCTCACCCTCGGCTTCGTGATCTCCGCGATCGTGCAGACGGTCGTTTCCAAGCAGGCGATCATTCGCACGCTCGGCAAGGACGACCTCCGCGGCGTCACCTTCGCGACGCTCTTCGGCGCCGCCAGCTCCAGCTGCTCCTATGCGGCAGTCGCCATCTCGCGTGGGCTGTTCCGCAGAGGCGCGACCCTGGCCAACGCGATCCTCTTCGAATTCGCCAGCACCAACCTGGTCTTCGAGCTTGGCATCGTCTTGTTCGTTCTGCTGGGCTGGCAGTTCGTGGCTGCCGAGTTTGCCGGCGGCTTGCTGATGATCGGAATCCTGGCGCTCATCTTCAAGTACACCCTGCGCGCGCGCATGGCCACGCTCGCCCGCGAGCAGGCCGAGAAGGGACTCAGAGGCCGTATGGAAGGACACGGAGAGATGGACATGGCCGTCACCGGCGGCCCATTCCTCCGGCGCCTGTTTTCCCCACGCGCCTTCACCGCGGTCAGCCATTACTTCTATGGGGATGTCTACAGCCTGTGGCAGGACCTGCTGCTCGGGTTCCTCATCGCCGGCGCGCTGGCCGCGTGGGTTCCGAACAGCTTCTGGCAGTCGCTCTTCCTTACCCGTCAGCCGGGCCTGAGCGCGTTCTGGGATCCGATCGTGGCGCCGATCATCTCCCTGCTGAGCTTCGTGTGCTCCGTCGGCAACATCCCACTCGCGGTGGTGCTGTGGAACGGCGGCATCAGCTTCGGCGGCGTGATCAGCTTCATCTTCGCCGACCTGATCATCATCCCCATCCTCAACATCTACCGGAAGTATTACGGCGCGCGCACGAGCCTTTACCTGCTCATCACCTCATACGTCGCGATGGTCCTCGCCGGGTTTCTCATCGGTGAGCTGTTCCAGTTCTTCGGCCTGGCTCCTGCGCATCACTTCATCGCTGTCTTCCAGACGAGCCCGACGTGGAACTACACGACGTTCCTCGACTTCGCGGCGCTGGCGCTGATCGCCCTGCTCGGATGGCGGTTCCTGACCACCGATGGGCTCGGCATGCTACGCGCAATGGAGAGCCCTGGCGGGCATACGCACGGGCACCACGACCACCACGAGCCCGAGCACGAACACCACCACCATTAGAAGGTCGTAACCGCCCACCCTCGCGCTTAGAGTGGTGCCATGCGGCGCCTAGTCGGAACGATCGCCGAGGCCGTGATCCTGTTCCTCTGCTTCCTGCTCGGCCGCCGCATGGATCGCGGCCAGGCCACATGGCTGGACGGGCCGACCGGCCCCCGTCGAATCGGAACCGATTTCCACCGCTCGCTCGCCACTGAGGCCGGCCTCGAGGTCAAGACCGGCCAGGACGTCGGGCTGCTGCCCGACTGCTCCCTTCTCGATGGCGACGGCTTCGACTCGAGCCGCCTCCACCCTTCCGTGCGCGACTTCTACGAGCACACCGGTCGCTACCACCTCGACGTGTGGTCGCAGTGGTCGCCGCTCTTCTGGCCCTTCGGTTGGGCGCTGATCCACTTCGTCAGCCGCCGGATGGAGCAGCTGAATTTCCCGATGTACCCGCTCGAGACCGCCCAGGGCATGACCAGCGACGTGGAGCAGCTCGTCGACCATTCCGGACGCGTGGTTTTCACGAGTTGGCTGCGCCGCAACCTGGCCAGCGGCCTGGTCATCTACTCGGGCCTGTATGCGACGGCCTCACCGCCCGGGTCCGGCCCTTGCGTGAAGACGGTTTTCCCGGTCCCGCGAGGCAACGCGACCGTCCTGCTGCGGCCCGAAGCCAACTCGGACGGCTCCCTGAAGCTCATCTCGTCAGGCCGCCGGTTTGGCGATCCTGGCTTCTACCGAATCACCGCTACCGGACCAACGCGACTTCGCGTCTGGTACGTGCGCGGTCTCACCGAGCTCTTCCATGTCTATCCCGACGGCGATGGCTCGGTGCGGACCGACCACGACGTGCGCTGGTGGGGTATGCCGGTGCTCCGCCTTCATTACCACATCACACTTGGCCCGGCTGGTCGCGCAGCAGGCGCTTCGGAGCCACCTGCCTATACGCCCGTTCGACCATGATGCCGACCTCCACCCAATCCACCTCGACGTCGAGGTAAATCCCCAGCCAGCCCCGCGTCCCTACATATGGCGGACGAAAGAACCGCCGCGGATCGGCCTGAACCAGCATCTGCTGCGCGCCCTCCGGCGCCGCCAGCCACGCGCTCAAACGGTCGTCGTGGTGATGGTCCGCCGTGGTCACGAACTGCTTGCCGCCCACGAACCATGAAGGCTCGCCGTGGCTGAGCTTTTCGGTTACGCCGGGCAGCGCCAGACAGACTTGCCGCAGGCGCTCGATCTTGCCGGGGTCAGATGGTGTCACTGACACGGGGGGCGTACCCGGTCCAGTATCTCAGCAGCATGACCAAGGCGGCGACTCGTTACGCGGCGGTGGTGAAGGCGCTGGCAGGCAAAGGCGGTATCACGCACGCAGAGCCGGATGACTCGAAACGCGGTTTTGGCGCCAACGCCTTGAAAATCAACAAGAAGATCTTCGCCATGCTGTCTTCAGGCGATCGATTCGTGGTCAAGCTGCCTCGCCCCCGCGTCGATGCGCTCGTCGCCGCGGGCATTGGCGAGCGATTCGATCCCCGTCGCAATGGAAGGGCGATGAAGGAATGGCTCGTCGTCGGCGCGGGACGCGAGGCCCGGTGGCTGCCGCTGGCCAAAGAGGCGATGGAGTTCGTGTCGCGCTAACGTAAGCCTCGGTGCAAGCGCAACCCCTCAAACCGCGGCTCCAGGCCACGATCGTGGCTTCGCGCGAACGTGAGCACGAGCTCATGACGATGGCCGACGATTCACCGCCGCCGGAGCCCGGCTTGTGGACGGTCAAGGACCACCTCGCGCATCTCACCTGGTGGCGCATCTACGCGGCCGAGGTGCTGGACGCGGTGCGAACCGGTTCGGAGCTGCCCGACGTCGCCGACGACGACGACGTGCAGAACGCGAAGATCTACACCGCGAACAAGGACCGAAGCGCGGAAGTGATCAAAACGGATGCGCGGGCTTCATACGACCGGCTGGGGGCGGCCGTCGCTGCAATCTCGGAAGAAGACCTCATCAAGCCGCATCCGAGGTATCCAGGCGCAGCATTGCTTTGGCAGCTGGTCCCGGGCAACGGCCACTTCCATCTGGGACAGCACCTCATGTTCTGGCACCTGGAACAGGGAGACGAGGAAGCCGCGGAGGTTGCGCAGCAGTGGGTCTACGACCTGGATCGGGCCGAGTTTCCAGACCCGAAGTCGGTTGCGTCGTCCACGTACAACATGGGGTGCTTCTACGCACGCGTTGGTCGCGACGATGAGGCGCTTCACTGGTTGAAGCACGCATTCGACCTCGATCCGGGACTGAAAAAGATCGCCCCCACCGACACCGACCTGGTCCGAATCCGCAATCACGCGGACTTCGTGGCCTTGATCGGCTCCTAGATTCGTTCGAAGACCACGATCGGTATCTCGCGCTTGGTCAGCTTCTGCTGGCTCTCGAGGTAATCCACCAACAGCGCGTACTCGTCACGTTCCTCCGGGCGCGCGGTCCTGGCTCGCACCTCGAACTTGTCCGCGCCCAGCTCGACGGTGGCGGTGCCGTTGTTGGCGAGCAGGTTGCGGTACCACGCCGGATCATTCGGCGCACCGTTATCAGAGGCGATGGCAACGAGCTCATCGCCGTGCGGTCGATACCCGATCACTACAGTCCGCGGTTCGCCTGACCTGGCGCCGATGGTGGTCAGCAAGATGAGCTGCGATTTCGCCAGCGGCCCGCTCAGCTTGCCGCCATTGGCCCGCCACTCGTCGATGACCTTGCTGTTGAAAGCCTTCATGTCCGGCGGCATCGTGCCCATATCGATAAGCCTACGGGGGCCGGCGTTCCATTCGCGCCGACGCGAGCACGGCAAGGATCGCGATGATGAAGGCAGGGCCGACCACGAGGCGGTAGGGCACGCCGAGCAGGGCCAGGATGATGGCGCCCGCGCCAAGAGCGATGACCACGACGGCGGCGATCAGCGGCGGCCGGCTCCTGCGGCGCCGCCAGGAGCGAAACAGGATCCCCGCCGCGAATAGACAGGCCACGGCGAGCGCGCCCAGCGATGAGAGCTCGCCGGTGCTCATCGGAACGGAGGGGGCGCCAGGTGCCCCCTCCGTGAATCAAGTCTCAGGCGGGCACCGGCGTGGGCTCGGCGCCAACCCCGGTTTGGGCGCGTACATCGATCTCGTGGAACTTCACCTCGGCCAGGCGATCGGCCTTGGCGAGCTCGCCCACGTACGTTCCGACGATCGCGAGGATGAAACCGACGGGGATCGCAACGATGCCGACGTTCTGCAGCGGGAAGGCAGGGTGCGCCACGGCCGGTAGCGTCCAGCCGGGGCCGACCGCGACCAGCCAGATGGTGACGACCGTGCCGCCCACCAGCGACGCCACGGCGCCCCAGGTGTTGAACCGCTTCCAGAACTCGAAAGCAGGCCGACGAGGGCAGCCGTGATGCGCGCCACGAGCACCTGCTCCCGCTCGCTCACGGTCCCGTGGAAAAGCGGAGTCCGAACCACGTTGACGTAGAAGTCGTGCGAGAACGCGCCTGACGCGGCCAACGTCAGGCCGGCGACCACGGCCAGAATGGTCGCGAACGCGACCGCCGCGATGAAGGCGAGGAGGAACTCGCCACCCGTGGCGCCGAAGAAGTTGGTGCCCAGGAAGTCGGCCAGCCGAGGCATGGACATGTTGGTGTTCGGCTTCAGCCCGGGCGCGCACTTGAAGCCCGTGACGACCTTGGCGCAGATGTTGGCCTTGCCGATCAGCGCCGCCGCACCGAAGCCGAGGAAGGTGGTCATCACGTAGAACGAACCGATCAGCCCCATCGCCCAGGCGACAGAGCTGCGCGCCGCCTTGGCATTGGGCACCGTAAAGAAACGCATCAGGATGTGGGGCAGGCCCGCGGTGCCGAGGATCAGGGCCAGGCCCAGCGAGACGTTCTCGACCAACGCCTTGTCGATTCCCCACACCGTCGCCTTGCCGTACGGATACAGGATGCCGGGACTGGTGAACGGCAGCCCCGTGGCCTTGTCCTTGACCGAATAGATCTTGTCGAAGAAGGCGAGGAAGTTGAAGTTGAAGTACAGCAGCACCAGCAGGCTGAGCAGGATGGCGCCGCCCATGAGGAGAACGGCCTTCACGATCTGAACCCAGGTCGTGGCCACCATGCCGCCAGCGATGACGTAGATCATCATCAGCGCGCCGACGAGTGCGATCGATGGGTCGAGCTTGGTCCCGAAGACTGCCCAGTTGAAATATGGGCTCAGGTTCTTGTCCAGGTCGGGCAGGAGGATCTTGATCAGGCTTCCGGCCCCGATCATCTGAGCCATCATGTAAGACGCACTCACGGCGATGGTGGAGAAGGCCGCCGCCGAACGCACCGGCACCGGCGACATCCGGTAGGAGAGGACGTCGGCCATCGTGTACTTGCCGGTGTTGCGCATGGGCTCGGCGATCAGGAAGAGCACGGTCAGGTATGCGACCAGCCAGCCCACGGAGTACATGAAGCCGTCGTAGCCGTTGAACGCGATCAGGCCGGCGATGCCCAGGAATGAGGCGGCGGACATGTAGTCCCCCGCGATGGCGAGCCCGTTCTGCCAGCCCTTGATCGTGCGGCCGGCGGCCCAGAACTGGACCGTGGTTCGCGTGCGGCGCGCCGCCCACGCGGTGATGACGAGCGTGATTCCAACGACGATCAGGAAAAGAGTGAGGGTGATGCTCATCCTCTATTTCCCCTGGCCGGCCCGCTGGCGGACCTTCTCCGCGAGGGGGTCGAAGACGCGGGTCGCCTGGCGGATGTAGAAGTAGGCGAGCACCCATGCCATGACGAACTCCGACAGCGCGAACAGGTAGGCGATGTTGATGTGGCCGATGACCTCCGTGCGCATGAAGCTCGGGAAGAGTCCGTTGCTCAGCGGGAGCGCGAAGTAATAGACCAGGAAGAAGATCGTGGCCGGCGCGACGAAACGCCAGCGTGCGCGAACCAGCTCCTTGAACTCGGTGGTTTCCTCGAGGCCTTCCCAGTGGGCCGCGTCGGTGGCCTCCCCGGTAGGTGGTGCCTTCTGCACCGGTTGGGACTTGCCAATCTCCATGGCCACTCCTCCCCAATTCAGACGGCGGGACGCGGGCCCGCTACTTCCCCCGACAGAGCCGCAAAACGCGGCGCTTGCCTAAACCCTAAGGCGCCTGCCGCGGGAGTTCAACGATGCACCGCGTCATTTGACGCGGCGCCCCGAGCGTCAGGCTTGCCCCGGATTGTCGGCCGTCGCGGTGACGATCGCCGCATTTGGCGCGCCGCTCACGCCGCCGATGGTGCAGGAGACGCCAGTCGTGGAGTTGTATCCGACGTCGGGCCTGACCTGCGCCTGGCAGCTGCCGAGAACGTGCCCTGTGGCCGCGTCGGTCATGGTGAAAGTGATGGTCGACGGGCCCTTCGCGGGCCGCATCCCGCCAATGTTCTTCAGCGACGCCGACACGACACACGGCGAGCCGCATCCCGAGGTATCGACCGACAGCACGGTGTAGATCGGCGTCAGCGTCGACAGGTTGGAGAAATCGATCACGTCGGTTGGCGCCACGATCCCGAAGCCCTTGTCGAAGTTGCTGTATCGGAGGTCGGCGGCGCTGATCCCGTCGATGACGACGCCGTTCTTCAGATGCACCCGAAGCACTCGGTAAGGAGAGTTGGCGGCGATATAGACGTCCGCCCTGGGGCCCGACAGCTCGACGGCATCGTGGCCGTCGACCGATGCGTGGTCGGTGCGCTGGGTCACGGCCGTGCCCAGAAAGGTATTCCTGAAGCTGATTCCACCGGTGAAGTCCGGGAGTTGCGGCACGATGCTGGAAGAGCCCTTCCACCATGAGCTCCCGGCCGCTTTGACCAGGTTCTGGGACAGCGCATCGGTACCCATGTGCTGGGC
>MNEW01000043.1 GCA_001917895.1 Actinobacteria bacterium 13_1_40CM_66_12
GCAAGCGCTGGACGGTGACGGCATCGACCGACCGGCGCGAGGTCCTCCACGACACCGACTACGTGGTCAACTCGATCGAGGTCGCCGGGCTGCAGAACGTCCGCGCGGACTACGACATTCCTCTCAAGTACGGGGTGGACCAGTGCATCGGCGACACCATCGGCCCCGGGGGAATTTTCAAGGCGCTGCGCACGGGCCCCGCCTGGCTTGACATCGTCGCCGACGTCAGCCGGATAGCGCCCAAGGCTTTCATCCTCAACTACACCAACCCGATGTCGATCCTCACCCTGGCGGCGGCCCGCTCGACCGCGCTGCCGGTCGTCGGCCTGTGCCACAGCGTCCAGGGCACGTCGAGACTGCTGGCCGACTATCTGCAAGTGCCGTACGAAGACCTCGATTGGAAGTGCGCCGGCATCAACCACAACGCCTGGTTCACAAAGCTTGAGCACAACGGCGAGGACATGTATCCGCTTCTGCGCCGGCGTGCGGCCGACCCCGAGATATTCGAACAGGATCCAGTGCGGTTCGAGGTCATGCTCCACATGGGCGCGTTCGTGACTGAGTCGAGCGGGCACTTCTCCGAGTACGTCCCCTACTTCCGCAAGCGTCCAACAACTGGCCGCGCTGGCGGCGCGAGAACGATGAGCGCATCCACGCGATGCTCAGCGGAGAGGCCGAGATCCCAAAGGCCACGCGCCACGAATATGCCTCCTGGATCATCGAAGCGATCGAGTGCGGGCGTCCCACGAGCGTCCACGGAAACGTGGTCAACGACGGCGCTATCGACAACCTGCCGAGTGGCGGCTGCGTCGAGGTGGAGTGCCGCGTCAGCCCGGAGGGCGTGCGGCCCGTTCGGTTCGGCAGCCTGCCAGAGCAGCTGGCGGCAATGAACCGCGCGCATATGGCGGTGCACGAGCTGGTCGTCGATGCGCTCTTGGAGCGCGACCGCCAGAAGGCAAAGTACGCGCTCATGATCGATCCGCTCACGGCCGCGGTGTGCTCGCTAGAAGAGATCGATCGGCTCTTCGAAGAGATGTGGGCGGCGGAGAGGGAGTACCTCCGTCCGTTCGAGGCTTAGGCCACTGCCCGGCCGAAGGCTCGCGCGCCGATGACGATTGCGATCAGGCAGAGAACGGCCATGATCACCACGCCCTTGACCACGCTCGGGTCGCCCAGGTGAGCGAGGAACACCGCCCGCGCCGCGTCGACCGCATATGACAGCGGGTTGGCTGCCGCGACGTTGCGCAGCCACTGCGGCGCAAGGCTCAACGGCAGCAGCACCCCGGACAGCAGCAGGATTGGGAGCGTGGCCGTGAAGATGATCGGCGCGTAGCTGTTCTCGCTGCGTACCCACAGCGCCACTGCGTACGCGACCGACGCGGTCAGCAGCCCGATGAGCGCGATGAGCGCCAGCACCACCACGACGCCGAGCGCGTTGACGCTGAGCCCGAACGGAAGCGCCAGCAGGATCAGGATCAACGACTGCAGAACGATCGACATCACGTCCCGCATCGCACGCCCCAGCAACAGCGCAACCCGGCTCACCGGCGTCACCCGCAAGCGTTCGATCACACCCATTCGGAGCTCGGCGATGAGGCTGAAGCCGACGCCGGCGGCACCGAACATCCCCAGCTGGACGAGCAAGCCTGGGACGAAGACGTTGTACGCGCCTCCCCGCGGGAAGCCGGGAGCCGAGGCGATCGACTTGAGCAGGGGCGCGAAGAGGAGCAGATAGAGCAGGGGCTGCACGACACCGATCACCACCCACGCGGGATTGTGGATGAAGATCCAGAAGTACCGGCCGAAGACGAGCCAGGTGTCACGCAGCAGCTTCAAGCCGCCACCTCGCGCAGTGACCGCCCGGTCTGCCTGAGAAAGACATCGTCGAGGCTCGGGCGGTGAAGCCCGATCGTCAGCAGCTGCAGCCCCGCTGCGTCCAGCGAGCGCAGGATGGCCGGCATTGCGACCTCGCCTCGATCCACGTAGAGCCGGACCGCCGACTCCTCGATCGACCCCTCCCGGACGTACGGCTGGCCTTTGAGCACGTCGAGCGCGGCCTGCTGAGGACCGGCCACGGTCAGAGTGACGACGTCGCCGGCCACAGCGCGCTTCAGCTCCTCGGGCGTGCCCTCGGCCACGATCTTGCCGTAGTCGATGATCGCGATCCGGTCGCACAGCGCGTCCGCCTCGTCGAGGTAATGCGTGGTCAGGAATACCGTGGTGCCTCGGTCGTGCATGCGGCGCACCTCGTCCCAGACACGCGCGCGCGATTGCGGGTCGAGCCCGGTCGTCGGTTCGTCCAGGAAGAGGAGCTTGGGATCGTGGACCAGCCCAAGCCCGATGTCGAGGCGGCGCTTCTGCCCTCCCGAATAGGTCTTGACGGGCCGATCCGCGCAGACCTCCAGCTCGAGCATCTCGATGAGCTGGGCGGCCCGCTTGTTGGCGGCTGCGAGGGACATTCCATACAGGCGGCCCTGGAAGACCAGCTCGAACCGCCCGACCACCTCGTAGTCGGAACCGCCCGCCTGGCTGACGTAGCCGATCAGCTTGCGCACCTTGTCAGGCTCACGTGCGAGGTCGCACCCCGCGACCCTGGCGGTGCCGCCGGTAGGAGGCAGAAGCGTGGCGAGCATTCGCAGTGTCGTCGTCTTGCCGGCGCCGTTCGGACCGAGAAAGCCGAAGATCTCACCGGACTTGACGGTCAGGTCCACGCCGGCGACCGCCTCGACCACCTGCTTTCGCGTCTTGAAGACGCGCCTGAGCCCGTGAGTCTCGATCGCTTGTTCGGCTCCCCCCAGACCCATCGCGGCTATTTTCGGCGATATCCTTGCCCTCACTGTGGCAAGCGCGTTTCGCGGCTGGCCCGAAGAGTGCCAGCGGTTTTTCATCGGGCTCGAGCTGGACAACTCCAAGAAATATTTCGACGCCCACCGCGCCACCTATGAAGAAGCGGTCAAGGGTCCGATGATGGCGCTGATCGAATCGCTCGAGGCGGACTACGGTCCCGGCAAGGTTTTCCGCGCCAACCGCGACATCCGATTCTCCAAAGACAAGTCGCCCTACAAGACCAACATCGCGGGCTACGCCGGGATGGGTGGGCGTGGCGGCTACCTTTCGCTGGACGCCCGTGGGCTGACTGTCGCCGCGGGCCGCTACGAGATGACCCCGGCGCAGGTGGCGAAGTATCGAAAGAAGGTGGCGGCCGACTCCACCGGAGCGCCGCTGGCGGCGATCGTGGCCAAGCTCGAAAAGGCCGGATACAAGCTCGGCGGCGAAGCCCTCAAACGTGTGCCAGCCGGGTGGCCGCAGGACCATCCTCGTGGCCGGCTGCTCCGCCACAAGGTCCTGTACATCTACAAGAACTTCGGCCTTCAGCCCTGGCTGGGCAGCGCCGCCGCCCGCAAGCAGGTGGTCAAGGTCTTTGCCGACGCCCAACCCTTGAACGATTGGCTGGAGCTTAACGCGGGCTGATTTAATTGCCCTTAAGCGACCCATTCTTATCGGGCCACGGTTATTCTTCTGAACACATGCTGAAGAACGCTCGGAGGCAGCACGGACAGGGGATGGTCGAATACGCCTTGATCCTGGTCCTGGTCTCGATCGTGGTCATCGTCATTCTGCTGACCATGGGAAACCAGATCGCCAACGTCTTTTCAAACGTGGTCGCCGCACTGGGCTAAGCGGCGCACTTGCGATGATGGTCGCGCCCGATGACGCGACCATGGTGGCGCGGTGCCGTCTTCTACGAGATCTACGTCCGCAGCTTCGCCGACTCCAACAACGACGGCAAAGGCGATCTACCCGGCATCACGTCCCGCCTGGACCACGTCAAACGGTTGGGCGCCGACGCTGTATGGCTCACGCCCTTCTATCCCTCGCCGCAAAAGGACCAGGGCTATGACGTCGCCGACTACTGCGACGTCAACCCGGAGTACGGGACGCTCGCCGACTTCGACCAGCTGATCACGAGCGCCCACGAGATGAGGCTCAAAGTGCTGGTGGACCTGGTTCCCAACCACACCTCCGACCAGCACCCGTGGTTTCAAGCTGCGCTCGGCTCGCCCGACGATCCTCATCGAGACCTCTACTACTTCCGGGACGGCAAGGCCGACGGCTCTCCGCCGAACAACTGGCGCTCAGCCTTCGGCGGCCCCGCCTGGACCAAGGACGAGCGGAGCGGCCAGTGGTACCTGCACCTGTTCGCACCCGAGCAGCCCGACCTCAACTGGTGGAATCCAGAGGTGCCGGCGGAGTTCGAACGAATCGTCAGGTTCTGGCTCGACCGCGGGGCGGACGGTTATCGCATCGACGTCGCGTCCGCCCTGTTCAAGCGCAAAGACCTCGCTGACGTGCCGATGATCGAGGACCCGATCAGCGGCATGCTCCGCCCCGACCCCGCCTTCGCTGTCGTCGACCAGCCCCAGGTGCACGAGGTGTATCGGCGATGGCGGCAGATCCTCAACGAGTACCGGCCCGATCGCGTGCTCGTGGGCGAGATCTTCGAGCCCCAGCGCCAGTCGCGCTACATCCTCCCCGACCAGCTGAACATGGCGTTCGCGCTGATCCGCGCGCGTTGGGATTCGAATCTCTGGCGCCGCTCGATCAATGTCGACATGCAAGCCCTGCACGGCCCTGGGGTCGCACCCAGCTGGACTCTTTCAAACCACGACGTCGTCCGTCACGTGACCCGCCTTGGCGGCGGTTCGCTCGGACAGGCACGCGCGCGCGCCGCGCTGCTGCTCCTGCTCGGGTTGCCGGGCCAGGTGTTTCTCTACCAGGGCGAGGAGCTTGGGCTCGAAGAGGCCGACCTTCCACCCGAGGCGCGCCAGGATCCACTCTTCATCCACACCGAAGGCCGCCAGGCCGGACGAGACGGGTGCCGGGTACCTCTGCCCTGGAAGAAGGGGGAACCCAACGCGGGATTCTCCGATGAGCCGCCGTGGCTCCCGATGCCACGAGGATGGGACCGATTCGCGGTCGACGTCGAGGAGGCGTCCGCCTCATCGATGCTCCAGCTCTACGAGCGCGCGCTTGCGATCCGCCGGCGCCTCGTGCCCTGGCTTCCGCCCGCGATCGGATGGCGGCCGGCGGTCCAGGGAGTGCTGGCTTATGAGCGGGAACGCCTGACGGTCGCATGCAACTTTCTGAGCCGTCCGGTGGCGATCCCCGCCGGCGGAACACTCGTCCTCGCGAGCGATCCTTTGGTCTGCCTCCGGAATGGAGAGCTGAACCTGCCCCCGAACTCGGCCGCCTGGCTCGACGCCCTGGCCCGCTAGACGTAGCCAGGCTATCCACAGTCGGTTAAGGAACGGGCATGAGGCGATTAAGCCGAGTTGGTCGGAACGGGCGAATTTCGGAGTTCGCGCCCGCTTCACGCACCGGCGACGGCCTTCGCCGACACTTAACCAGGCTCTAATCTAGGAATTCGCCTGCAACCGCTAAAGTTGGTCCGTGGCGGTTGGAGCACACTCAGAACCGGACCTTACCGGCCCCCTGGCGGCCCCGGACTCACGCCGTTTCCTGAACCGCGAGCTCTCCCGGCTCGACTTCGACGAGCGCGTCCTGGCGATGGCCGAAGACCCACATCTGCCCCTTTTGGAGCGGGTGCGATTCCTGGCCATTTTCAGCCAGAACCTGGACGACTTCTTCCAGGTGCGCGTGGCCGGTCTGAAGGAGCAGGTGCTGGCGGCCGTCGCGGTCTCGTCGCCCGATGGGATGTCGCCGCTCGAGCAGCTGAAGGCCATCCGCGGACGCGTCGAGGGCCTGGTCCAGCGTCAGGTCGGGCTGTACAACGCGGGTATCGTCCCCGCCCTCGCCGAGGCCGGCATCGTCATCGTGCGCGCCGACGAGGTGAGCAAGAAGGAGCTCAGCCAGCTGCATGCTGTCTTCAGGCAGCAGATCTTTCCGGTTTTGACTCCGCTCGCAGTGGACCCAGGCCATCCGTTCCCTTACATCTCTCACCTGTCGCTCAACCTCGCGGTCACGGTGCGGGATCCGCAGCGGCGGCAGCAGCGCTTCGCCCGCGTCAAGGTGCCCCCGGTGCTGCCCCGATTCATCCCGCTCTCTGAAGACAGCCGGTACATGCCGCTCGAGGATGTCATCGCGCTTCATCTGCAGGCGCTCTTCCCCGGCATGGACGTGATCGCGCATCACCCGTTCCGCGTGACACGCGATGGCGACCTCGACGACGTCGACAGCGATGCCGAGGACCTTCTCGCCGCCATCCAGACGGAGCTCCGCCGCCGGCGCCGCCACGCGCGCGTCGTGCGCCTCGAGGTGGACCCCGGGATGTCGCCCGAGGTGCTCGAGCTGCTCACACGCGAGCTCGAGCTGCAGCCGGCCGACGTGTATCAGTCCGAGGGCCTGCTAGACCTCGGCAGCTTGAACGCGCTGTGGCAGCTCGATCGGCCGGACCTCAAGGAAGAGCCCTGGACGCCCGCGACGCAGCCCAGGCTGCGAGGCATCGGGGCGGAGGTTCCAGATCTGTTCGCGGTGCTGCGGGCCGGCGACGTGCTCGCTCACCATCCATACGACTCTTTCGCGACCTCGGTCGAGGCCTTCATCGACCACGCCGCGAGCGATCCCAATGTGCTCGCCATCAAGCAGACGCTGTACCGCACCTCGGGACCGGGCAGCCCGATCGTTCGCGCGCTCATTCGCGCGGCGGAATCCGGCAAGCAGGTGGCGGCGCTGGTCGAGCTCAAAGCGAGAGGCGACGAGCAGGCCAACATCGCGTGGGCGAGAGCGCTCGAAGAGGCCAACGTTCACGTGGTCTACGGATTGGTCGGGCTGAAGACCCACGCCAAGGTGACACTGGTCGTGCGCCGCGAGGGCAATCGCATCCAGAACTACGTCCACGTCGGCACCGGCAACTACAACCCGAGCACCGCGCACGGCTACGAGGACGTGAGCCTGCTGACATCCGACCCCGACATCGGCGCCGACGTCACAGAGCTCTTCAACCTTCTCACCGGCTACAGCCGCCAGCACCGCTACCGCAAGCTGCTGGTCGCGCCTTCAAGCTTGCGAGCCGGCATCACCCAGCTCATCGAACGAGAGGCGAAGCCGGGCGGCCGGATCATCATCAAGGTCAACAACCTCATCGACCCCGACATCATCGACGCGCTCTACTCGGCGTCCCAGGCGGGGGCTGAGGTGGACCTGATCGTCCGCAGCATGTGCTCGCTGCGGCCCGGCGTTCCCGGTTTGTCCGAGCGGATCCGGGTGCGTTCGATCGTCGGCCGGTTCCTCGAGCACTCGCGTGTCTTCCGCTTCGGCGGTAACCAGCCTGATTACTACCTGGGTTCCTCGGACATCATGCAGCGCAACCTGGACCGGCGCGTCGAAGCGGTCGTGCCGGTCACGGACCCCAAGCTGTGCGGCCGTCTCGCCGAGATCTTCGAGATCGCGCTGGCCGACGACGTCCTGGCTTGGGAGCTGGGACCCGATGGGATGTGGCAGCGGGTGGCCACCGAGCGCGGGCTCAATTCGCACAAGCGCTTCCAGGAACTTGCCCTGGAACGCGCGCGCGGCAATGGAGTGGTCAGCCTCATCAAGCATGCTTGAGAGAGAGGTGAAGCTGGGGGCAGGCCCTGCGTTTCACCTCCCGGATCTCAACGGAGTCCTCGACGGCGTGACCGTCACCCCGCCCGAGGCCGCCAGGCTCGAAACGGTCTACTACGACACCCCCGACCTGCGGCTCGCGCGGTGGGGAGTCTCGCTGCGGTACCGGGCGGGCGAGGGCTGGACGTTGAAGCTGGCCCCGGCGGTGCAGCAAGGAATGCTGGAACGAGACGAGATCACGTTCCAGGGCGGGCCCAAGAAGCCGCCGGCCGCGGCGGTGGCCCTCGTGCGCGCGTACGTGCGCAAGTCCGAGCTGGCCCCCGTCGCACGCCTGTCAACGATCCGCCGCCGCGTTCGGCTGGTCGGCATCAACGGCGCTCGAATCGCTGAGGTGGTCGACGACGAGGTGTCCGTGCGCGATGGGCGGCGGGTGGCGGCGCGTTTCCGCGAGATCGAGGTCGAGGTCGCGGGCGCGGATGGAAATCAAGCTGTCGTCGTCCCCCTGGTCGAGCGCCTGCGTGCGGCCGGCGCCGGAGCTCCCGACCCGACCCCCAAGCACGTCCGGGCGCTGGGGCCGCGAGCGATGGAGCCTCCAGAGGTCGCCCCGCTCCTGGTCACGCCCGACTCCCCCGCGCGAGAGGTCATTCGCAGCGTCCTGTCGGAATCCGTGGCGGCGATCCTGCGCAACGATCCATTGGTCCGCGCCACCAAGGACCCCGAAGCCGTGCACCAGGCACGCGTGGCGACGCGCCGGCTCCGGTCCCACATGCGCACGTTCGGTCCGCTTCTCGAGCCCGAATGGACGGACCCCCTTCGTTCCGAGCTCGGTTGGCTGGCGATGGCGCTGGGCGCCGTGCGCGACCGCGAGGTGCTGCTGGATCGCCTTCGGGAGCGGGCAAAATCCCTGCCCGCCAGCGACGCGAGGTCGGCGGCGTCGCTCCTGCATATCCTCGAGCTCGAGATCGAATCGCTCCGGAAGACGCTGTATGCCGACCTCGACTCGCAGCGTTACGTGGACCTGCTCGAGTCGCTCGTCGATGCGGCACATGCCCCCAAGACCACACTGGACGCGGACCAGCCGGCATCGTTGATGCTGCCCCCGCTGGCCACCGGTCCGTGGCGGCGGCTGCGCAGCGCGGTCAGGCAGCTGCCGGAACAGCCAACCGATCCCGAGCTGCATCGCATCCGCATCCTGGCCAAGCGCGCCCGCTATGCCGCGGAGGCGGTGGCTCCGGTCGTGGGAGAGGGCGCGGCGGCGTTCGCCCGCGCGGCCGCGAAGCTGCAGACGATCCTCGGCGAGCACCAGGACAGCGTCACGGCGCAAGCCTGGCTCCGGGCTGCGCGCGTCACGGGCCGGCGGGCGTTCGTGGCCGGACAGCTGATCGCCATGGAGCACCTCGCTGCGCAGAAGGCCCGCAAAGAGTGGCCGAAGGTGTGGAATTCCCTGGATCGCAAGCGCCTCCGCAAGTGGATGCCCATGCCAGGCCAGTAGGGATGTCCACGTTTTACTTCGTCCGCCACGCCAAGGCCGGCAGTCGCGGTCACTGGCAGGGCGACGACCGCCTCCGTCCGGTGAGCAAGAAAGGCGTCAAGCAGGCCCAGGAGCTGATCGACGTCTTCAAGCCATTCAACGTCTCCGCGATCTACTCGAGCCCTTACCTGCGCTGCGTGCAGACGGTGGAGCCGCTCGCGCGCGATCGAGACCTCGAGATCCACGAAACCCCCGCGCTTGCGGAAGGCCGCGGCCTACCTGGCGCATTCGAGTTCCTCGGCGACGCGGAGCTCGATGACGTTGTCCTCAGCACCCACGGCGACATCGTGTGGGAGCTCGTCGAGGACCTCGTCCGGCGCCGCGTGATCAGGGCCGGTGAGGGAGGCTACGAAAAGGGCTCGACCTGGGTCGTCGAGGTCGCCAACGGCAAACCCGTCCGGGCGCGCTTCATCCCCGCCCCCTGACGCCACTCGGCGCCAAGGATTTCGCACGTTTGGGCCACAACGCGCAAAATCCCGCTCGCGCAAACGCCCGTCTTGATCCAAACGTGCGGAATTGGTTCCCTTAAGGTGTGTCTGTGACCGTCACGCTGCGGGGCGCCTCACTCGACGAGGAGCAGGTCGTGGCGGTGGCGCGTCATGGGGAAAAGGTGGCGCTCTCGGCGGCCGCCCGGGCCAGGATGGAGCAGAGCCGGGCGCGCGTGCAGCGCGCGTCACAGTCGCGCGAACCCGTGTACGGCGTGTCGACCGGTTTCGGAGCGCTGGCCGGAACCCGCATCGCGCCACTGCGCCAGCCGGAGCTGCAGCTGGCGCTCATTCGATCGCACGCCGCGGGCGTCGGCCCGCCCGTCGATCGCGAGGTGGTGCGGGCGACGATGCTGCTCAGGGCCCGCACCCTTTCGATGGGTCTTTCGGGCGTGCGGCCGGCCGTGGCCGAAATCCTCGTTTCGACGCTCAACGCGCAGATCACGCCGGTCGTGCCGCGCTACGGGTCGGTTGGCTGCAGCGGAGACCTCGCCCCGCTGGCGCACATCGCGCTCGCGCTGGTCGGCGAGGGCGAGGTCGTGAATCAAGACGGTGTGAGGCAGCCGGCGGCACAGGCGTTGAGGGCGGCGAAGGTCAAGCCGCTGAAGCTCGAGACCAAAGAGGGACTCTCGCTGATCAACGGCACCGACGGCATGCTGGGCATGCTTACGCTGGCGTGCGCCGACGCCGAGCTCTGCTTTCGCGTGGCCGACATCACCGCGGCGATGTCCGCGGAGGCGCTCCTCGGCACCGACCGCCCGTTCCAGCCCCACCTGCATCAGATCCGCCCTCATCCGGGACAGGTGGCGAGCGCCGCGAACCTGGCGCGCCTGCTGCGCGGGTCGGGCATCGTCGCCTCGCACCGCCACTCCGCTCATGCCGTCCAGGATTCCTATTCGGTGCGGTGTAGCCCGCAGGTCGCCGGGGCCGCGCGCGACACGCTCGACTTCGCTCGCCGAACCGCCACCGTGGAGCTTGCATCCGCGATCGACAACCCGGTGGTTCTCGAAAACGGCGACGTCGAGTCCACCGGAAACTTTCACGGCGAGCCGCTTGCGTTTGCCGCCGACTTCCTCGCCATCGCCGCGGCCGA
>MNEW01000015.1 GCA_001917895.1 Actinobacteria bacterium 13_1_40CM_66_12
GATTCTCAGGAAGGCGTTGGTCCTAGCCCGAAGCCGCAGCGACGGCGGCTTCCTGGTCCTCGGCTTCGAGGTCTTCGACGCGTCGCAGGGTGTCGAGACCGGTCAGCCGGTCGATGAAGAGGACCCCGTCCAGGTGGTCGAGCTCGTGCTGGAAGGCGCGCGCGGTGAACCCGCTGGACTTGATGCGTACTTCCTTGCCGCGCCGGTTGCGAGCCTTGACCACGACCGTCTCGTGCCGGGCCACCTCGCCCACCCATCCCGGGTAGGAGAGACAACCCTCGTAGCCGACCTGCACCCCGTCGTGCTTGACGATCTCGGGATTGACCAGGCCCCAGATCTGGTTGTCGTCGCCCTTGACCACGCACACACGCAGCGGTACGCCGATCTGATTGGCGGCCAGGCCAGCGCCGGGGGCGTCGAGCATGGTCTCCGTGAGGTCGTCGATCAGGCGCTGGATGGACGTGTCGACACGCGACACCTTCTTCGCCTTTTCGCGCAGCACCGGATGTTCGAAGGTCAGGATCGGTCGGAGGGCCACGAGATCGATTTTACCCGGCGTCCCTCGAGCTCAATCCCGCCTGAATGGCCGGCGGGACCCTGGGATAGTCGACCGAGCCTGACAATGCGCCCTCCACCGCGGCCATCACCGCGAGGATCAGGTCTTCGCGATCGGGCCTTGCGGCCACATGGACGCCGACCGGCAGGCCGGCGCTGCCCTGGTCGGTACGTCGCGCGGCGCGATCCATCATGTCGCCTCCACGCGGCCGGCGATCCATCTCGCCGGGGCGAACAGTGGTCACCGGCACGACACCCGCCGGCCACCCCAAGAGCGCATAAAGGGCGGTGTAGCTGACACTTGCCGGTCCGAGATCCGCGCTGGCGCCGTGCTTGAGCGCAGGCAGAGCGTTGGGCGGGCACAGCAGCACATCCACTCGAGCCTGCCTCATCGCCGCCTCGAAGCGATTGACGTACGCATCCCGGCGGTCGATCAAGACCCGCAACCGTTCTTGTGAGAGGACGCCTGTATGCCTGATCAGATGCGACAACCGGCGCTGACCGGCGGCGGTCAGCCCGACTCCCAGCACCGGGCGCAACCACCCCGACACCGTCCCGAGCTGCATCAGCTGGCGGATGCGGGTGTCGAGCTGCTCGCCCGCGATCAGCTTCTCGTAGGCCGCAGCGCCGTCCGCGGTGAAAAGCCCATAGAAGATGTCGAGCGCCTCCAATACAGCAGGCGGCTCAAAGGGCACGACGCGTGCCCCGGCATCCTCGAGGACCTGGCCGGCCTGGCGGACCGCTCGCCGGACCGCGGCGGACGCCGGCATGAAACCGTCGTCGTCATACAGGCCGATGACGAGGCCGTCGACGTGAGCCTCGGCAACGGGAGCCGCGAGAACTTCCATCGCTAGTCTCAGGTCAGCGACGGTGCGCGCGATTGGACCTGCTGCGTCAGGCACTCCGACAATGTGGCCGAACAGCATTTGGTCGGCGGTGCCCGCAAGGCTGAGCTTCCCGGGGGTGGCTCTCAGGCCGCAGACGCCGCAGAAGTGCGCGGGAACGCGCACGCTGCCGCCGATATCTGTGCCGAGGCCCAGCGGCGTAGCCGATGCGGCCACCAGCGCCGCCTCACCCCCGCTGCTCCCGCCTGGCGTGCGCGCCAGGTCCCATGGATTGTTGGTGCGCCCATATAAAGGGTTGTCAGATTCGACGAACAGCTCGAGCTGTGCAAGGTTGCTCTTGGCCGTGATGATTGCGCCTGCGTTGCGCAGGCGGCTCACCAGCTCCGCGTCGTCGCTCTTGAGATCCGCGGCGCGACCGACGAGCCCGGCCGTGGTCGCGGTCCCCACCACGTCGAAGCACTCCTTCACTGTGACCGGCACGCCGTAGAGCTTCTGGCCGTCCTGGGGCCGGCTCCGGTCGGCGGCCTTCGCGGCGGCTACCGCCTGGTCGTGCAGGGCGACCGCCACGGCGTTAAGCCGGGGCTGCACTTCGTTTTGGCGGTCGATAAATGCGGAGACGACCTCGGTCGACGAGAACCGGCGGGCGGCAATGCCTCGCGCGAGATCGCCGGCGCCCAGCGCCGTGAGCTCTGATGCCCCACCCACGGCGGGAAGATTAGCGATTAATTAACGGGGTCGACGTCGAAGCTCCAGCCGCGGCCCCGCGGCGCCAGATGGCGCGCCCTCGCGAGCCCATCGCCCTTGAGCGTCACCTGCCATCGGTACTCGCCCCGTAACCGGTGGATGAACGCCGGCGACGGGCCCATGACGCGAATGCCTTCCACCCCCTCGGTCAGCAGACCGGTCGCGATGGATTCCGCGGCGTCCCGAGCCGAAGCGGCCGCCCGGGCATCGTCAGCGTCCGTGCGTGTCAGGACGGCCAGGTCCGCAAACGGAGGGAACGTAAAAGCCTTCCGTGACGGCAACTCGGCCGCATAGAAGCCTTCGTAATCGCCACTGGCCGCGCAGCGCAGGCTGTAGTGCTCTGGGTTGCTCGTCTGCACGATCACGGTCGATGGGCGGCCATCGCGTCCGGCGCGGCCGGCGACCTGCACGATGAGTGAAAAGGTGTTCTCCGCCGAGCGGTAGTCCGGGAAATGAAGAGGCAGGTCGGCGTCGACCACGCCGACGCACGTCACCGCCGGCAGGTCGAGACCGCGCGCGACGAGCTGGGTGCCCACGAGGATATCGGCGCGCCGCTCGCTGAACGCCTCCCAGATCTGGAAATATGCATCCGGTCCGCGCGCGACATCGCTGTCGAGGCGCAGGACACGAGCAGCCGGCCAGATCTTCTTGACCATGCTCTCCAGGCGCTGCGTCCCCATCCCCATGCCGCGGATGTTGCGGCTGCCGCAGTGAGGACATGTCGATGGCATCGCCGTCGAGTAACCGCAGTAGTGACAGACCAATCCATCAATTTCGGCATGCTGCACAAGGGAAACCGAGCAGCCCAGACACTGGACCGATTTGCCGCAGTCGCGGCACATGACGAATGTCGACATGCCGCGGCGGTTGAGGTACAGGATCACCTGCTCTTCGTTGGTGAGGGTCCGATCGACCGCTTCCAGCAGACGTTTCGACAGCGGCTGCCGGTTGCCGGACGCGAACTCGTCGCGCATGTCGACGAGCTCGACGGCGGCGTCGCTGCCGCGCACCCTGTGCGTCAGCTTCGCCAGCGCGAGCTCGCCGGTCTGTGCGGCGTGATAGGCGACAACGCTCGGAGTCGCCGAGCCTGCGACCAGCCGGGCCCCGGTGACCGCCGCGAGGCGTCTGGCCACCCATCCCGTCTCGTACCGAGGCGTGCGGTCCTGCTTGTAAGCGGCCGAACCCTCCTCGTCGAGACAGATGAGACCGAGGCGTGGGATGGGCGCGAATACCGCCGACCGGCTGCCCAGGACGACGTCGGCCTGGCCCCGCCGAACGCGCCACCACTGCTGCGCCCGCTCCAGCTCTGTGAGCTGGCTGTGCAGGATGGCGATCGGTGCACGCAAACGGGCCCGCACCCGCTGGACCAGCTGAGGCGTGAGCGAGATCTCCGGTACGAGCAGCAGGACCCGGAGCTGCTGCGCCAGAGCTTGCTCGGCCGCAGCGAGGTAAACCTCGGTCTTGCCGCTCGCGATCACGCCGTGCAGCAGGGTCAGCGGGTTGGTTGAGATCACTTCCAGCGCAGCCTGCTGCTCGGCGGTCAGGACAGCCCTGTTCGTCCCCGGGATCGGAGCGTTGGCGACCTCGAGCAAGCGGCTGTGGCGTCGCTGCCGGCTCGACTCACCTTCGCCCGTCGATCCCTTCGAGCGCACGCGGGGCGGCAGCATCGCGCGAAGGCACTCGATCAGCGGCACCCAGTAGTGGTCGGCGACCAGGCGCGCGAGCGCCACCTGGTGCGGAAGGAGGAGCGGCTCTGCGCCGGCGCCCGCGATCGGCTTGGCCTCGACTTCGGGCTCGTCGGTGCCGAGTGAGACCACGAACCCGAAGGTCGTTCGACGGCCGAATGGAACCGTGACCCGATGGCCGGGCACGACGTCGATGCCTTCAGGGACGCTATAGCTGTAGGTCTCGCGATCCAGGGCGCGGGCCGCCTCGACCGCTACCTCGGCGTAGAGCAAGTCATTGTTTGGTCAGGCGAGAGTGCACGAGGTCGAGGATACGATCCGCCATCTCGCGTTTGGTCATGCGGGGCAGCTCCTCGCGGGCTCCGTCCGCGAACAGCATCACCCCCGCATTGAACTCGCTGCCGAACGCGATGTCCTTGCGCGAGACGTCGTTGGCGACGATGGCTTGCAGTCCCTTCTTCTTCATCTTTTCGAGCGCCTTCGTTTCTAGGTCCGAGCCCTCGGCCGCAAAGCCCACCCTGAACACCCCTTGCGCTTCCTTCTCCTTGCCCAGCGCCGCCACCACATCCGGAATCGGCTCGAGCTCGAGAGTGACGCGCGGAGAGTCCTCGCGGCGGATCTTGTGGTCTTCGGTCTGCGCCGGCCGGAAGTCGGCGACAGCGGCGGCCATGA
Organism: Actinobacteria bacterium 13_1_40CM_66_12; assembly: GCA_001917895.1. Next base: position 4,502 of record MNEW01000015.1, read on the forward strand.
CCAGCACATCCGTGCCCGCGAGGTCTCGCTTGAGCTCGTTCATCATCTCGTCCGCGGTCTCGACCGGCTTCACGTCGATGCCGTGGTGGGCGGGGTGCGTCGCAGTGGTGACCAAAGTCACCCGGGCGCCACGGTCGGCCGCAGCGGCGGCGACGGCGTAGCCCATCTTCCCGCTCGAGTAATTGCTGATGTAGCGAACGGGGTCGATCGGCTCGCGCGTTCCGCCCGCGCTGACGACCACGCGGCGGCCGGCCAGGTCGTATCGCGACCGAACTGCATCTGCCATCGCTTTCATCAGCGCCGACGCGCTCGTCAGGCGACCTGTGCCCACGTGACCGCTCGCCAGGTGGCCGGACTCAGGCTCGACCACGATCATGCCCCGTGTTTTCAGCGCGGCGAGGTTCTCCTGCACCGCCGCCTTCGCCCACATCGCGTCGTTCATCGCGGGGGCAACGACGACAGGTCCTCGTGCCGCGAGGAGCGTAGCGGTCACGATGTCATCCGACTGGCCTTTGGCAACGCGGCTGATGACGTTCGCGGTCGCGGGCGCGAGCAAGGTGACCTGCGCCCAATCACCGAGAAAAACGTGCGGTTCGGGCGGGCCGTCCGCCGACCACAGGCCGGTGAGCACAGGCTTGCCGGTCACGCCCTGAAACGAGGCCGCGCCGACGAAACGTGTCGCGGAAGCGGTCATCGCTACCCGCACCTCGGCGCCGGCCTGCGTGAGGGCCGAGGCCAGGTCGACGATCTTGTACGCGGCGATCCCGCCTGCGATCAAGAGCGCGATGCGCGCGCCCTTCAGCTCTTCTGGGACTGGAGTTTGATCTAACGGCACGGACTAAGTTTGGCGCTCGCGCACGCTCTGGATGATCGCCAGGATCTCCTGCGCGGCGCGTTCGACGTCGTCGTTTACGACCAGGTGATCGAAATGGCTTGCCAGCGCCATCTCGTCTTCCGCTATCAGCTGCCGTGAGGCCTGGTCGCGAGCGCTTTCGCTGTGGCGCTGAGTGCGGCGCCGCAGCAGCTCGTCCATGGACGGCGGCGCCAGGAAGATTCGCAGAGCATCCGGCGCTCGCTGTCGGACCTGCTCAGCGCCCTGGACGTCGATCTTGAGGACGATGTCGTGACCGGAGGCGCGTACGTCGTCGAGCTGCGCGATGGGCGTGCCGTACAGGTTGGCGTCATAAGTCGCGTGCTCGAGGAACGCGCCTTCGCGGATCAAGCTCTCGAAATCGGCGCGGCTGACGAAATGGTAGTTGACGCCGTCGACCTCACCCGGTCGAGGAGGGCGGGTCGTGTACGACACCGAATACCGGAGGTTGGGGTCGAGCTCCAGCAGTCGCTTGATGACCGTGTCCTTGCCTACCCCCGAAGGCCCGGAGATCACGATCAGCAATCCTCGTCTCATACGACCGAGGCCCAGAACGCCGCGAAATCAGCCGGCGGCGCGACCTCGAAGCTCATCTCGACGTGGGTTCGCGGGTGACGAAGTCGCAGCCGCCAGGCGTGCAGCATCGGCCGGTCCGGTTCGCCCGGCCTGCGCCCGCCGTATTCCGCGTCGCCCGCCAGGGGATGGCCGAGCGCGGCCAGGTGGACGCGGATCTGGTGCGTGCGCCCGGTGTCGAGGTCACAGCGCAGGAGTGTATGCGTGCGGCGTTTTTCGACGACTTCGTACCGCGTGCGCGCAAACCTTCCCCCGGCGACGATCGCCATTCGCTTGCGATCCTTCGGGTGGCGGCCGATCGCGCCCTCCAGCTCGCCGGCGTCCGTCTTGAATCGTCCGCGCGCGATCGCGAGGTAGGAACGGCTGAGCGTGCGGTCGCTGAGCTGCGACGAGAGCGCGCGATGGCTCGCGTCGTTGCGCGCGACCACGATCAGTCCTGACGTGCCCTTGTCAAGGCGGTGCACTATGCCGGGACGCGCCGCGCCGCCGGCAGACGACCAGCTTCCGCCGCGTCCCAGCAGCGCGTGCACCAGCGTGCCCGAGTGGTGGCCAGGCGCGGGATGGACGACCATTCCGGCCGGCTTATTGATGACCAGCAGGTCTTCGTCCTCGTAGACGACCTCGAGCGGGATGTCTTCGGGCTCGGCGTTCGGTGCATAGGCCTCAGGGACTTCGAGCTCGATCACGTCGCCGGCGGCGACTCGATCCGAGGGATCGGCCGTCTCGCCATTCACTGTGACGAGGTGGCTCTTGATCAGTCGCGCAGCGGCCGCGCGGCTGAGGTCGGCTGCGTGCTCCGCGATGAAACGGTCCAGACGCGGCGCCGCAACGTCAGCGATCAGGCGGCGTTGGGCTTGCGTATCAGGTACCCGACGATCAGCAGGAAGACGCCGATGCTGATGGCTGAGTCGGCGAGGTTGAAAACGGGCCAGAAGTGAAAGTTCACGAAGTCGGTCACGCCTCCCCCGTTGATCACGCGGTCCGAGGCGTTGCCCAGCGCGCCGCCAAGGATGAGCCCGAGCACTGCATCGGCGCGAAGGTCGCCCGGCTGGCGCATTACATAGATGACGAGCGCGATCGACACGACCACGGACGCGAGCAGGAAGAACCACGGTCCCACCGGCGCAAAGCCGAAGGCCGCCCCCGAGTTGCGAACGTTGGTGATGCCGACCAGATTCCCGATCACCGGGACCTCCGTTCCGTAAGGGACGGTCGCGGTGACAATGGTCTTGGTCACGCGATCGAGCACTACAACTACGAGCGCGACCAGGAAAAACAAAGTCCGTCCCGTATGGTTCGTCAGCTTCGTCAGCTTCGTGTCAGTCCGATCCAGATCTGTTCTCCTTCCAGCAACAGCTGCTCACCGTGACAGTCGCCCTTGCCATGCTCGATGGTGACTGACAGAGTCTCGTTCTTGATGTACTCGGCGTGCTTCTCGATGGCGCGGGCCAGCAGGCCGTCGGCCTCGAAACAGGTGTGGATTCGGTCCTCGACGTTGAGGCCCGCCTTCTTGCGCCGGTCCTGGATCAGCCGCACGACCTCGCGCGCCAGGCCCTCGAGGCGTAGCTCCTCTGTGATCTCGGTGTCCAGCTTCACCTCGGAAGCGCCGAAGGTGATGCTTTTCAGGTTCAGCTCGTCGCGAACGATGGAGGCGATGTCCTCGGGGAGCGGATCTCCCGGCAGCGCTATCGAAGCAAGCGGTTGGCGGACCCTGATACGCACCGCGTCTCGGGCGGCGAGCCCCGCTTCGACGGCCTGCCTCGCCCGCGCCATGTTCGCCTCGACGTCCGGGTCGAGCCACGGCAGTGCTTCCGGAAAATCGCTGAGGTGGACCGAGGTTCCATGGGAGAGGTTGCGGTACATCGCATCGGCCATGAACGGCACGAACGGGGCCATCAGGCGGCTCACGGTCGAGAGCGTTTCGAAGAGAGTCTGGTACGCAGCCAGCTTGTCGCGATCGGACTGTGACTTCCAGAAGCGCCGGCGTGAGCGGCGCACGTACCAGTTGGAGAGCTCGTCGACGAATCGCTGGATCCTCCGTGGGGGCTCGTTGGCGTCGTAGCGGTCGAGCCCTGCCGTCACAGCCTGCACCAGGTCGCTCAGCCGCGACAGCAGCCACCGGTCGAGAACGTGCCGCTCGCCCACCGGAACCTGCTCCTGGCTCGGATCGAAGTTGTCCAGTCGCGCGTAGGTGACGAGGAACGAGTAACAGTTCCACAGCGGGATGAAGAACTGCTGCACCGTCTCCCGTAGCGCCGCGTCCCCGGTGCGGTAGTTCTCGCCGACCTGCGTCGACGTGTAGAAGTACCAGCGCACCGCGTCGGAGCCGAAATTGTCGAAGAGATAGTTCGGATCGAGGACGTTGCCACGCGACTTCGACGCCTTCTTGCCCTTCGGATCGACCACCAGACCGAGGCAGATGACGTTGCGATACGCGTTCTGCTTGAACAGCAGCGTCGAGATCGCAAGCAGCGAATAGAACCATCCGCGCGTCTGGTCTATCGCCTCGGAGATGAAATCAGCTGGGAAAGTCTCCTCGAATTCCTTCTTGCCCTTGCGCGGGAAGCCGCGCTGGGCGAACGGCATCGATCCGGAGTCGAACCACGCGTCGAGGACTTCGGGGATGCGCTTCATGGTGCCGCCGCACTTCTCACACGGCAACGTCACCGCGTCGATGTACGGCCGATGCAGGTCAGCGTCGTCGGCCAGCCCGATTTCCTTGGCAGAGCTGACCATGCGCTGCTCCTCGCACTGCTCGCAGACCCAGATCGGGATCGGCGTGCCCCAGTAGCGCGATCGCGAGATCGCCCAGTCGACATTGTTCTCGAGCCAGTCACCCATGCGGCCCGACTTGATGTGGGCAGGCACCCAGTTGGTGGCGTTGTTGTTCGCGATCAGCTCGGCCTTGCGCTGGGTCGTCCGCACGTACCACGAATCGAGCGCGTAGTAGATGAGCGGCGTCTTGCAGCGCCAGCACTCGGGGTACGTGTGCAGGATGGTGCCGGCCTTGTACAGCAGGCCGCGGGCCTTGAGGTCGTCGATGATCAGCGGGTCGGCTTCTTTGGTGTGCAGGCCGGCGAACTGCTCGACGTAAGGCAGGAACTTGCCGTCGAGCCCGACCGTGTGCCGGAATGGGATGCCCTTTTCCTGGCACAGCCTCAGGTCGTCGACGCCGTACAGCGCTGACGTGTGGACGACGCCAGTGCCCTCTTCGGTCGAAACGAAGTCCGCATCGACGACGTAGTGCGCCCTTCCTTCGGTCGGGATCGAGTACGGATACAGCGGCTCATAGTCGAGCCCGACGAGATCCTCGCCCTTCATGCGCTCGACGACCTCGTAGTCGCCGTCGAGGACCTGGAGTCGGGCCTGGGCGAGGATGAGGAACTCGTCCCCCTGCCGGACCTTGACGTAGTCGACGCCAGGGCCCACGGCGAGCGCGACGTTGCCGGGCAGCGTCCAGGGCGTGGTCGTCCAGGCCAGGATCGAAGTCTTGGGGTCGCTCTTGAGACGGAAGCGGATGAAGACGCTGGGGTCGGGGACGTTATCGCGGTATCCCTGCGCCAGCTCGTGGCTGGACAGCGGCGTCGCGCAGCGCGGGCAGTAGGGCGCTACTCGGAAGCCTTTGTAGACCAGTCCTTGTTTCCACATCTCGCTGAGCGCCCACCACACCGATTGGATGTAGTCGGAGGTGAGAGTCCAGTACGCGTTGTCGTAGTCCTGCCAGAACGCCATGCGCTCACTGAACTCGACCCAGTCGGTCACGTACTCGAACACGCTGTCCCGGCACAGCTGGTTGAAGCGCTCGATGCCGATCTCGTTCTCGATCTCGAACTTGCCCGAGATGCCGAGCTTCTTCTCGATCTCGATCTCGACCGGAAGGCCATGCGTGTCCCACCCAGCTTTGCGCTCGACGTAGAACCCCTTCATCGTCTTGTATCGCGGAAAGAGGTCCTTGAACGCGCGCGCGAGGATGTGATGCGTCGCGGGTTTGCCGTTGGCGGTCGGCGGGCCTTCGTAGAAGACAAATCGCGGGCGCCCGGCGCGAAGGTCGAGCGATTTCTGGAAGGTGCCTTCTTCCTTCCATTTCGCGAGGACCTGCTTCTCGAGGTCCGGGAAACTGACCTTCTGGTCGACCTTTTCGAACATCTCACTCCCAGAGAAATACGAACTCATCCTCTGGGACGGGCCTTGCTCAGCAGGCCCGCGGTACCACCCAGATTCCCAAGGCCAGCACCTCGGACACTCATAGGTTCCGGCTCAGGAGTGATCTCGATCCCATCGTCGGCCGCCCGCTCTCAGCTTCGTCGGGCTTCTCTGTAGACCGATCGGACGGGCCTACCCGTCTCCGTCATCGCCGAACCTTGATTGTACCGTCGGCCTAGAAGTTGCGAAGTGCCGCGATCAGGAAGTAGGCGACCAACCACACCAACAGAGGCGATAGGTCGATGCCCGAAACCGGCGGGATCCGGCGCCGCACCGGAGCCAGGACGGGCTCGGTGACCGCCCACGCCAGGCGTGAGACCGGGTTCGTGGGAAAAGGGCTGACCCAGGAGAAGAGCACGCGAACGATCAGCACGATGATGAAGGCGTAGAGCAGGAAGGTCAGAACTGATGCGATGAAGGCCATTGCTCAGTCAACGATAGAACGGTCGGGCCGTGGACCGAAAAGCACCCGGCCCAGCCGCAACATGGTGCTGCCTGCCGCAAGCGCGGCCTCGAAGTCGCCGCTCATCCCCATGGAGAGGACGGGCAGGGCTCTGCCCAGGCGCTGCTCAGCCTGGTCGCGCAAGGTCCGCAGCTCGATGAACGCCGGCGTGGGATCGCCCTGCGACGGGCCCATCGCCATCAGACCTCGGAGGTCGAGGATGCCGGAGACGGCCCTGATCACGTCCAGCGCGCCAGCGGGGTCCGCTCCAGACTTCTGAGCCTCGCGAGCGACGTTGGCCTCGACCAGCACCGGCTGAGCCGGCGCCAATTTCGCGATCGCTTCCGCCAGCCGGATCGAGTCGACCGACTGGATGAGCGCAAACCTGCCCGCGGCGACCCGCGCCTTGTTCGTCTGCAGGTGGCCGATCAGATGCCATTCGGCGTCGGGAAGCTCGTCCATCTTGGCCAGCGCCTCGTGGACTCTGTTCTCGCCCAGGATGTTCAGGCCTGCGCTGACGGCCTCGCGGCACACCGAGATGTCGAAGCCTTTGGTGACGGCCACGATCGTGACTTCGTCGGGGTCGCGGCCGGCGCCAACGATGCGCTCCCGGACCTTGGCGAGATTTTCGGAGACTGTCACCGCACGGCGACAATCGTGCCGAATCGGGTGCCGTCCGGATGGCGGCGGTGCGATGGAAAGAGGTAGTGCTCCTTCGTGCAGATGCCGATGTCGTATACGAGCTCGACGCCCAGGTCTTCGAGCTGGGCGCGGTTGGCCGCGGCGAGGTCGAGCAGCAAACGGTCGCCGGCACCCTCGCGCACGAACTTCGCATCGAATTGCTCGGCGACCTCAGGCCCGACCTCGTAGCAGCGGCCGCAAATTCCCGGACCGATCCCCGCCCTGATTCGCGCCGGCGATGACCCGTACTCGTCGTGCATCGCCTTGAGCGCCGCCGGTCCGACGCGCGCAGCCGTCCCGCGCCATCCCGCATGCACCAGCGCGGCGCTCCTGTGCTCGGGATCCCACAGCACGATCGGGTAGCAGTCGGCAAACGTCGCGAACAAAGCCACTTCGCGCCGATCGGTGACCAGCGCGTCAGCGCCCCTGACCACGTCTTTCTGCTCGTCGACCCGCGCCACGACAGCCCCGTGAACCGCACCCGCGACGGTGAGCGAGTCG
>MNEW01000045.1:0-3632 GCA_001917895.1 Actinobacteria bacterium 13_1_40CM_66_12
TGAGCGCGACCGGGCGGCTGAACGAGAACACCAGTTGCGAATAGGTGGAGACGTCGACCTGGCCGCTCTTCAAGTTGAAGGCGACCGACGTCGGCAGCGCATTCTCGAGAGCGAGAACGCCACCGCCCGCTGTCAGGAGGACCGCGACCAGCGCCCCGAGGGCGATCCAGCCTCGTCGTGCTATGCGACGCCTGCGCTTGGTGCGCCTTCGTTGTGGAGCCGCGACAGCCCAGGGCTCGGTTTCTTGCAGGGACGTGGGTAAGGACAACGGAGCGCGGGGAATTATCCCATTTCGCGCAAGAGTGCGAACGTGTAGAGGCCGGTCGAGTGGCCGCTCTCGAACGCGATCTGGAGTGCGTACTGGCCGACGAGGACGACGTCCTGCACCCGCAGCTCGCCAGCGTCCAGGTTCTTCACGCGAGCGAGACGTCCCGGGACGCCTGCCTCGCCACGACACTCCGCGCAAGGGCATGCCCATCGCAAGCGCTCAGCCGTGTAGGTGCTGTGGTGGCCGTCCTCCCAGGTGATGTCCATGACCTGGCGCTCTCGGTCGACGTCGACTGTGAGCGGAAAGGCGTCCGGGTTTTTCAGTGTCTCGCTACCGGACGTTGATGACAGGCAGCTGCCGGAAGGACTGGATCGACGTCCGCGCAGCAACCTGCGATGCGATTTCCATGAATGCTTGAGCTCCCGCCGATTCAGGACGCGAGATGACGACCGGCGTGCCCCTGTCCGCGTCCTCGCGAATCGACTCTTCGAGCGGGATCGCGCCGAGGAACGGCACTCCCAATCGCCGCGCCGCGGCCTCGGCGCCGCCGTGGCTGAAGATCTCATGGCGATGGCCGCAGTTGCTGCAGATGTACCAGCTCATGTTCTCGATGAGCCCGAGCGGCGTCACATTGAGCTTGCGGAACATCTGCAGCGCTTTGACCGCGATGTCCGTGGCGACGTCTTGCGGAGTGCACACGATCGCCACACCTGTGAGGGGAATCGCCTGCGCGAGCGTCAGCGACGCGTCGCCGGTGCCCGGGGGAAGATCGATGACGAGGTAATCGAGCCGGCCCCAATCGACCTGCACCATCATCGCCTCGATCGCCTTGCCCACCATGGGCCCGCGGTAGATCGTGGGCTGCTCACCCGGATAGATGAGGCCGAACGACATCACCTTCAAGCCGTGTGCATCGATCGGCTGCAACCGGCCGTTGATTTGCTCAGGCACGCTATGAGATCCGGTCATGGCGGGGACGGACGGACCGTAGATGTCGGCGTCGAGCAGACCCACGTCGGCGCCGGCCTTGCGCAGCGCGGCGGCAATGTTGACGGCCACCGTGGACTTGCCAACGCCGCCTTTGCCTGACGCGATCGCGATCGTTTGCTTGACTCCGGGCAGAATTTCCGATGGCTTCGGCCGCATGAACGCCGGTCTCACGTTGGCCGTCATGCGGACCTCGACGCCGGAAACGCCGGGAATGTCGCCGACGAGGTCCTGGGCCTGGGTCTTGAAGCGATCGCGGACCGGGCATGCCGGCGTGGTCAGCTCGAACGTGAAGCTGACCTTGCCCTGCGGGCTGACCTCGAGCTCCTTGATCATGCCCAGGCTGACGACATCGCGGCCGAGGTCGGGGTCCTGGATGTGGGCGAGGACGTCGAGCACCTGCTGGGTTGTGAGGCTCACGGCCTCGATGTTACCGGGCTCGGGATCGGACCACGATGTAGGGCCATGGCCCCAAGAGCGTCGGCGGCCTCGCTGCGCAAGCACCAGGCCGCTTGCCACGCGTGTCACGTCTGCGTTGACGCCGGCATCATCCCGGAGGCAAATCCGACCTTCTCCGGCGCATGGGCCGCGCCTTTCTACCTGGTCGGGCAGGCGCCAGGACCCGCGGAGCGCGTGTCGCGGCGTCCGTTCTCGGGACGCGCGGGAAAAGAGCTCGACCGCTGGATGCTCCGCGCCGGTTTCTCGAGCGCCGACGAGTTTCGCCGTCTCACCTACATCGCGGCGTTGATGCGCTGCTTCCCCGGGCGCAATCGCACCGGAACCGGCGACCTCCGCCCGCCGCCGGCGGCCGTGGCCAACTGCGCGCACTGGATGGACGCGGAGCTCGAGATGCTCCGGCCGCGCGTCATCATCCTGGTGGGGCAGATGGCGATCGGTCGTTTTCTCGGCTCCGGTCCTCTGGAGGAGCGAGTCGGGCGAACGTTTGGCAGCAAACCTGTGATGGTTCCGCTGCCTCATCCGTCCGGACAGAGCCGATGGCTCAATGATCAAGCCAATCGCGAGCGTCTCGACCGAGCGTTGGCCCTGCTCGCAAAACTCCGCCTTGAGATAGGCTGACAACGACCGAATCAACACGCAAAACGGGAGGGGGAACGGTGGCGAAGTACCTGCTCGTCTTTTACGGTGGCGGCATGCCCGAGACGCCGGCAGCGCAGGCCAGGGTGCTCAAGCAGTGGGGCACCTGGTACGGAAAGTTGGGTCCGTCGGTTGTCGACATGGGCAACCCGTTTTCTGGGGCGGTGAACAAGATCAAGGCCGATGGCACGGTCGCCAAGGGTCCGATCGGTCAGCGTGCCACCGGCTACACGATCGTCGACGCCGGCTCGCTGGACACCGCCACGAAGATGGCGAAGGGCTGCCCGATCCTGAAGAGCGGCGGGCAGATCGCGGTCTACGAAACGTTTTCAATGATGTAGGCGGCGTTGCCGTCGTTCTTCGCCCAGCGTGAAGGCGGGCGCGCCGTCATCGTCGGCGGCGACGCCCGCCACCTCGCGCGCTCGCTGCGTGCGCGCGTCGGGGAGGAGATAGAGGTCGTCGACCCAGACGGGTTTTTGCTCACCGTGCGCCTGGACCAGGTGTCAGCTGAGCGCGTCGAGGGTGTGATCATCGCCGAGCGTGAGCACCGGCCCGAGCCGCATGCGCACATCACCATCGCCATCGCGCAGCTGCCGGCACCCGCATTGGAGCTCGTGCTCTCGAGGTGCACCGAGGCCGGCGCGTTTGCGTTCCATGTGGTGCAGGCCGACCGCAGCGTCGCGCGGGGCGCCAAAGTCGAACGCTGGAACACCATCTGCCGCGAGGCGGCGATGCTCGCCGGACGCCTGCGAGTGCCAGCTGTCGCCGGGCCCTCAACGGTCGATGAGGTCGTTGCGGCGGCCGAGAACCCGGTGATGCTGGTGCGCGGCGCGCAGGCCGACCTGGCTGACCTCGACCAGCCGCGCGACCTCACCCTCCTGGTGGGTCCGGAAGGGGGATGGTCCGACCGAGAGCTCGCGCTGGTCGAAAGCAAGGCCGGCCTGGGGCCGCGCAACCTGCGGGCGGACACGGCGGCCCTGGTCGGCCTCGCCGTCGCCCTGGCCGTTCGCCACCAGCTGTAGCTTTCCCTCGGCTACCTACAGGCGTTCACCGGGACGCCGCCGTGGTCCGAAACGCGTGAGATCGCTCCAGTCGATTGGATCAGATACAGCGAGTCGCTGCCGCTCATCCAGATGCCGTGGTCGTCCGCAAGTCCAGTCGTAAATGCGAGATCGCGGTAGAGCGACAGCTGTTGGCCGGAATAGCCCGCCAGCCTCGCCACGCGACCGGGACCGAGGACCAGAAGGAACTCGTAGTCCTCCGTGCCGCTGGCGGGGTCCAC
>MNEW01000045.1:3903-8849 GCA_001917895.1 Actinobacteria bacterium 13_1_40CM_66_12
CACACGAAGATCAGCTCCGGTGGCTGCGTCGACGACATGCACGCGGGTGGGCGCCGGCGGACCGGGGGACCAATCCCTGGCGATGGCATATCGGCGGCCGTCAGGCGAGATGGCATTGCGTCCGACCGGCAACCAGCGCTCGACGGCCCAGTCGTAGTTCCAGCCGTCCGTGCCGGCGGGCGTGAGAGTTCCGGCTGGAAACGTGATGAACGCATCGTTGACCCCAGGCTTTGAGACGTCCAGCACGGGCAAACGACAGCTGAAGTCGACCTGACTCAGAGGAAGAATTGGCGGCCAAGCCTGCGTCGTCATCGGCGACGGCGGTTGCGAGCAGGCAAGCATTAGAAGGACGAGGGCGGCGACGCAGCGCTTCAATTAGCGTTTCAGGGCGCGGTAGGTCTCGATCTCGCCCGCGATGGCGATCACGGACGCCCCCGCGAACGTGATCCCGCCCAGCACGATCAAGCTCGTGCCGATCGGCACGTACCAGCCGACGACCCCCAGGCCGTCGGCGAACATTCCGATCGCCAGGACGAGTGCGGCATACGTGTTGAATCCGCGTCGCGTGGCGGCGAAGCCCGGAGCCAGCTCGCCGAGCGGCTGAGAGGTGACCCGCTTCATGACCATGTCGGCGGCGCCGCCGAGATTGAGCAGGAGCACGATCCCGGCTGCCGTAATCAAAACCCCGAGGGCAAGAACCACGACCGCATGTTGTCACTTCGGGTCCACCAACGAACCCCACTAGCATTTGCTCGTGCCCACAGCCAACCAGGCGCGCGTGCGCAACTTTTGCATCATCGCCCACATCGATCACGGGAAATCGACTCTGGCCGACAGGCTGCTCGAATTCACCGGCTCGATCAGCAAGCGCGATATGCAGGACCAGGTCCTCGACAGCATGGACCTGGAGCGGGAGCGCGGGATCACGATCAAGCTGCAGGCGGTCCGCATGACCTATCGAGCGCGTGACGGCGAGAGCTACGAGCTCAACCTCATCGACACTCCGGGTCATGTCGACTTCGCCTACGAGGTGTCACGCTCGCTCGCGGCGTGCGAAGGCGCGATCCTCGTCGTCGACGCCGCGCAGGGCATAGAAGCGCAGACGCTCGCCAACCTCTACCAGGCGGTGGAGGCGGGGCTGACCATCGTCCCGGTCGTCAACAAGATCGACCTCGACGCCGCGCAGCCCGAGATGGTCGCCGAGGAGATCGCCGACGTCACCGGCATCCCGCGCGCGGAGGTCATCTTCGCGTCGGCCAAGCAGGGGATCGGGACGCAGGACATCCTTGAAGCCGTCATCGCCAAGGTGCCGCCGCCGCATGGCGATCCCTCCGCGCCGCTGCGAGCGCTGATCTTCGACTCGCACTACGACATCTACCGCGGCGTCATCACGTATGTCCGCGTGGTCGATGGCGAGATAAAGGCGCGCGACAGGATTCGGATGATGAACACGGGAAAGGTCCACGAGGTCGACGAGGTCGGCTGGTTTGCGCCCAGGCCTAGGCCTGCCGAGACGCTGACCGCCGGCGAGGTGGGGTATGTGACCGCCGCCATCAAGAACGTCATCGACGCCCGGGTCGGAGACACCATCACCACCGCCGAAGGTGGAGCGGCGAGCGCGCTGCCCGGCTATCGCCAGGTCAAGCCGATGGTTTTCGCCGGCCTTTTTCCGACCGACTCCGACCAGTTCGCCGACCTCAAGGAGGCACTGGAGAAGCTGCAGCTGAACGACGGCGCGCTGTCCTTCGAGCCGGAGAACTCGGCGGCGTTGGGATTCGGCTTTCGATGCGGCTTCCTTGGCTTGCTCCACCTCGAGATCGTCCAGGAGCGGCTCGAACGCGAGTTCGAGCTCGAGCTCATCACCACAGCGCCGACGGTCGAGTACCGGGTCAAGCTGAAGCGCGGCGACATCATCGAGGTCGACAACCCCGCCCTGCTTCCAGATCCAACCGCGATCGAGTCCACCGCGGAGCCGTTCGTGAAGCTCTCGATCATCGTCCCGTCGGCCTATGTCGGGCCGATGATGGAGCTCTGCCAGGATCGCCGCGGCATGTTCAAGAAGCTGGAGCACCGGCCGGGCGACCGGATCGTGCTCGAGTACGAGATCCCGTTGGGAGAGATCATTCACGACTTCTACGACCAGCTGAAATCGCGCTCCAAGGGGTACGCGTCGATGGATTACGAGATGATCGGTTTCCGCGAGGGCGACCTGGTCAAGCTGGACGTCCTTGTCGCCGCTGAGCCGGTCGACGCCTTGTCACTGATCACGCACCGGAGCAAGGCCCAGATCCAGGGTCGAAAGCTGGTCGAGAAGTTGAAGACGATCATCCCCAGGCAGCTGTTCGAGGTGCCGATCCAGGCTGCCATCGGCGGTAAGGTGATCGCGCGCGAGACCGTCTCGGCGATGCGCAAGGACGTCCTGGCCAAGTGCTACGGGGGCGATGTGACCCGAAAACGCAAGCTGCTCGAGAAGCAGAAGGAAGGAAAGCGACGGATGAAGCGGGTGGGTTCGATCGAGATCCCGCAAGAAGCGTTCATGGCGGTGCTGAAGCTTGACTAGCACGCCGCGTTTGATCGGGTCCTTCGCTCTAGCGGCCGTGATCCTGGTTTCCTGCACCCGGATCGGTTCGGGCGGGGCGGCGCCAAGCTCCGCCGAGATCTATGCCGCGGGGCCGACCGTCAGCGAGGTCCGGACGCTTTTCGGTGATAGCAACTGGTGGCCGGGCCCGCCATCGTTCGAGGTGCGTCCGCTCGATGCCGCCGAAACCCCGTTTACGCAGCGCTTCTCGATCACGCAGCGATTCCTGCACATCGGCAGCGCCGAAGAGTTCGACATCCGATATACGGTCTACGACAAGACTTCCTCGGCCACGACGCGGATGACCGCGGCGCAGAACTCATTCGGGGCTTCACCTACGAGCCCGAAGGAGGGCGACCAGGTCCTCTATTACGGCCTGGTGAGCAGCGGGGGCGCTCCCTACATCACGCGGACTTACGTGCGCCTGGGTCAGGTCGTGGCCGAGATCCTCTGGTCTCGAAAGGACGGCATCCCCACCGTCACGCAGCTCGGCAGGAATGCGGCCAAGGTTGTCGCAGGGTTGAAGAGGGTGACGGCCGGCAAGGTGCATCCTTCGCCGGTCATCGTGAGCCCGACCCAGCTGCCCCCGGCCGGCCTCGACATCACGCTGCTGGGCTCGACGGAGCTGCCCATCGAGGCATGGCTCGTGATGGCCGACGTCGCCATCCCTGGACCGGTGGCAACGCTGCTTCACGGTCAGGGAGTCGACACCTTCGTTTTCGCGGACTACGCGCTCAACCGCGACACCCACATGGAGGTGCGGGCCGCGCTGCTGACCTTCGCTTCCGCGACGGATGCGACCGACTGGGTCAATACCTTCGGGCCTGGCACGATAGACCAGAACGGAATCTCCAGCGGCTATCTCGACAACGTGGGCGAATACCACTACCTGATCGCAACGGGAAAAACGGGCGCGATGCTGGTGTGCCGGTCGACCATCGATACCGAGGCCGCCTCTCGTGCCTGCGAGTCGCCGATGGAGCGCACGGCGATCGCGTGGAAGCTCGGTCTGAGCGGAGTCGTTTAGTCCCGGGACCGTGACGCGGCCGCGCTTTCGCCGTGGCGAGTCGCCTGGTACCACTCCCATTGTTTGGCGAGGCCGTCGCGCAGCGCGACGCGCGGCTCCCATCCCAGTCGCTCGCGGGCGAGATTGATCGACGCTCCCGTGTGACGTGGGTCACCAGGCGCGGCGGGGAGGTTTTCGCGCTGTAGCTCGGTGCCGCTGATCTCCTCCAAAGTGGCCAGGACCTTGTTCAGCGTGACCCGGCTTCCGCCGCCCAGGTGCTCTCCATCTCCGTAAACCTCGATCGGCTCGCCGTCCGCGAGCGCCCGCATGAAGCGCGCGAACGCCATGTCCGGCCGCTGGCGCGGTCCATAGACGGTGAAATAGCGAACCGACACGGCTGGGATGCCGAAGTTCCGCGTGTAAAGGTGCGCGAGGTGCTCCGCGGCAAGCTTGGTGACTCCATACGGAGAGACGGGGCGGGGGAGAGCTGATTCGCGAGTCGGAAAAGCCTCCGCGTCCCCATACACGGACGAGCTGCCCGCAAAGACGAGGCGCTTGAGATGGCTTCCCTTCAGCTGTTCGAGAAGCCGCTGCGTGGCGATGATGTTGTCGCGCGCGTAGCTGTCGAACTGATGGCCCCAGCTCGGCCTGACCCCGGGCTGGCCGGCGAGGTGGTAGACGACGTCGGCGCCTTCGAGCGCCGCGGCGAGGTCGGCGTCGACGAGGTCCAGCTCCTCGAACGAAAAGTTGCGATGACTCCTGGCCACCTCCAGGTTCTGCTCCTTTTGGGCGCGCCCGTAATAGTCGGTGAAGCAGTCGATGCCCACGACTTCCTGGCCGTCGGCCAGAAGACGTTCACTCAGGTGGGAGCCGATGAAACCTGCCGCGCCGGTGACCACCACCTTCATACGTCGCAAGCCTGAGGCGTGGCGACCGTCATTTGCAACCGGCCCTATCTTTTGAATATGTCTCGGTTTGAGTCGTGGCTCGCTGATTCGGGTATAGGCGTGTCGGTGAAGCAGTTTCCCGCGGGGACTCGAACCGCAGTCGATGCGGCGCGTGCCGTCGGCTGCGACGTGGGGCAGATCGTCAAGTCGCTCGTATTCATGGCCGCGGGCAACCCGGTCGTCGCCCTCGTCAGCGGCGCCAACCGCCTGGACGAAGGCAGGTTGGGCGCTGCCGCCGGTGAGCCGGTGACGAAAGCCGATGCGGAGATCGCGAGGTCGGCCACGGGCTACGCCATCGGCGGTGTGCCTCCGTTCGGACACGCTACCGACCTGCGAGTGTTCATGGACCGCGACCTGCTGGGGCATCGGGTGGTGTGGGCGGCGGCGGGACGGCCCGACTCGGTGTTCGAGATCG
>MNEW01000038.1:0-9782 GCA_001917895.1 Actinobacteria bacterium 13_1_40CM_66_12
CCCTCTGCTGGATCGCTACATCTACCTGAACGCCTGCTCCCTCGGCCCCCTCCCCCGCCGCGGCCGGGCGGCCCTGGAGCGTTACGCCAACGACTGGGACACCAAGGGCACGCCCGTTTGGTATTCGGAGTGGCTCCCGCTCCTGGAGCGGCTCCGCACCCGGGTGGGCGGGCTGCTCAACGCGCCCCAGGGATCGACCGCGATCGCGCCGTCGGTGTCGGTCGCGCTCACGACCCTGGCCTCCGGGCTGCCGCTGCCCCCGGGTCGCAACAAGGTCCTCATCGGGGAGCTGGACTTCCCGACGATCGGCCACCAGTGGCTCTCCCGGCCCGACTTTGAGGTCGAGTTCGTGCCCAGCCAGGACGGGATGACCATCCCGCCGGAGGCGTTCGCAGAGCGCATCGACGAGCGGACCGCCCTGGTGGCGACCACCCACCTTTTCTATACGACCGGCTACCTGCAGGACGTCCGGGCGATCGCCGACGCCGCCCACGCCGCCGGCGCCCTATGCCTGATCGACGGCTACCAGACCTGCGGGTGTGTGCCGATCGACGTGGACGCCATGGACTGCGACGCGTTTGTCGGCGGCTGCCTCAAGTGGCTCTCGGGCGGCCCGGGCACCGCCTTCCTTTATGTGAGGTCCGAGCTGGTCCCCAGCGTGCACCCGCATGGGACGGGCTGGTTCGCCACGCGCGACCCGTTCTCGTTCACCCTCCAGGAGCTCGACTTCGCCGACGATGCGCGCCGCCTCGAGACCGGCACCTGGGCGATGGCCTGCCATTACGCCGGGCTCGCCGGCCTGGAGCTGATCCTGGAAGTCGGCGTCGAGCACATCCAGGAACGGCTGCGCGACCTCACCGACCGCATCCTCGAGCGCTGCGACGAGGCCGGCGTCAAGACCTTCACGCCACGCGATCGCAATCAGCGCTGCGGGATCGTGACCCTCGAGTGCGACCATCCCGAGGACGTGGAGCATCGCCTCCACGAGGCGGGCGTCATCGTCGACTCCCGCCCCGGCCGGGTGCGCCTGTCACCTCACTGGTGCGTGACGGAATCGGAGCTCGACCGGGGCATGGACCTGGTCCTCGAACATTTGGGAGCCGCAAGCCGAGCCGGCTAGGATCGCCCCTTACTTGATCTCGGCGGTCGCCCCCGCTTCCTTCAACCTCGCCACCGCCTTCTCCGCGTCCGCCTTGCTCACGTTCTCGAGCACCGGCTTCGGAGCGGCGTCGACCAGGTCCTTGGCCTCCTTTAGGCCGAGCTGGGTCAGCTCGCGCACGGCCTTGATCACGTTGATCTTGCTCTCGCCCACCGCGGCGAGATTGACCGTGAACTCCGTCTTCTCTTCTTCCGCCGCGGCGCCGTCGGACGAGCCCGCGGCCGGAGCCGCCGCCACCGCGACCGGGGCCGCGGCCTTGATGCCGAACTCGTCTTCGATCGCCTTGACCGCCTCGACCACGTCGAGGATCGTCCAATCCTTCAGCGCCTCTACGAAATCCTTCGGGGTGAGCTTGGTTGCCATAGCTTGCTTACGCTGCCTCCAATTTCGATTTGTACGCATCCAGCACGCCCAACAGCTGCTGGAGCGGGGTTTGCATGATTCCGACTAGCTGGCCGACCGGAGACTGAAGCGTGCCCAACAGCTGGGCGAGCAGAACTTCGCGCGATGGCAGATCCGCCAGCTGCTTGATCTGGTCGCGATTGAAGACGCGCCCTTCGACGAGACCGCCCACCACCTCGAGCTTCAGCCGCGTGGTGCGGACGAACTCGTTGATGAGCCGTGGCGGGAGGCTGAGGTCGTCATTCCCGAACGCGATCGCGACCGGGCCCTTGAGCTGTGACTCGAGGTCCTTGTAGCCGGCAGCGTCCGCTGCGCGTCGCGCCAGCGTGTTCTTCACCACGCGGTACTCGACGCCACCGGTGCGAAGTTTTCCACGCAGCTCCTGGATCTGGCTGACCTTCAAGCCTCGGTAGTCGGTGAGCACCGCCACCTTGGCCTTCTTCAGCTTCTCCGTGAGCAGCTCGACCTGCTCCGCCTTCTGTTCTTTCCTGGCTCTCGGCAAAAGAAAAATCCTCCCCGCCCGCAACAAGCCAAGGCAGGAAGGATCAAAGCGTCCTTCACTTCTTATCGCCTCGGCAGGAAATTAAGCCGGCACGATGGCCGGCACCTACGGTCTAGGGCAGATCGCGAATTATACGAAGAAGCCGGACTAGGACGACGTGTGGAGCTTCGCTGCTTCCTTGACGTCGACCGGAACCGACGGCCCTTGCGTCGCCGCCAGGTAGAACGTGCGCAGGTACTGGCCTTTCGAAGACGACGGCTTGTTGCGGATCAGCGCGTCGACGAGGGCTGTGAGGTTCTGGTGCAGCTGGCTGGAGTCGAACGAAACCTTGCCGATGGGCGCATGGACGATGCCGAACTTGTCGGTACGAAACTCGACCTTGCCGCCCTTGACCTCGCGCACGGCTCGCGCTACGTCCTGGGTCACGGTGCCCGACTTGGGGTTGGGCATCAAACCACGGGGACCGAGGATCTTGCCCAACGGACCGACGCGCGACATCATGTCCGGCGTCGCGACCGCGGCGTCGAAATCGGTCCAGCCGTCGGACACCCTCTTGACGAGGTCCTCACCGCCGACGAAGTCCGCGCCTGCTTCCTGCGCCTCGCGAGCTCGATCGCCGACCGCGAAGACGGCGACGCGCACCTTCTTCCCCGTCCCGTTGGGCAGCACGACCGACCCGCGCACCATCTGCTCCGCATGGCGAGGATCGACTCCGAGGCGAATGTGCGCCTCCACGGTGGCGTCGAACTTGGAGATGGACGTGTCCTTGGCCAGCGCCACGGCTTGTTCAGGTGTCAGCCCGCCGTTGCCGTTGGCAGCCACCGCGGCTTCGACCTTCTTGGCCGCCTCGACGTATTTCTTTCCGTGACGCTTCGACACTACTCGAGAACCTCCAGGCCCATCGACCGGGCGGTGCCCTCGATCATCTTCATGGCGGCCTCGGTCTCGTACGCGTTGAGGTCCTTGCGCTTCGTCTCGACGATGGTCCGGATCTGCTGCCTGGTGACGCGGCCGATCTTCTCTCGGTTCGGCTTCGCCGAGCCCTTCTCCACGCCCGCCGCCCGCTTGAGCAGGTTCACTGTCGGCGGGGTCTTGAGGACGAATGTGAAGGATCGGTCTTCGAAGATCGTGATCTCGGCCGGAACGACGTCGCCGGCCTGGGCCTGCGTGCGCTCGTTGTAGGCCTTCGTGAACTCCATGATGTTGATGCCGTGCGGGCCGAGCGCCGTGCCCACCGGCGGGGCCGGCGTGGCGCGGCCCGCTTGTAGCTCGAGCTTTAGGATCGCGCGGACTTTCTTCTTGCCCATGTGACCTAGTGGACCTTCTCGACTTGAAGCAGGTCGAGCTCGACCGGCGTCTCGCGCCCGAACATGTTGACCAGCACCTTGAGCTTGCCCTTCTCGGGGTTGATCTCGTCGACCTTGCCATGGAAGTCGGTGAACGGCCCGTCGACCACTCGCACCGACTCGCCGACCTGGAACTCGACGCGAATCTTCGGCGCTTCCTGCTTCATCTGCTTCTGGATCGCCCGGACCTCTTTCTCCTGAAGCGGCACCGGGCTGTTGGCGGAGCCGACGAAGGACGTCACGCCCGGCGTGTTGCGAACCACGAACCACGAATCGTTCGACATGACCATGCGGACGAGGATGTAACCGGGGAAGATGCGCTTCTGGACGTGGCGGCGCTTGCCGTCCTTGATCTCGATCTCGTCTTCCATGGGGACGAGCACCTGAAGGATCTTGTCCTGCATGTCCATGGACTCGATCCTCTTTTCGAGGTTCTTCTTGACCTTCTCCTCATGGCCTGAGTAGGCGTGGACCACGTACCACTGGGCCTCCTGCTCGGGCGTCGGGGTCGGGGTCGTTCTTTCTACAGCCATCAGTGGGCTCCGTAGATGAACCGGCGCGCGACCTCGCCGAGCAGGTAGTCCGTTCCGCCGATGAAGATGCCGAGCACGATGACGGTGAAGATCACCACCAGCGTGTAGCGGTACAGCTCACCCCAGGTCGGCCAGACGACCTTGCGCAGTTCGTCGAAAACCTCGCGGAGAAAACGACCGATGCCACCTTCGGCGGTCGGTTCGGTGCGCTTGCGAGCGGTTACGGCCATCGGTCTACTTGGTCTCCCTGTGCAGTGTGTGCTTACGGTCCCACTTGCAGTACTTGGTCAGCTCCAGGCGGTCTGGATCGTTCCTCTTGTTCTTCACGGTGGTGTAGTTGCGCCTTTTGCAGACGGTGCAGGCGAGGGTGATGATGTCTTCCATAGTTGGCTCTTTGGTTGGGGCTGAAATAAAAAAGCCTAGGTTTCCCAGGCGCTGTCAATAGTACCAGAGCGATCGGCGAAGACTCTCAGGGCAGCAATGTTCTGGCCAGCGTCGTGGCCAACCAGTTTCTGTATCGCTCGGCCGTCCAGCCCCGCTCAGCCCTGAGCAGCCTGTGCACCTCCGGGCTGGCGAGCGTCCAGATGATGGTAGCGGCCTCGTCGACGCTGATCCCGTCGCGCAGAGGCGCTTTGGACGCGACCCAGGACGCGAACTGGCGCATGTTGGCCAGGCGAGCTTCGTGCATTCGTGTTCGGAACGCGGCGATCTCCTGGTCGACCGCGGCCGCCCCCCGGATGATGTCGTCGACCGGCCGGGCCCGATCCTGGATCGAGGTCACGTCGCTGGCAAAAGCCTCGATCTGCCGCCGCTGGCCCGGTTCGCGGCGCACCGCCTGGGGTCCCTCGCGATCGAGTAGGCCCACCGGCTCGTCGTCTCCTCCGACCCGGACGTCGAGCAGCTTGTGGAGCAATCCAGGCTTGGTGCGAAAGCTCGCATAGACCGTGTCCGTCGCCACGCCGGCGCCCTTTGCGATTGCTTCCATCGAGGTGCTGGCGTAGCCCCGCTCGGAGAACAGCTTCTGCGCCGCATCCAGGATGCGAGCGCGCGTCTGCCGCGCCTGCTCCTGGCGGAGCGCCGAGTCATACCGACGGCGCTGCCCCTTGACATTCGCCACGGTTTCATCCTACCATCCCACTAGTCATCCGAGTATTCCTCGGATGAATTGCAAGGAGGGACGGATCATGTCGACCAGCACCAACGAGGCGATCTATCGCCGTTTGATCGAGGAAGGCTTCAACCAGGGCAACCTGGCGGTCTGCGACGAGATCGTCGCGGCGGGGGCGCTCGAGCACCAGCGCGGCGGCGGGGGCGACGGGACCGAGGGCGCCAAGAACACCATCAAGTACTTGCGGAGCGTGTTCGCGGACTTCCACATCACGATCGACGAGCTGGTCGCCGTGGGCGACAAGGTCTGGGCGCGCCAGCGCGGCGGCGGCACGAATATCGGCAGCTTCGCGGGCCAGCCACCGACCGGGAAGACTGCGTTCATCGACGTGATCGACATCGCTCGATTCGAGAATGGCAAGATGGTCGAGCACTGGGGAGTCGCCGACCAGCTGGGCATGATGCAGGCGCTCGGCCTGATGCGCTCGCCGGCAGCCAGAACCTGACGATCGCAGTGAACCCCCGCTAATACACTCTCCGAGGTGACCTCGGGTCGGCTGGCCGGCGTGGAGCGTTGGTACCTGCGCGCCGGCCTGTTCGCCCTCCCGCTGGCCTATTGGTGGGGCACCTACGACCGTTACATCGTCCCCAAGCTGCTGGTCGCCAGGCTGCTCGTCATCGGCATGCTTTTCCTGTTCGTTTTTCGGACGCTCGTCTCGAAGTCGCTGGTGATCAAGAGGACTCCACTCGACGTGCCGCTCGTCCTCTTCCTCGCGTCGGCGGGGCTCTCCACCCTTCTCGCCTACAACCAGAACGTCGCCGTCTTCGGCATCTACTCCCGCTACGACGGCCTGCTGACGATCCTCACCTACGCCGCGTTGTTCTGGCTCGGGGTTCAGGCGCTGCGGGGCCCCGGCGATGGCCGAACGCTGCTCCGGGTGCTGATGGCCGCCGGCTACGTCGTGGCCGCCATCGCGATCGTCCAATCGGTTTCCGACTCGCTGCAGCAAGGCGTCTTCGTTCCGGCCGCGGGCACCCTCGGCCAGAAGAACGTGCTGGGCGCGTTTCTAGCCCTGCTCTGCCCTCTCGCGTACGGCGAGGTGGCGGCGGCGAGGTCGTGGGCGGCGCGGCTCCTCGCCTTGAACGCCCTCGCCATTTACAGCCTCGCCCTTTTCCTCAGCTTCAGCCGGAGCGCCTGGGTCGGCGTGGCGCTGGCGGCGATCGTGGTCGCCGCCGGCGTGAGGGGTCCTGGGCTTCGAATCGCGATCGCCGGCGCCGCCGGGGTCGTCGTCCTGGCTGCCGCCATCGCCCTTCTAGCCCAGACCGGCGGCCTCCAGCCCCAGCGCGCCGACCTCGGCGAGTTTGGCGACCGGCCGGCTGTCTGGTTGGACAGCCTTCGCCTCATCGCCAGCCAACCTTTGTTTGGATACGGGCCTGACAACTTTGGCCTGGTGTTCCCGCGCTTCGAGGCCACGGACCTCCATCAGCAGTGGGACAAGGCCCATGCCGAGACACTTCAGGTCGCGGCGACCCAGGGTCTTGTGGGCCTGGCCGCGTATCTCCTGATCGTGGCCGCATTCATGCGGGCGTTCTGGCGAGGGCGCAGGAACGTCGGCGGGTTCGCCCTGTTTGCGGGGTGGCTGGGCTACACCGCGACCCTCCAGGTCAACTTCTCCGCCCTCGCCGCCGCCTTTCCTTTCTGGCTCTTCGCCGCCGCGGCCATGGAGATCTGGGGAGCCACACGCAACGTGGCGGTGATCGCGTGGACCAGCGGCCGGCCCGCGGCGGCGGCTGCATCGATCGTCACCTTCGTGCTGGCACTCGCCGTCGTCGGCACTGGTCTCCCGTTCCTGGCCGACGCTCGCGTGCTCGAGGCGGTAAGTGCGGACTTCGCCGGGAGGAACCGCGACGCCCTCGCCCCCGCCCAGGAGGCGAGGAGGCTCTGGCCGCGTGAGAGCGTTTATGCCGTCGAGGTCGGCAACCTCGCGTTCGAGCGCCAGGACTGGGCGCTCGCGCGTGACGCATATGACGATGCGACGGCACTCGGCACCTACAATCCGCTCGTGTACAGGAACCTCGCCCTGGCCGATCGCAGCCTGGGCCGCGTCGCCGAGGGTAAAGAGGCAGCGCGCAAAGCCGTCGAGCTCAACCGATTCGACCCCGCCAATCAAGCCTTGCTCGCGCAGTTCGAGGCCTCGCAGCCGTAACCAAGAGCTGAGGCCCAGCGATTGACTGACATGGGACGGCGGGCAGCGTGCTGAGGACTCCTCGGTCGAGGCAGGTCGCCGCCGGTGTGCTGGTCACATTGGTCACGGCGCTGGTGATCGGAGTCGTCCTCGTGGCCATGACCCCGGTCGGCTGCGGACCGGCGAATGCGATGGGATTGAAGTCGATCGCCAATCGGTGCAAGTCGCAGTCCGTTGCGGCCCTACGCTCGCCGAGCCCAAGTCCCTTCGTGTTCCCCAGCCCAAGTGCTCCGCCTTACACTCCGCCGGCTTCTCCCCCGTATAACCCGCCGGCGTCCCCGCCCTACTATCCGCCGGCGTCCCCGCCCTACTACCCGGGTTCCAGCCCGGCGTTCCCGCCGTTCTACCCTCCGGCCAGCGGGGCCGGCGGAGGCCCGGTGATACCGCCCATCCAGCTGAGCTGCACCCTGCCGGTCTTCGCCGGTCCGCCGGGAAGCGGCGGGTTCATCACCTTCCCCAGCGGCAGCTTCACACCCGACCCGAAGAGCGGCGTGACGCTGCCCTCGCCGAGCCCGGGCTCGTCGCCTCAACCCATCGGCGGGGGCCCGGGAGGCCCAGGGTACGGATACGGGTATCCCGGCTTGACGTGGGACGTTGCTCAAAAGAAGTGGCTGCCGGCGCCTTACGCATGGGTGAGCCCGGACGGCAGCAAATACGCCTACACGTCGCCGAACTCAATCTACGTGCAGGACGTCGCTGCGGGCACCCAGGTCGAGCTCGGCGAAGGTAAGTCGTGGTCGATCGTCGGTGTTCTCGCCGATGGCGTGTACGCGACCAACCCGAACATCGCCGGGCTGTGGGTCCTGCCCTTCTCGTCGGCTCCGCGCCAGGTCACTGCGAGCGGCTACTGGCAGGCCGTCACCACCGGGGCGGCCTACGGCACCGCAACGTCGGCCGTGCCCCAGGGAGTCAGCACGACACTCATCAGGGTCGACCTCAAGACCGGAGCCATCGACTCGAACTGGTTCACGCGCCCGGGATCGACTATTTATATCAGCGGCTTCGACGGCCACGGCAACCCGATCCTTTACGTGAACTACTTCACCGGCCAGGGCAATGAGGTCTGGATCGCGACCGGCCCGGGCACCGGCCAGCCGATCATGGGCTCCCAGAATGGAGTCTTCGTCAACGGCACGCCCATCGCCGACAGCCACGGCGTCTGGTTCTCGGCATCGATCCAGGACTTCAGCAATGGCGGCGGCAGCGGGCAAATTCTGTACGTGCCCAACTCCGGCGTGTACGTGATGAGCAAAATCGGAGGCCAGCTGGCGGGCGGCTGCAACTAGCCGCCGCGGCCAACGAGCCTCGGACGGACCCCCGCATATCATCTCCTGCATGCCCGCCACCATCGCCGTGCTCCACGGTGACCAGACCGGCGAGGAGCTGCTGAAGGAGGCGGTCCGGGTCCTGAAGCCGGACGTCATCGGATTCCAGGTCGAACGCCGCGACTTCGACCTCTCGCTCCAGCGACGCCGCGAGACTCGCAACCAGGTCGTCCTCGACGCGGCCGCCGCACTACGTGAATGCGGCTACGGGCTGAAGGCCGCGACGATCACGCCCGAAGGGGCAGGAGACGTCGGCAGCCCCAACGCGATCCTGCGCAAGCAGATCGATGGCCGTGTCATCGTCCGTACCGGGCGGCGGATTCCCGGGGTGAGGCCGCTGGCCGGCGTCCATGCGCCGATCTCGGTCATCCGCATGGCGGTCGATGACGCCTACGGCGCGAAGGAGTGGCGCGAGGGCCACGACCTGGACGAATGGGCGTACAGGACCGAGAAGATCAGCCGGCGCACCAGCCGGATCGTGGCCGAGTACGCCTTCACGCACGCGAAGCGCATCGAGGCCAAGGTGTTCGGAGGTCCCAAGTACACGGTCAGCCCCGTGTACGAGGGAATGTTCAAGGAAGAGCTCGACGCCGCCGCGCAGCGCCATCCCGACGTGCGCTACGAGCCACAGCTGATCGATGCCACCTACGCGCTCCTGCTCGCGACCACCGGCGAGTCGCTCGTCATCCCGGCGCTCAACCGGGACGGCGACACCCTCTCCGACCTCGTCATGCAGATGTTCGGCACCATCGCCGGGGCTGAGTCGGTGCTGCTTGCGTTCAACGGCGCGGGCGAGGTCTCGGTGGCGATGACTGAAGCGCCCCATGGCACCGCCCCGTCGCTCGAGGGCAAGAACGTCGCCAACCCGATGGCGATGATCCTGGCCGTCGCCTCCCTGCTCGGCTACATGAAAGGCGAGCAGCCTCGCCGAGCTTCACGATCGGTCTACGAGGCGGCCCTCGAGACTGTCTCCGACGGCATCCGGACGGCCGACCTCGGCGGGCAGGCGACCACCAGCGAGTTCACGGACGAGGTGATCCGCCGCGTCCGTACCAAGATTGAAGTCTGGAGCGCGTTAGCAGACATAGAGAGGTAGGTTCCCTGGTCCCCGTGGGACAGGGTTGGACGAGAGGTTAGGGATAGGCGTGAATACGCCGATACG
>MNEW01000038.1:9806-13321 GCA_001917895.1 Actinobacteria bacterium 13_1_40CM_66_12
ACCCCGCCGTCAACGGGTTCACCACCCTCGACTTGATCGCCAAGGAGCTGGACCGGGTCAACGGCCTGCAGCCCGACGTGGTGACTGTGTTGATCGGGGTCAACGACCTCGTCCAGAACCGCTCCGCCGAGGAGTACAGGGCCGCCCTGGTGACGATCTACGACCGCATCGCCGCGATGCACCTGGCCGCCGAGTGTGTGGCCTCCATCTCGATCCCCAACTGGTCCGTCGTGCCGGCCGCCGCACAGTACGGCGAACCGCGGCTGATCAAAGCCGTCACCAACGACTTCAACACCATCGCCAGGAAGGAGGCCCTCGAACGCGGCTTCACCTGGGTGGACATCACGGGTGTCAGCACCTATCGCCTCGGCTCACCGGGCTGGCTCGCGGCCGACGACCTGCACCCGGGCGACGTGCAGTACCAGGCGTGGGCCGAGGTCATCTGGGCCGCGGTCAAGGAATCCTGGACGTCGGTGATCGCTAGACGCTGATTTTCTTGAAGGATTCGGCGTAGCGGTAGCCGGCCTTCTTGCCGATGTCGCGATGCCGCTTGCGGATCCACTTGTCGATGTCCCACTCGTTCCCGGGCTTGGCAACCTGGCTCTGATGCTTGTGCAGCGCCGCGATTTTCTGGTCGAGCGTCTTGCTGATATCGACGTAGTAATCGCCCTTGGTCCAGTACGGGATCCAGACTTCCTTGACCACGTGGGGCTCCAGTCCTTCTTTGAGGAGGCCCCTGAAGGCGCGTGGGTTGCGCGAGTCCGGGTAGACCGCCGCGAGCGTGGCCTCGCCGACCGCCAGGTGGTCGGGATGCGACCCGCCCATCGGCGCGTCGAGGACGCGTCCAGGCAGATGCGTGATGACGAGGTCGGGCTTGTGCTTGCGGATCATGCGGACAATGTCGCGACGCAGCTTCAGGTCTGGTGACAGGTGGCCGTCCTTGTAGCCGAGGAACTCGACCGTATTTACACCAAGGACCTTCGCCGCCGCGCGCTGCTCCTTCTGCCTGATCGCGGTGAGCTCGGAGTCTTTCTGCTTCGGGTCCTCGCCGCCCTGCGAGCCGTCGGTGACGATGACGTAGGTCACCTTCGCGCCGCCCTTCGCCAGTGTCGCCACCGAGCCGCCCGCCCCGAACTCGGGATCGTCTGGATGCGCGGAAACGACGAGGACGCGGTCGAACTTGGGACCCTTGCCGTTGCTGATGGCGCCGCGCCTTCTCGCGACTTTCTTCTTCTTAGCCACGAGGTTCAGATTACGGAATCTAGCGACGCGGCTTGGTGATCGCGCCCAGCGAGGCCAGTGGGATGGCCGGCTGAATGGGTCGCCACAGCACCTCCAGCTGCTCCAGGCTGAGCCGCGACCGCACACCGATCACTCGACCCCCGAACGCCGCAGTCTTCGCGGCCGCCCAGCCCTCGCTTCCACTCACGCGCATCGGCACGGTCACGACCGCGGCGAGCGCGGCAGCCTCTTCCGCGGTCCGCGAGCCGCCGTCGGCCGCCGCCCTGGACAAGACGCTCGAGAGGTCATCAGCCATCTGCCACGGCTTTGCGAGCAGCGCGCACTGGTTTGCGCTCAGCCGGCCGATGGCGCTGATATAGCGAAGCACCGGAGCCCCCAACGACCTCGGATTCGTGACCGGGATCGCCGACGCGAACGGCGCGTACGAGGCCGCGAACTTGATCGGCGCGAGGTGCTGCCGCCGCACCAGCGCGGAGGCGGCCTGCCAGGCGGCTACGGCCTCATCGTCCGAGCGGGCCTCGAGGAAGTCGAGCATCGCAGCGCCGGCATTGACCAGCGGAGCGACAACGTCCTGGTTGACGGCCGGGATCGACCCGGCGACCTTGACCCAGTCGCCGGTGTTGAGCGCCGCGACCAGCTTGGGAAAGGCATCGACGTCGACGTAGTCGAGCTGAACGATCTCCCCGAACGCTCCGTAGCCGCGCATCGACTCGTCGTAAGTCAAATCCGCCTTCGCGGCTACCGTCACGGCGGCGCGCTCGACGGCAGCGAAGCTGCGGCAGCGCGTGAACGTGTCAAGGTCCCTCGTGCCCTTGATCGCCGCCAGAAGGGAGCGCACCACGCCCGCGGGTTCCGCACCGGTTTGGCGCGTCACGCTGGCGACCAGCTGGCGGCGGTCGAGGACCCGGAGCCACTGGATCGGCGTGAGCTCCACGACACCTTTTATGAACGTCGCCACCTCGGCGTTGTTGGGCCCGTAAGGTGCCGGCGCTTTGGTTGCCGGGCGTTTTGCCGGGGCGCGTACCGTGACTGCTGCCGCTGCCGGCGCCGGAGGGTTCGTGATGGCTGCGGCGGCGCGCGCCACCGCCGCGCGCACTCGGGCGCGCACGGGTTTGGGCACCTGCTCCTCAACGGTGGCCAGAGGGATCGCCGGCTCGAGGGGCGCCCAAAGGACCGCGATCTGCTCCGTCCTCAGCTCGGCCTTCGCCCCCAGGACCCTGCCGCCATGAACCACCGTCTTCACCGCCGCCCAACCAAGGTCGCCGGTGAGCTGCGTCGGGATGGTCCTCAGGGCGATGAGGGCGGCCGCCTCCTCAGGCTTCAGGTACCGGGTCTTGGCCACGACCTGGAGCAGAGCGCGCGACGACTCGGCATCCAGCCGCCAGCGCCGCGCGAGCAGCTCGCATTTGTCTCGCGTCAGCGCCTGCACGGCGGTGAGGAATCGCATCGTGGTCGGGTCGAGCGCGTCAAAACCGGCAACCGGGATCAGGGTGATGAAGGGCGCGTAATGGGCTCCGAACTTCAACGGCGAAAGGTGCTGGCGCAGAACCAGCGCCGAGAGGGCCTGCCACGCGGTCGCGACCTTGTCGTCGCTTCGTTTGTCCAGCGCTTCGAAGAGCGACTCGCCGGCCTTCGCCATCGGCTCGGACAGCCGGCCGTCGGTGCTGCGAATGGCGGCCTGGACGGCCTTCAGCGATTCGGTCGCCCACGAGTGGATGAAAGCGTCGACCTCGGCTGTGTTCTCGCCGAACCGGCGCGAGGCGTCGTCGTTGGCACGCAGGATGCGGCCCAGCAGGCCATGTGTGTCAGGCGTCATTCCGGACAACTCTAGTCTCGGCGCCAGGCCAAACAGCCTGGCTAACGAACTGGCCGCTTCAGACTATCTCGACCTTCAGTAGGTTCGTCTGGCCGGGTCGCCCCACCGGCACGCCGGCCACCACCACGACCCGGTCGCCCGACCGCACAAGCCCACTCCGCGCCGCCGCCTCGGTCGCATTGGAGACCATCTGGTCGGTGTCCCGACCCGGGCTGACAAGAAGCGGAATGACGCCGGCATACAGCGCGGTCTTGCGGAGGACGTCCTCATGCGGACTGGCAGCGACGACCGGCACCCTGGGCCTGGCCTTGCTGCATCGCAAGGCCGTGGTGCCGGACTCGGTGAAGGCGATGATCACCCGCGCGCCCAGCTCGTCAGCGGTGGTCGCGGCCGCATGCGCGATGGCGCTCCCGACCTCCCCGGGCTCGCGCCACATCTGCCGCTCGCGCCCAAACGC
>MNEW01000061.1 GCA_001917895.1 Actinobacteria bacterium 13_1_40CM_66_12
CTCGCCAATCTCGGCTCCACGGTTCTCCTCTTCCTCTTCAACTCAC
The DNA here is from genome assembly GCA_001917895.1 of Actinobacteria bacterium 13_1_40CM_66_12. The sequence continues at coordinate 47 of MNEW01000061.1, forward strand.
CCGACGCCCAGTCGAGCCGGACGCAGCTCGCAGGTTTCACCGCTACGGTCGTGGTCGCATTTCCGGTCTGGGCCATCCACATGTGGTTCGGCCGCCGCTTTTCGCGTCGGGATCCATCCGAGCGCGCATCGGCGATCCGCCGCCTGTACCTCTACCTCGCGTGCGCGGGGTCCTCGATTGGGACCGCGATCGCGGTGGCCGTCGCCATCACCAGCCTTTTGCAGCAGCAGCTCGACGGATTCAACTTCGACAGGGTCGGGGTCGCCCAGGATGCCTGGTTTGCGGTCGTATTGCTGGCCATCTGGACCCTCCACTACCGCATCGCGGCCCGCGACCGCGCCGCTGTCGGCGAGCACGGCGCCTCCGCCACCCTTCGGCGCTGGTACATGTACCTCGCGCTCGTGGTCGGGCTCTTCATGCTCCTGGTCGGAGCGCAAGGCTTGCTCCAGGCGGCCTGGGTGAAGGCATTGACCAACGCACAGTTCACCAATCAGCCGATGTCGTCGTCGGCCGGGCTGGTCGTCGGCGGGCTGCTGCTGTGGGGATTTCACGCGCAGGTGCTCGCCACGCGTCACCTCGATGACGACCGCAAGTCGACGCTGCGCGCGGTGGAGGGATTCATCGCGGTTGGCGTGTGTATCGTCGTGGCGCTGATCGGCGCCAGCCAGATCCTGTACTACGGCGTCGCGCGCGCCCTCGGCGTCGAGAATCCGGGCGGTCTCGGCAACGACATCCTCTCCGGTCTCGCCCAGCCTGCTTCAAACGTTCTGGTCTACGGCCTGGCGTGGTTCTTGATCCGGCGCCGGCTTGCCCTGGACGCAGCCTCTGGCGAGGCGGCCCGCCAGGCGGGAATGCGCCGCCTCTACACCAACCTCGTCGCGCTGGTGTCGATGGGCGCCCTTGCTGTTGGCGCTGCGGGCCTGCTCGGCTCGCTCGCGCAAGCCGCTGAGGCGCCGATCATCGGTGTCCCCGCGCCAGCATGGAGAGATCCGGCGAGCCTATGGGTCACGCTCCTGGTCGTCGGCGCCGCAGTATGGGTGGCCCATTGGCGCCAGGTTCCGTGGCTGGCGGACCGCGTGGCACTGAGCCGCCGCCTGTACCTGTGGGCGGTGCTGCTCGCGAGCGTGCTCGCCCTTCTGGGCGGCGCCATCGATCTGCTCTACGTCGTTTTCCAGCAGGCCTTCAGCGCGCAGCCGCGGTTGAACGATTCGGCCAACCTTGCTTTCGGTCAAGCTCTGGCCGTGGTCGTGGTTGCGGCCGCGGTGGGCATCTACCACTGGCTGGTGCTGAGATCGGACGCTACATCCAGACCCCCGAAAGGCGCGCAGCTCGCCGCCACCGTCACCATCGTTCCTGCGGCCCCCGCCAAGCTGCGGCCAGCCCTCGAAGTCGCTCCCGGCACGCATTACGAGCTGTCCGTGGTCGGCGCGACCGAGGACGACGTGCACCAGGCTTTGGCGAGTCTGCCGCCTAAGGCGAGCTACAAGCTCCTGCCGTCGCATTCCGCCGACAATTGAACTGATGGACGCGCACCACATCCTGACGACCACCCGCGCGGTGCGAAAGCGGCTCGATTTCGACCGGCCGGTTTCGCGAGAGATCTTGCTGGAATGCCTGGAGGTCGCCGTCCAGGCGCCAACGGGGAGCAACTCTCAAGGCTGGCAGTGGGTGATCGTCACCGACCCTGAGAAGAAGCGCGTGATCGGCGAGCTGTACAAGAAATCCTGGTACGACTACGCGAAGAGCGGGGGCAGGCGTTACGAGAGGGACGACCCTCGTCGCAAGCAGCTGCCGCGGGTGGCGGCGTCCGCCCAATACCTCGCCGACCGCATGCACGAGGTGCCGGTGATGGTGATCCCGTGCATCGAAGGACGGGTCGATCGCCCCGGGGTCAGCAACCTCGAGATCGCCGGCCTTTACGGCTCGATCCTTCCCGCCGCCTGGAGCTTCATGCTCGCCGCCCGCGCTCGCGGACTGGGCACGGCGTGGACCACACTGCATCTGCGATACGAGCGTGAGGTGGCGGACTTGCTCGCAATCCCGTTCGAGCGCTACTCGCAAGCGGCGTTGATCACGGTCGGATTCCACACGGGCGGCGAATTCAAGCCTGCCGAGAGGATCCCGCTGGAGCCGATCGTCCACTGGGAGAATTGGTGACAGTAGACGCGGTCGCGCTTCTCGACCTGGTCGATTGGCGGCGGAAGGTCGGAGACCTGTACCGGATCGGCGGGCCTGATTCGCTGGAAAAGTTTCGCGAGGGCCGCGACCGCCTGTTCAAGTCACATCCCCAATCGCCGATCGAGACGGAGGAGCGGGCGTCTTTCGCGGGACTGCACTACTTCCCGCACGATCCTTCCTTCCGCGTGCCGGCCCGGATGGAGCCGAGCGATGGATCCGAGCTGCTCATCGACACCGGCGGCGAGGATGGCGCCGTCCGATACCGGCGCGCCGGTCAGCTGGCATTTCGCCTGGCCGGAGAGCCGTGCAAGCTGACCGTCCTCAGCCTGGTTCAGTACGCGGGCGGATTGTTCGTCCCGTTCAAGGACACGACGGCAGTCCATCAGACGTACGGGGCGGGGCGCTATCTGTTCGACACGGCCAAGGACACCGACGGCCTCGTGCTCGAGACCACACCCGGCTCACCCGACGTTGTGATCGATTTCAACTACGCATACAACGCCTCGTGCGCGTACAGCCCGCGCTGGGCCTGCCCGCTGGCGCCCCCGGAGAACTTCCTGCGCGTGCCGGTGACGGCCGGGGAGATGAACTACAAGAGCTAAGCCGCCGAGCGAGCCCCCGACATCAGCTTGATCAGCTCGCCGCCAAGCGCGATCGCGTCCTTGGTCGGCAGCGTTTGGTTGCTCAAGGTGAAGCCTCCGAAGCCCGCGTCGACGTAGGGCTGCAGCCTCTCCGCAATGTCCGCGGGGGTGGCAACCATCACCATCGGCCGCCGCTCCTCGGGGATCCTCTCCAGCTGGGCTTTCTCATCGCGAGTGTTCTCGACGAGGATCGCGAGGCTGCCCATCAATAGCTTCACCGTCGAAGGGTCGCGGCCTTCCGCCTCGCAGTGCGCGAGGAAGACGTCTCTCTTGTGCTTCAGCGCGTCCAGCGGACCGCCGAACAGGTGGCCGAAATCGCCATGCCTGGCGAGGATGCGCAGGGTGCGCTTCTCGCCACCGCCTCCGATCATGATCTTCGGGCCGCCAGGCTGCACCGGGCGGGGGACGTTGAGCGCTCGGTCGATCCGGTAGTGCTTGCCTTCGAAAGACGGGCGGTCCTGCGTGAACATCAGCTTGGCGATGGTCACCGCCTCTTCGAGCCGATCCTCTCGCTCGCCGATCGGGGGGAACTCGAAACCGTATCCCATGTGCTCAGAGTCATTCCAAGCCGCGCCGATGCCGAGCATGGCCCGGCCCTTCGAGATGACGTCGAGCGTCGTGACCATCTTGGCGAGCAAGGCCGGATTCCTGTAGGTCACGCCGCTGACCATCGTCGCCAGCTTCACGCGCGACGTTCGCGCCGCGATCGCCCCGAGGGTGGTGTAGGCCTCCATCATCGGCTCTGTCTCCGGACCGATTCCGCGGATCTGATAGAAGTGGTCCATCACGGTGACGAGGTCGAAGCCGGCCGCCTCCGCGGCGGTGGCCTGTTCGAGGAAGCGGTCGAAAATCTCGCCACCCTTGGCGCCGGCGGACGTGTAGTTGGGCATGTGGTAACCGAAAAACAAATCAGCCATCACACTCATAATGCACCGTCGATGAAACTCACAACTGTCGCCGGCGTGGCCGCCGCGCTGGCCGTCCTCGCTTACGGAACTGTGCTCGTGTTTCTCGCCTTCGACCGCAACTCGAATTCGGCGAGCGACACGATCCGCCCCTTCGTCATCACGATGGGCCCGGTGTGGGCCCTCGCCATCTGGTCTGGAGTTTCGCTGCTCCGGCGCCATAGATAGAATTTGTGGCCACGGCTGTGGCCATAGACGAGTCGCGTAACGGCAAGGGCACCTCGATCCAGCTGGTCCAGGTCGAAGGGTTCCTGGAGGTGGCTCGGCGTGGAAGCGTGAGCCGGGCGGCCGAAGCGCTCTTCATCACCCAGCCGACCCTCACTGCCCGCCTTCACGGGCTCGAACGCGAGCTCGGCGCCCCTCTGTTCTTGCGGACGCCGCACGGGATGCGCCTGACCGATGCCGGCAAGGCATGGGTGCCATATGCGGAACGAGCGCTGCGCGCGCTCGCGGAGGGTCGCGACGCGCTCGAGCAGGTGATGTCCGCCTCGGCAGGCCATTTGATGATCGCCGCCGCGCCGGCTGTCAGCACGTACGTGTTGCCGCAGCTGTTGGAGAAGTTCGTCGCCACGCATCCGCGCGTCGAGGTGTCAGTGCGCACCGGCCATTCCGAGGACGTGGTCGAGCTCGTGCTCCGCGACGAGGTGCAGCTGGGGCTGGGCCGCGCCATACGCCATCCCGACCTCGAGCTGAGACGGTTCCACACCGAGGAGCTGGTCCTCGTGTGCGCGCCCGACCACGCCTTCACGAAGAGGCGCTCCGTGACGATGGTGGAGGTTGCGCGCGAGAAGCTGATCATGTTCGACCGGACCTCCAGCTACTACGAGATCACCCAGGCGGCATTTCTGTCGGCCGGCACCAAGCTGCGCGGATTGATGGAACTGGATTCGATCGAGGCGGCCAAGAAGATGGTCGAGCGAGGCCTCGGGGTTGCCCTGCTGCCGCGCACGGCCGTGGCCAGGGAGATCGAGGGCCGGACCTTGAGCATGGTCCGGATGAAAGACGCACCCCCGATGCACAACTCGATCGTCGCGTTTCGCCGCCGTGACGCCGGCAAGCCAGAGGGGATCGTCGCGGCATTCCTTGGCCTGCTGAACACTATCGAGTAGGCTCGCCCAGCTATCGGTTTTATTGATCATGACGATCAAATCAATTAATTGGACTTATACCGAGCCAGTTGATAATTTGGCACTCATGCAAGGAAACGAACAGTCGCTAGAGCTCGAGGCCGAGACTTTGACCGCGCACGAATGCGAGTGCCCGGAGCCGTGCAACTGCGACCACGAGAACGAGTAGGACGCTGATGGAGCTGATATCCACGCCCCTGCTTCCCGACGGCTTCAAGGTCCCCTCCTCTCGCAATGAGGAGCCGAGCCGGCGGCTGCGCCGGCTGCTTGCAACCAAGCCCTACGTCTTCGGGCCCGGTGTCTACGACCCGTTCGGCGCCGAGCTGGTCATGTATCACGGTTTCGACGCCGTCTACTTCAGCGGCTATTCGTTCGCAATCGGCCACCTCGGCACCACGGACATGGACATCTACTCTTCGGTCGAGATTGCCGACGGCGCTCGCCGCACGGTCAGCGCTCTGCGCAAGTTCCAGCTCACGATGGCCGTTGGCGACCCTGAGAAGGGGGTCGCGCCGGTGCACCTGGAGATTCCACCGGTCGTCGTCGACATGGACGCCGGTTATGGAAACCTGTTCAACGTCCAGCGCACAGTCGACCTCTACGTTCGAGCCGGCGTCGCCGCCGCGCACCTCGAGGACCAGGTCATGCCCAAGCGCTGCGGCCACATCGCGGGCAAGGCGCTGATTTCGGCGGACGAGTTCGTGGGCAAGCTCAGGATGATGCGTAGCGCGGCCGACGACCTCGGCCACAAAGACTTCGTCATCATCGCCCGGACCGACGGTGTGTCGGCCACCGAGGCACCAGAGAGCAAGCGCGGCATCCAGCTCGCCATCGATCGGGGCCTTCGCTACATGGACAGCGGGGTGCCCGACCTTCTGTGGTGTGAGTTTCCGACCGCGGAGCGGGGACCGACGGAGCAGTTTTGCAGCGAGATCCGCAAGCGGTTTCCCGGCGCACGCTTTGCGTTCAACTATTCGTCCTCGTTCAAGTGGCACAACGAGAGGAACCCCATCACTTGGGATGAGCTGGGTGAGCTCGGTGTCGGCTTCATCTTCATCACCCTCGCGTTGCAGCACGCCGCGGGACACGGAATGTCAGTCTTGCTCGACGATCTCAAGAACAATGGAGAGCAGGGCTACATGGCGCTGCAGCGAAAAGAATGGGCGCCGAACGCGGACATCCCGACGCGGAGCCACCACCTGTTCACCGGGGTGCCGTATCACCAGCACGTGGGCCAGGAGTACGGGGCGACCCGGCTGAGCGAGAACCTCGACGAGCACCTGGAGATCTCGAAGGTAGTCTGAGAAAGGCCGGCCCTCGCGCCAACTAAGCTTTTCGCTGGTGTGGGGTTGATCTTTTTTCCCTTCCGCTACGTCTGGTGGCTGCTGTCGAGCCTTCGGCGGTCGATCGGCCGAGCTCCGGACTACGTCATCTTCGTCCTGGAATCGAGCCTTCCCACGCTTCCCGACCCCCCAGGCCCGTTCTGGCAGCGCTTCGTCTCGCAACCCACGCTGAGCGTCAAAGAGCTGGGGGAGCGGTTCGACGCCATCGGGCGCGATCCGCGCACGAAGGGCGTGATCCTTCACCTGCGACCGGTGCCCATGTCGATGGCCACGCTGCAGGACCTGCGCGAGCTGGTCTCGAAGCTGCGTGCGGGTGGCAAACGTGTAATCGCCTGGGCGCCGTTCTACACCACCGGCACGTACTACCTGGCGTGCGCGTGCGACGAGATCCTGTTGATGCCGGCGGGACTGGTTCGGCCCCTCGGCTTTTCCTCGACGGGAGTGTTCCTCGCCGACGCGCTGGCCCGACTCGGGATCAAGGCAGACTTCATCCAGATCTCGCCATACAAATCGGCCGCGGACCCGCTCACGAAATCGGAGATGTCAGCCGAGGTGCGCGAGCAGGTGACTTGGCTGCTCGACTCGAACCACAAAGAGCTTGTCAGTGCGGTCGCTGAAAGCCGGCGCGTGGAGCCGGACGCCGCCGCGGAGCTCGTCGACGCCTCTCCGTACACCGACGCCGCCGCCCTCGAAAAGCACGTCGTGGATGGCCTGCTGCCCGAGGAGGAGCTTCCGAATCGCCTCGGAGGCCGTGACGCGCGCGCGAGAATCGCAACCTGGGACCAGGCTCGCCGCCGCCTGCGGACGCCCAGCCCGGCCACCGGCCGGGGCAAGTACGTGGCGATCGTGCGAGTCGAGGGCACGATCGTCGACGGGCGCAGCGGCCAGTTGCCAATCAAGCCCCCTATCGATTTGCCGCTCGTCGGCGACGCTCGGGCGGGCGACCTGACCGTGGTCCCGCTCGCGCGGCAGATCGCGGCCGATAAGCGCGTGGCGGCGGCGGTTCTCTATGTGAACTCGCGCGGAGGTTCGGCGACGGCGTCCGAAGCCATGCGCCAGGCTATCGAGCTCATCGCCAAGCGAAAGCCGCTGGTGATCGCGATGGGCCCAGTGGCCGGCTCGGGCGGCTACCTGGTGGCGACCCCAGGCCATTGGATCGTGGCGAGACCAGGCACGCTGACCGGTTCGATCGGAGTCCTGACCGGCAAGCTCGTCACCGGCGGCCTGTTCTCGAAGCTGCTGGTCAACCGGGAGACCGTCGCCTTTGGTCAGCACGTCACGCTGGAAGGTGACGACGATCCGTTCACAGATGAGGAACGGAAGATCGTCGAGGGCGAGATCGACCGAGTTTACGAACTCTTCCTCGAAGCGGTCGGCTCGTCGCGCAAGATGACCCGCGACGAGGTGCACCCCATCGCCGCGGGCCGGGTGTGGACCGGCAGCCAGGCGCTGCAGAGGAAGCTGGTCGACGAGCTTGGAGGTCTGGACGCGGCGGTGCGCAAGGCGCGAAGCCTCGCCGGTCTTGCGGATGGCGTGCCCGCACGAGAGGTGCGGGCGCCGCGAAGGCCGGTCCCGCCACAGGCGATGCCGAGCGCCGCCGCGTGGATCGGGTATGTGCTGGAGGGAGTCGGCCTGCTCAGCCGAGCCCCGGCGCTGGCCGTGATGGAGTTTCTCCCTAGCGATCCGGAATGAGCCGGATGTCGAGAAGTGGGTTCGTGCTTCGACCGGTACTTGGAGGTAGATGGATGGATATGAAGCTCGAGCTTGTGCCGGTGCCGGTTTCGGATGTCGACCGTGCCAAGGCTTTTTACGTTGAAAAGGTCGGGTTCAACACCGACCATGACACGAGGTTTGGCGACGCCGCCAGGGTGGTCCAGCTGACACCGCCCGGGTCGGCCTGCTCGATCGTCATCGGAACCGGCCTGGGCGAAATCTCCGAAATGACGCCTGGATCGGTCAAGGCCTTGCACCTCGTAGTCGCTGACGTGGCATCAGCACGCGATGCGCTGGTTGCTCGAGGCGTTGAGGTGGGTGTAGTCGAGGAACATGGAAGAGGCGTCAAATTCGCTCATTTCCACGACCCTGATGGCAACACCTGGGCGCTGCAGGAAATGCCTTGGAGATCTGACCTCGGAGCTGGTTGAGAGGGCGGCCATCACGCATTGCCCTCAGCCCGCGTGATGACCTCGACCAGGGCCGCGATTCGACCTGGCCAGCCATCACGAAACATTCCGGCCACTTCGGGATCGAACTCGCCTACATGCCGAAGCCGTAAGCGGGTCCCTTCCCCATTTCGCGCCAGCATGAATGTGACCTTGGATGGGGGATTGCGATCATCTACCGACCAGGACCAGACCATGCGGCGCGGCGGCTCGAGCTCAAGCACCTCCGCATCAACCCATCCTTCCGTTGAGAGCGGCGACATCGGTTTCATTCGAAACCGGCATCCGATGGTAGGTTTGAAATCGTCGGTCGCCATCAAGCAGGCAGAGATGGCGCTCTTGTCAGTGAGCTCCGCCCACACCGCTTCGATCGGACGTGGCAACAGTTCCTCGAACGCAACGTCGAGCTTCACCCGGGCGTTTCGAACCTTCTAGGAATCAAGGGGTGGGAACCTCCCCGGGTTCCGCTCCCGCATCAGGTCGTAAACGGCCTCGACCACGCTCTCCCGGTTCGGCTTGGTGAAGTAGTCCCCATCGGGGCCGTACGCCGGCCGGTTCGGCGCGGCCGCCAGCGTTCGCGGCGCCGCGTCGAGGTGCCACCAACCGTTCTGCCGCTCGAGGACCTGCTGCATCATGAAAGCCGACGCGCCCCCCGGCATGTCCTCGTCGAGGAACAGCACGGCATGCGTCTTTTCAAGCGACCGAACGATCGACTGATCGACGTCGAACGGACTCAGCGTCTGCACGTCGATCACCTCGCAGGACGCCCCCAAATCCTCGAGCGCACGTGCCGCATCCAGCGCAATCGCGCAGCAGGCCCCGTATGTGACCACGGTCACGTCGGTGCCCTCTCGCAGCACCTCCGGCACGCCCAGCGGGACAGTGAACTGGCCGATGTTGTCGGGCACCCGCTCCTTCATCCGGTAGCCGTTGAGCACCTCGATCACCACACCAGGGTTGTCCCCGCGGAACAGCGTGTTGTAGAAGCCGGCTGCCTGCGTCATGTTCCGCGGGACGGCGATGTACATGCCGTGCAGCGCATTGATGAGTACCGCCATCGGCGAGCCCGCGTGCCAGATGCCGACGAGCCGATCGCCCTTCGTGCGCATGACCACCGGCGCCTTCTGCCCGCCGGCGGTCCGCCAGTGGAGACAAGCGAGGTCGTCGGCTGCCACCTCCAGCGCGTACAGGAAGTAGTCGAGGTACTGGATGTCGCATATCGGCCGCAGGCCGCGCATCGCCGCGCCGATCGACTGCCCGAGGATCGTCGTTTCCCGGATCCCGGTGTCGGTGAGCCGCAGGTCGCCGTACTTTGCCTGCAGCCCCTCGAACACCAGGTTCACGTCACCCAACCTTCCGACGTCCTCGCCAATGACGAACAGACGAGGGTCGCGCGCGAAGTTGGCGTCGAAGTTGCGAAGCAGCACCTGGCGACCGTCCACGGTCGGGGACTTATCCGAGTAGACGGCAGGAACGACCGGCACCTTGAGCGGGGATTCGTCGGAGGTGCTGAAGACGTGAGAGCGATAGCGGTCGCCGTGCTCCTGCTTGTAGTCCTCGATGAACTTGATCAGCTCGGAGCGCTCCGGAGAGTCCGTCCCGCGCAGCGTGCGCAATGCGAATGAGGCACCCGAGAGGATCGCGGACCTGGTGACCTTGCCGGCTTCGGTCAGGGTGGATGCGATCTCGGCCACCCTGGGTGTGTCGACCCGCCGCAGGATGGACACGGCCCGGTCGCGCTCGTGGCGGATCGGTGTCTGGTATGCCTCCCAGGCCAGGTCTCGCGCGGCTTCCACCGCCTCCTTGTCGGCCGCCTCCCAGCCCTCGAGCTGGGACTCGCTCGCGATGCCCGATTCGATGATCCAGTCCCGCATCCGCCGGATGCAGTCGTATTCGACCTCGAACCGCAAGCGTTCTTTCGACTTGTACCGCTCATGGCTGCCGCTCGTCGAGTGGCCTTGGGGCTGGGTCAGCTCGGTGATATGGAAGAGCGCCGGCTTGTGCGTGCTGCGCACCCGCTCGATGCCGGTTGCGTAGGCGTCGACGAGCGCGGCGTAGTCCCAGCCCGGAATCACGTAGATGTCCACGCCGGGGCGGTCGTCGGGGATGAAGCCTCGTAGCGCATCGGAGATCGAGCTCTTCGTGGTCTCGGCGCTGATCGGCACGGAAATGCCGTAACCATCGTCCCAAACCGACAGCGCGATCGGGACCTGGAGGACGCCCGCGGCGTTGACCGTCTCCCAGAAATGGCCTTCGCTCGTGGCCGCGTCGCCGATGGTTCCGAAAGCCACCTCGTTGCCGTTGACCGAGAAGCCGTCCTGTGCGGTGCGGAGCTGTGGGTTGTTCCGGTACAGCTTTGACGCATACGCGAGCCCGAGCAGCCGCGGCATCCACCCGGCCACGTTGGATACGTCCGCCGTGGAGTTGGGCGTATCGATCGACCGCGTGAACTCGCCGCGATCGTCGAGGAACCTGGTCGCAAAGTGGTTGCCCATCTGGCGACCGGCAGATGCCGGGTCGGAATCAAGATTCGTGTTTCCGTACAGCTGAGCGAAGAACGCGCGGACGTTCGACATCCCGGTCGCCCACATGAAGGTCTGGTCGCGGTAGTAACCCGCACGCCAGTCGCCGGGCCGGAAGGCCTTGGCCATCGCGAGCTGTGCGACCTCTTTGCCGTCGCCGAAGATCCCGAAGGTGGCGTTCCCGCGCAGGACCTCAGCCCGCCCGAGGATGCTGGCCCGGCGGCTGCTGTACGCGAGGCGGTAGTCGGCGACGACGGTTTCGGCAGCAAGCGCGAGCTTGGAGTTGCGAAGCGTTTTGGCCATCTAGGACGCGAAGTTACGTTATCAGGCGCCGGAGCGCCTGGTAACTAGGCCGAGTCTGCGCGCTCCGCCGCTTGGTGCCCCTTGTCCCGAAGCAAGCCTGGCCTGCTCGCCGACAGCGCCTTCTTCATGTGGACGTACGCCTTCTCGAGATCTCCCCGGCGCTCGAGGATCTCCGCGTACATGCCGTGGCACCGAAGCAAGCGCTCAGTCATGCCGTAGGTGCTCAGCCCCGCCAGCGCCATCTCGAACTCTCGGTCGACGGTCTCGTCGTTTCCACGCTGCTCGGCGACGCGGCCGAGCCACATATGTGACTCCGCGACCGTGGCCCCCTCCTGCATCCTTTCCGCCATACGCAGGCTTTGCTCAGCGAGCTCCGCGGCCGCGTCCACGTTGCCTTCCTGCAGGCTGAGCTCGCTCAGGCTGAGGATCATGCTCGCGCGTCCGAGCTCGAGGTCGGTCTCGTCGGTGAGCTCGAGAGCGCGGTCCATGTGCCGGCGTGCGCCGGCGTGGTCGCCCTTCGCCATCAGCAGCAAGCCCAGCTCGTTTTCGATTCGGGCCAGGGAAACACGCTCGCGCAGCACCTCGAGCAGCGCCACCGATCGATGCGCGTACCGGATCGCAGCCTCGGTCTGTCCCATTTCTCGATATGCGTATGACAGCCCGTGGTAGCTCAAGGCCAGTCGCCGAAGGTCCTGCAGCGAACCGGCCACCTCGATGGCTTCGTTGTAGAGCTCCATCGCCTTTTCCCACGCGCCGGCGGCGAGCTGGGCCGAGGCGAGCACGCCGAGCAGTCTCGATTCGGTCGACTCCGGAATAGGTTTCAGGCTGCGGCACAGCGCCAGCGCACGCTCGGCGATCGCCACCGCGCCGGGCTGCTGGGTCATATACGCGAGCGACGCTTCCGACCCCAGGCATTCGGCGAGCATGAGGACGTCGCCAACGGATTCGAAATGCGCCGACGCCTGCCGGAGCAGCGCGCCGGCGGGCTCCGGCTTGCCCATCTGGAGATATGCGCGGGCGAGGTGGTACCGGATCGGGCCGAGGCGGTGTGCCGACGAACCCAGGCTGAGAAGCTTCTGGCCGAGCTCGATCGCTTCTTGATACTGGCCGTGCGCGAGCAGTGACTCGAGCTCGACGAGGCCGTCCTTTGCCTCGTCGCTGACACCGCCCGGATCGGCCAGGAAGAACTCCACCGGCTTGCCTGTACGCCGCGCGATGTGCTCCAGGGTTGGCAGCGACGGCCGCGTGCGGCCGGTCTCGATCAGGAAAATCGCGGGCGCGGTGACGTGGCCCTTACCGACCTGGGCCAGGCTGAGGCCCGCTTCCTGGCGCGCCTGCTTGACTGAACCAGCGCGCAGGTTCACCCCTGGCAAGCGACGCCGTTCTACCTTCGGGGGTGCGTCCTCCGCAACTGATGCACCCCGCTGCCGACCCACGAGCGCAGAGCTTAGACCAAATTACTTAATGGGTCTACATAAGACGAAATGAAAATTTTGTTTCAGGCAGTTCACGGCGACCTGGGGTCAGACCGCGGGATAGGTCCCGAAAAGCTTGATCTCCGCCGAGGCCTCCTCGAGATCCTCGAGCGCAGCCTCGGCCGCCGCGGGTGCGTCTGCCTCACCGTTGATCGAGAAGTCGAGGTAGAAGCGGTATTCGAACGGCCGGCCGAGCATCGGCCGGCTGTCGAGGCGCGTCAGGTTTACGTTTCTGCGCGCGAAACAATCCAGAGCATGCGCGAGGCTGCCCGGCCTGTGCGCCGCGACAAAAGCGAGAGAGCACTTCGACAACGCTCTACTGTCGCGAGGTCGCGCCGGACTTCCCTTTTCGACAACCACGAACCTCGTGCGATTTTCGGAATCGTCCTGTATCGACTCGGCCAGGATGTAGATCCCGTAGCGCTTCGCCGCCGCGCGGCTCGCGATCGCCGCGGTCCCCGGCTGGCGCTGCTCGGCGACCGCGCGCGCCGCGCCGGCGGTGTCATGGAAGGCAACGGATTTGATCTGGCGCGAGTGGAGGTAGCGGCTGCACTGGGCGAGGGCCTGCGGATGCGATAGCGCGCGCTCCACCGGTCCGGGCCAGCCCAGCAGGCAGTGCTGGACGGGCAGGATGTGTTCCCGCACCACTCGCAATCCAGGAAGCTCCCAGAGCAAATCCGACACTTCCTGCACGATGCCGGCGCTGCTGTTCTCAACAGGCAAGACCGCGCAGTCGACGGCGCCTATCGAGAGCGCCTCGAACGTCAGCCGGAAGGTTGCATACCCGACCGCGTCCGAGCCCGGAAACAGCGCCGAGACCGCCTCGTCCGAGTAAGCCCCAGGCTCACCCTGGTACGCGATCTTCACCCAAAGATCATGTGACGGAGGGTGTCGGCGACGTGGTTGTGCTCGTTGGGTGCGTCGACGGCGGTCGCATGGCCGTTGCCGTTGGGTTCTGACACCGCGATCTTCTGCAGGTCGTCGTCGGTCACCTCACGCTTGGTGTCGGCGACCTGGAGGAACCGCTGCCACGCCGCCTCGCGCTTGCTCTCGGCCAGCTTGATTCCGAGGAGGCCGAGGCGGTGGTGGAATGCGTGCCGGCCGGAGCGTGCCGTCAACACGATGCGCGAGTTGTCGAGGCCGACGTCCTCGGGTTTCATGATCTCGTAGTTCAAGCGGTCCTTGAGCACGCCGTCCTGGTGGATCCCCGATGCGTGCGCGAATGCGTTGGCTCCGACGACCGCCTTGTTCGGCTGCACCGGGGTGCCGGTCAGCTCGGCGACGAGTCGCGACGTGCGCGTGATCTGTGTCGTGTCGATTCCGCACTCGAGGCCGAGCCTCGCCTGGCGCACGCGCAGCAGCATCACGATCTCCTCGAGAGATGTGTTGCCGGCGCGCTCGCCGATGCCGTTGATCGTGCACTCCACGCGTCGAGCACCGGCCGCGATCGCGGCCAGCGAGTTTGCGGTGGCAAGGCCGAGATCGTTGTGGCAGTGCACAGAGAAAAGGGCCCTGTCGCTGCCGCGAGCCTCGGTGATCACCCGCCGCACGAGCTCGCCAAACTCCAGCGGCAAGCAGTAGCCGGTGGTGTCCGGGATGTTGATGACGTTGGCGCCGGCCGCGATCATCGTCTCGACCGTTTCCACGAGGTAATCAGGGTCGGCGCGGCCCGCGTCCTCGGGCGAGTACTGGACGTTGTCGCACAGCGAGCGAGCGTAGGCGACCATCTCCGCGCCGCGCTTCAGCACCTGCTCGCGCGTCATGCCGAGCTTGCGGTCGATGTGCACGTCGGAGACCGACAGGACGATGTGTATCTGAGGACTCTCCGCGTCCTTGATCGCGCCCCAGACCGCATCGATGTCTTCGCGGACAGCCCGCGCCAACGCGGTCACGGTGGTGCTGCGAATCTCGCGCGCGATCTGCCGGCACGCCTCGAAGTCGCCTGGAGAGGAGATTGGGAAGCCGGCTTCGATCACGTCGACGCCGAGACGCTCGAGCTGCCGGGCGATCTTCAGCTTGGAGTTCGCGTCGAGGTGGAACCCTGGCGACTGCTCGCCGTCGCGCAGCGTGGTGTCGAAGATGAAGACGCGGTCTACGTCTGATTCCTTCATTTCTCTACGGGCTCCAACCAGGTCATCATCGAGCGGAGCTCGCGCCCGACCTTTTCAACCGGGTGTTCGGCATCCTTCCTTCGCATCGCGAGAAACTGCTCGCGTCCATTCGAGTTCTCGTCCAGCCATTTCTCGGCAAACGAGCCGTCCTGGATCTCGCGCAAGACCTGGCGCATGTTCTCGCGGACCTGGTTGTCGATGACGCGAGGCCCTGAGACGTAGTCCCCGTACTCGGCCGTGTCCGAGATCGAATAGCGCATGAACCCGAGGCCGCCGCGATACATGAGGTCGACGATGAGCTTCAGCTCGTGAAGGACCTCGAAGTACGCGAGCTCGGGCTGGTAGCCGGCTTCTACCAACGTCTCGAAGCCGGTTTTGACGAGCGAGCTGACGCCGCCGCACAGCACCGCTTGCTCGCCGAACAGATCGGTCTCCGTTTCCTCCTTGAAGGTCGTCTCGAGCACGCCGGCGCGACCGGCCCCGATCGCGCGCGCGTAGGCGAGAGCTCGCCGCCAGGCGTGGCCCGTCGCATCCTGGTGGACCGCGATCAACGCCGGCACGCCCTGGCCCTGGACGTAGGTGCTGCGCACCAGGTGGCCAGGCCCCTTGGGCGCGATCATGGCCACGTCGATCTCGGCGTCAGGCTTGATCTGCGCGAAGTGGATCGCGAAGCCATGCGCGAACATCAGCATCGATCGAGGCTGGAGGTGGGCTTCGATCGACTCGCGGAAGAGCTTGCCCTGTCCCGCGTCTGGGGTGAGCACCATGACGACCGTCGCCTCGGAGACCGCTTCGGGGACCGGCACCGCGCGCAGGCCGTCCGCTTCGACCCGCTCGATCGACTTGCTGCCCGGGTAGAGGCCGACGCGGACATCCTCACCACTGTCGCGAAGGTTCAGCGCGTGGGCGCGTCCCTGGCTGCCGTAGCCGATCACCGCCACCGGCTCGCCCAGGTTGGGCGGGCAGTCGCTCTCGTAATGGATCTTCATGCGGTTCTCCTCATCACGACCGGCCCCGAGCGGACCACGTCTTTGACTCCATGTCGTTTCAATTCGTCGACGAATTCGCCAACCTCCCCGCCGTCGCCCGCGAACTCGACGGTCGCCCCGGTCGCGCTGCTGTGCAGAAGCTTCGCGCCCTTCTCGAGCAGCCCGGACAGGTCGGACGCCGCCACCCGCGCGACGACCAGCTCGCGGCTGTGCAGGTCGTGGCCGGTGAGGTCCTCGACCTCGACCACCTCGACCAATCGCTCCAGCTGCTTGCGCACCTGGTCGGCCTCGGCGTGCCCGTGGTCGACTTGCAAAGTGAGCCGCAAAAGGCCGGGTTCGGGGCTGGGGCCGACCGTGATCGAGAGGACGTGAAAGCCGCGGCGGCGGATGACTCCGGAAACCTTGCTCAACGTGTTCGGTCCGTCCTCGACCAGCACAGAAAGGACTCGCACTCGGTTGTCGCTCACTTGTCGGGAGCCTCCCAGAAGTCGTTGAGGCTCTTGCCCAGCGGGACGATCGGGTAGACGTTGGCCTCGGGGTCGATGCGGAAGTCGATGAGGAACGGTCCCTTGGTTCGCTCGGCCGCGTCCATTGCAGGCCCGATCTCGGAGAACTTGTCCACCCGCACCCCCGGCAGGCCGTACGCGTCGGCCAGCTTGACGAAATCAGGCATGTGCGTGAGGTCGACCTGCGAGCGAACGCCACCGTAGAAGTCGTCCTGGAACTGGCGGACCATGCCCAACGAGAAGTTGTTGAGGAGGACGATCTTGACGTCGAGCTGGTGCTCGACGGCAACCGAGAGCTCCTGCGCCGTCATCACGAAACCGCCCTCTCCGGCGACGCACCACACCGGCAGCTCCGGGCGGGCGAACTTGGCGCCGATGGCGGCCGGCAGCGCGAATCCCATCGTGCCCGAGCCACCGGAGTTGAGGAACAACCCAGGGCGGTCGTAGTTCCACCACAGCGCGGCCCAGATCTGGTTCTGGCCGACGTCCGCGACGACGATCGCCTCGTTGCGGCAGCGCTTGTACATGTCGATGAGCACGTCCTGCGGCTGCAGGTGGCCGTTCGAGTGCGTGTAACGAAGCGGGTGCTCCTCACGCCACGCGTCGATCTGGGCGAGCCACGTGCCGCGGGACTTCTCGGGCTCCGGTAGGTGCGGGATCATCGCCTCCAGCGCCTGTTTGGCGTCGGCGACCAGCTCGATCTGCGGCCGCACGTTCTTGCCCATCTCCGAGCCATCGATGTCGATGTGGATGAAGGTCTTCACCTTGGGCGCGAAATCGGCGAGCTTCGCGGTGACTCGGTCGTCGACACGCATGCCGACCATCATCAGAACGTCGGCGTTTTGAACCGCCTTCAGGTTCCAGCCCGTGCCCATGAAACCGGTCATGTGCAGCGACAGCGGATGGTTGACCGGGAACGCTCCGATGCCGAGCAGGGTGGTGCCGACCGGTGCCGCTGCCCTCTCGGCAAACTCGCGCAGCTGTGCCTCGGCGTGGCTCAGCAGCACGCCGTGGCCGGCGAGCACGACCGGGCGCTCGGCACCGGCCAGCGCGATCGCGGCCGCTTTGGCCTGATCGAGGTCGGCGTGGCCGTTGGGCTTGTATCCAGCGATTTCCAGCCGCTCACGCGGGACGCTCTCGGCCTCGGCCTGCTGGACGTCCTTGCAGATGTCGATCAGGACCGGCCCCGGGCGGCCGGTGGTGGCGATGTGGAACGCCTCGTGGATTACACGGGGCAGCTGCTTGATGTTGGTGACGAGGTAGCTGTGCTTGGTGACCGAGCTCGTGGCGCCGATGACGTCCGATTCCTGGAACGCATCCCTGCCGACCTGCGTGCTGTTGACCTGGCCCGTGATGGCGATCATCGGAACGGAGTCCATGTACGCGGTGCACAGGCCGGTGACCAGGTTCAGCGCCCCCGGTCCGGACGTGGCGAATACGACGCCCGGCTTGCCACAGGCGCGGGCGTAGCCGTCGGCCATGTGCGCGGCACCCTGCTCGTGGCGGACCAGGATGTGCTTGAGCTTGGGATGACCTGGCAGGCGCTGGTAGATGGGCAGGTTGGCGCCGCCGGGGTAGCCGAAGATCAATTCGACTCCCTCGCGCTCCAGCGCCTCCAGCACCATGTCCGCTCCGGTCACTTCTGCTTCATCTCTCCTTTACAAACAAGAAGCCCCCGCCTTTCGGTCGGGGGCTTTGCGATCTCTTTGCGATTCCGGTTAGGTCGCGCGAGCCCCCGACTGACCAAGGCCAATGAGGCCCAGGAGACCAAGGAGGAGGCCTACGAACACGCGCGACGACTTGTCCATGTGTCGGAGGATGTTAGGTCATCCCACCCCGGTGTGGTTGTGGGTGACGCACAATTCCGGGGCCTTCGCGTTTGAAAGCCTCGCACGGACGCTCCAAGCCGCGGGCCGGTAGAGTTGGCCTCTCCCAGATGCCTGCCACCCTAGGCCAAAAACTGTGGGAATCGCACGTGGTCCATTCGACGCCCGGCGAGCCCGACCTCCTTTATGTCGACCTCCATCTGGTGCACGAGGTCACGTCGCCGCAGGCGTTCGAAGGGCTGAGGCTGGCGGGAAGGCACGTCCGACGGCCCGATCTGACGCTCGCGACGATGGACCACAATGTCCCCACCCGCGGCGGCGCACGTGCCGCGGACGAGCTTTCGCGGAAGCAGATGGAGGTGCTGGCCGAGAACTGCCGGCGGGAGGGCATCCCACTGCATCAGATCGGAAGCAGGCGGCAGGGGATCGTCCACGTCATCGGTCCAGAGCTCGGGCTGACCCAGCCCGGGATGCTCATTGTGTGCGGCGATTCCCACACCTCCACCCACGGGGCGTTCGGGGCGCTGGCCTTCGGGATCGGCACTTCCGAGGTCGAGCTCGTGCTGGCTACACAGTGCCTGCCACAAACCCGCGCCCGCGACCTGGCGGTCACTGTGGAGGGCGAGCTGCCGCTCGGCGTGACGGCTAAGGACATCGTGCTGGGCCTCATCGGCCGCACCGGCATCTCGCTGGGCCAGGGCCACCTCGTCGAGTACCGCGGCTCGACCGTGCGCGGCCTCAGCATGGAAGGCCGCATGACGGTCTGCAACATGAGCATCGAGTGGGGCGCGAAGGCGGGGATGGTGGCGCCGGATGACACCACCTTCAAATACCTCGAGCGCCGGCCGTACGCCCCGCGGGGAGCGGCTTGGGAAGAAGCGATCGATCGGTGGCGGTCGCTCGCCTCCGATGCCGATGCGACATTCGACCAGGAGATCCACCTCGATGCGAGCTCGCTGGAGCCGCACGTGACCTGGGGCACGAACCCGGGTCAGGTGGCGCCGGTCACCGGCCGCGTGCCCGAGCCGCGTTCAGACACCGACGCTCGTGCCCTCCGCTACATGGACCTCCTCCCCGGAACCGCGTTTGCGGACATCAGCATCGACCGGGTCTTCATCGGCTCGTGCACCAATGCGCGGCTCGAGGACCTGCGCGCGGCGGCGCACGTCATCGCAGGCAAGCACGTGCACCCGAAGGTGCGCGCGATGGTCGTGCCTGGGTCCACGACGGTGAAACGCGCGGCGGAAGAGGAAGGGCTCGACGCGATCTTCAAGGCGGCCGGCTTCGAGTGGCGCAACGCAGGCTGCTCGATGTGCCTGGGCATGAACCCGGACATCCTCGCTCCGGGCGAGAGGTGCGCGTCCACGAGCAATCGCAACTTCGAAGGCCGGCAGGGGGCGGGCGGCCGCACGCACTTGATGAGCCCCCCGATGGCGGCTGCGGCGGCCGTCACCGGACACCTGGTCGACGTCCGTGAGCTGCTCTAGTGGAGCCGGTCAAGCGCGTCACTGGCCGCATGGCGCCCCTCGACCGCGCCGACGTAGACACCGACCAGATCATCCCCAAGCAGTTCCTCAAGCGCATCGAGCGCACCGGCTACGGCCCCTTCCTTTTCTATGACTGGCGGCAGGCCGAGGACTTCGCGCTCAACCGGCCCGAGTACCAGGGCGCATCGGTGCTGGTCACCGGCGCCAATTTCGGCTGCGGGTCGTCGCGCGAGCACGCGCCGTGGGCGATTCGCGACGCGGGCTTCCGCGCGATCGTGTCCCCGAGCTTCGCCGACATCTTCCTGGCGAACTGCTACAAGACAGGCCTGCTCGCGGTGACACTGCCGGAAAGTCAGGTGCGCCACCTCATCGACCTCGCATCCGAAGACCCGGCCGCCGAGGTGAGCGTCGACCTCGAGGCGCAGCAGGTGAGGGGCGAGGGCTTCGCCTATCGTTTCGAGATCGACGCCTTCGCGCGGGACTGCCTGCTGGGCGGCCTGGATGAGATCGGCCTCGTCGAGCGACATCAATCCGCGATTTCAGCGTTCGAGGCTCGGCGTGACGCGTGGCTCCCGTCCGTGAAGTGACATCTGAGCCGATCATCTCTTTGTGAAGGTCTGCCTGCGATGCGGCGGGCGATTCGTGTCCGAGGGCTGGCGGTGCCCCGAATGCGGTCA
>MNEW01000082.1 GCA_001917895.1 Actinobacteria bacterium 13_1_40CM_66_12
TCATGCTGCCGAAGAACGACACCAGCCGGCCGATGAAGAGCAGCCGGAAGTCGCGGTGCCGGCGCAGTGGAGTCACGTCCACGGTGGCGAGATGCCACCACTCCCGGCGCAGGTCCTCCGGTTTTGGCTCGATCACAGGCGGGTATTCTGAGACGTGATGGAAAAGGCAACTTTCGCAGGCGGCTGTTTTTGGGGCGTCGAGCACCTCTTCAACGAGATTCCAGGCGTCATCGACGCCGTCTCCGGTTACACCGGCGGAAATCGCGACAACCCGACGTACGAGCAGGTCTGCTCAGGCAGGACCGGCCACGCCGAGGCGGTGGAGGTGACGTACGACCCGAGCAAGGTCACGTACGACGAGCTGCTCAACGCGTTCTGGAACATGCACGATCCGACGACGCTGAACTACCAGGGTCCCGACCACGGCCACCAGTACCGTTCGGCGATCTTCTTCCACAACCCCGAGCAGGAGGCGGCGGCGCGCCGCTCGGCCGCCGAAGCGCAGCGCTACTTCAAAAAGCCGATCGTGACCGAGATTGTCCCGGCCACCCACTTCTGGCGGGCCGAGGAGTACCACCAGCGCTACTTCGACAAGCACCAGGGCCACTACTCCTGCCACTTCATTCGCGGCTGGGTGCCGGCCCAGCCGGCTGAGGCCGGAACCACTACTTAACGCCTAGCTAACAAAAGCCTCAAAAGCGGCGCCGCCGCTTATCCTTACGGGCCGTGCGGTGCGACCATTGCGCCCAGGACTCCCCTGACGGAGTCTTCTGCACGCGTTGCGGCGCGCACCAGGGGACGACCCAGGAATCGGGCAGGGCGAAGACTCGTGAGCACCGTTACGCCGCGCATCCCGGGGAGCACGTGGCGCAGCCGTCCGTCTTCACCACGCTGTTCCCGCACCTGGGGCACTCCAAGATCCACGAGTTCCGCTGGGCCTTCATCGCCGGCCTCGCGGGCGTCCTTCTCCTTTACGTCGCGGGGCTGATCACCGCCGCGATCCTGGTTTCGGCCTTCCTCGTCCCCGTCCTTTATCTGATCTACCTGTACGAGGCCCAGGTCTACCGCGACGAGCCGGCCCTCGTGCTCGGCTTCACGATCGGCGGCGGGGTCGTCGTCGGCATCGTCGTCACCCTCTTCGAGCGCGTGATTTACAACCCGTTCCAGTACTTCCCCAGCCCCTTTGGCGGGGCGGGCATCAGCGTCGGCGGTGTGCTGATCCTGGGGCTGCTCATCCCGGTGATCCAGGAGGCGCTCAAACCCATCCCGGCTTTCTTCCTGCCCAATCGCGCCGACTTCCCCGAGACGGTCGATGGGCTCGTCTTCGGAGTCGCCGCCGGTCTTGGATTCAGCGTCGCCGAGACGCTGATCGGATTCTCCAACACGCTGGCGAACCTGCCCCCGCACGTCGCGCCGGGCACCTGGATCTACGACCTGGCGACCCTCGCTATATTCCAGCCCCTGCTGCAAGGCAGCGCCACCGGCATGATCGTCGCTACCATCTGGCGCTTCCGGCGCGGGCGGCTCGGCGGTCGCGAGATCGGCGGTGTCGCCATGGCCGTGATCGCCCACGTCGCGTTTTCAACCGGAACCGTGCTGATGAAGGACGCCGGGATGAACCCGCTCTTCGTCCTGGTCTGGCAGGCGGTCGTGGTCGGAGCCTTGCTGATTTACATCCGCTACCTGCTGCACTACTCCCTGCTCGAGGAGGCCGCGCATATGGGCTTCGCCGAGACCGTGTGCCCCAACTGCCACATGCACATCGTCGCTTCCGGTTTCTGCCCGAATTGCGGCATGGCGCTGAGTGCGGCTCCAACCTCCGTCAGGCGCGGCCGGCGTCCTCGCACCGAGGCTGCTGGGGCGAAGAAAACGTAAATGGCGCTCGCCTGCCCGCGATGCGGTACGCAGAACCCCGACACCAATTCGTTCTGCCAGTCGTGCGGAACGCCGCTGGCGTCTTTCATCGCGCAACCCGCGGCGCCGCCGGTGGGACCGCCGCCCGGTCTGGCGCCGCCTCCGCCGGGCGTGGCGCCACCTCCACCGATCGTCGGTCCTCCGCCGAGCGCTCCGCCGCCCGAGTATCAGAGCCCTTACTACGCGCCGGCCCCAGGCTATCCGCAGCCGCCCGTCCACCGCACGCCATGGGTCCTCATCGTCAGCGCCGTGATCGGCCTGATCGTGATCATGGCCGGCGCCGGGACGGCGTACGCATTTCTCAACAACCGGAATTCCAGCCAGGCGAACTCCACCGGCCTATTGCCGAGCCCGTCTCCCGCCGGCACCCCGAGCCCGATCGCCTCGCCGACCGCGACCCCGGCGAGCGGGGGCAAGGCGTCGAACGCGACGTTCACGGTCACGGTCCCGGCGGGCTGGGTGATCGCCAGCAAGGATTCGACGACGATCACTTTGACCGACCCGAACGGCAACGCGGTCGCGATCACCAGCGGCACGTCCAACCCGCCGCAGACGGCGCAGCAGAACAAAGATGCACTCGACAAGTCGCTGGCGGTCAAAGCCCCTGATGCGCACCAGTGTCCCAACACCAAGGTGACCAACGGCTCGATCAATGGGGCTTCCGGGATCTTCTGGCAGATGTGCTTCACGCTTACCTCGGGCAGTCAGAGCGTGCAGGCGGCGGCCCCGTTGTTCGCGGGCGCCAACTCCGATGGCAGCGTCTATTACGGGATCGTCCTGCTCAGTCTGGCGAGCAACAAGGACGCCTTCATCGCCGAGGCGGGCCCGGTACTGGCGAGCATTCAATGGGGACTGCACTAGCCGCCCGCTCCCGACGCGCGCGCGGGCGTTGTCGTCGGAACCTGTTGCCTCGGTCTGTATCTTCAGTCGCCGTGTTCGCTCGCTGGGGTCGGTTCGTTTATCGCTTTCGATGGGCGGTGCTGGTCATATCGGCGCTGCTACTCGCGGTTTCGATCGTGGCCACGTTCACGGCTGGCACGCTTACCGACAGCGGCAGCTTCGGCGCCGACCTTCCCGCCCGGCAGGCCCAGAAGCTGATCACCGCCCAGGTCCACCCCCAGAAGAAGGTCACCGGCTCGCAGGTGACGCTGATCTTCGGCAGCGCCTCGCTCACCGTCACCGACCCTGCCTACAGGGCGGCGCTCGACAACGCGCTGGCGCCTCTCGCGAACGACACGCGGGTGACGTCGGTGTCCACGCCCTTCACGGTACCCGCGGAGGCGCAGGCCAGCTACATCTCACGCGACCAGCACGAGGCGCTGGTGATCGTTGCCCTCAAAGACATCAGCTCCAGGTCCAAGGGCTACATACCGGCCGTGCTGGCCGAGATCCATCCCGGGAATCTCACGATGCTCGCGACCGGCGGAGTTCTGATCAGCGAGGCCTTCAACAAGACGCTCGAGGGCGACCTGCAGAGGGCGGAATATCTCGCGCTGCCGATCACCCTCCTGATGCTCGTCCTGATCTTCGCCTCGCTCATCGCCGCTTCGCTGCCGCTCGGGGTCGGCCTGCTCGCGATCGTCGGCGGCGTGGGGGGCACGCTGTTCCTCGCCCGCTTCACTGATGTATCGACGTACGCGATCAACATCATCACGCTCATCGGGCTTGCGGTCGCGATCGACTATTCGCTGTTCGTGGTCAATCGATTCCGCGACGAGCTTGCGGCCGGCGCGACTCGCGAGGACGCGATCGCCAAGTCCATGTCCACCGCCGGCCGCGCGATCACGTTCTCGGGCATCACGGTCGCCATCGGCCTGTCGGCCATGCTCTTCTTCCAGGGCACGTTCCTCGCGTCGATGGGCGCTGCAGGCACGATCGTGGTCTCGATCGCGGTCCTGTATGGGCTTACGTTCCTGCCGGCGGTGCTCTCGGTCCTCGGCCCGTGGGTCGACAGGCTCCGGCTTCCGATCCTCGGCCGGCGCAGGCCGGACGGTACCGGCGCGTGGCATTCGATGGCCCTGTGGGTGATGAAGCGGCCGGTGGTCGTGCTGATTCCATCGCTTGCGCTTCTGCTGCTGGCAGGCACGCCTTTCCTGCAGCTGCGCCTGGCTAACGGCGACGTCGACCAGCTGCCGCCCGGAAACCAGGCCCGTCAGGGCTATGACACCCTGGTGCGGGATTTCCCCGGCCAGGACCAGACCAACATCAGCGTGGTCGTCTACTACGCGGGCGGAAGCCCTTTGACAACCGACCACGTCAGTGCCATCTACGATCTCAGCCGCCGCCTGGCCGCTCTGCCCAATGTGCTCCGGGTGTCGAGCATCGTCGACCTCGACCCCAGCCTCGCGAAGACGGACTACGAGCGCCTCTACTCCGGACTGATCTCCGACCTGCCGGTGCAGATGCGGGACGCACTGGTTGCTGGGACGGGGCGGCACTTGACCGTGCTCAACGTCGTCACCAACAAGCAGTACACGAGCGACGACGCGCGAGCCATCGTGAGGGCGGCGAGGGCCGAGCAGGTTCCGGATGGACAGGTGCTCGCCACCGGCGGCACGGCTTACGACCTCGACATCGTCAACTTCATCCTGCAGCGAACCCCTGTCGCGGTCGCCTCGGTGATCGTCATCACATATGCCGTCCTGTTTCTCCTCACCGGCTCGGTGGTCTTGCCGCTGAAGGCGGTGATCACCAACCTGTTCTCGATCTCGGCGTCATTCGGCGCGATGGTATGGATCTTCCAGGAGGGCCACCTGAGCGGGTTCCTCGGCTTCACACCGCAGTCGATCGATCCCAGCATCCCGGTGATCCTATTCAGCATCGTCTTCGGCATGTCGATGGACTACGAGGTGCTTCTGATCAGCCGTATCCAGGAGGAGTACCGGCGCACGGGCGACAACCAGGCCGGGGTGGCGTTGGGGCTCGAGAAGAGCGGTCGCCTCATCACCGGCGCCGCCGCGATCATGGTGGCGGTGTTCCTCGCGTTCGGTATGGCCAACATAGTGATCATCAAAGCCATCGGCATCGGCCTCGCGGTTGCGATCGCGATCGACGCCACGATCGTCCGCATCCTCATCGTGCCCGCTGTCATGCGCCTGCTCGGCCGCGCCAACTGGTGGGCTCCGCGTCCTCTGGCGCTGTTTCATCGGTGGGTCGGAGCCGGCGAATCGACCGCGGCGCGCCCCGGCGCGGTTTACGGCGGCAAGTAGCCTGCGTCCTGCCGGCCTCCGCCTGTTGGCGCGCGTTTGCACGCTCCTGGTTCTTTCCGTCGCCTGCGGAACGGTGATAGAGCCGTCGCCGTCACCCCGCGCGGATGCCGGCGGCGATTGGCCCATGCATCGGGGCGACCTGGCCCGCGACGGCCATCCAGCTGAAGCGACTCTCAATGCCGCCGCCGTCAAGCGCCTCAAGACGGCCTGGCAGGTGGAGATGAGCGGCGCCGTCAACGGGACGCCGGCCGTCGCGGGTGGCCTGGTCGTCGCCGCGAGTGGGGGAGGGGTGGTCGCGGCTTACCGGCTGGACTCCGGGGCTCGAGTCTGGCAGCTGAACAACCTCGGGGCCATCTCCGGCTCGCCTACGATCGCGGCCGGGAAGGTGGTGGTCGGCACCTTGAGCGGTCACATCATCGCGATCGGCCTGGATGGGACGCTGCTCTGGGATTCGATAGTCCCCGGTCTCAAGCCGGCGATCTGGTCGTCACCGACCGTCTACGGTCAGCTCGTCCTCGCCGGAGTCGGCTCGCAGTACGGGGATGAGCCGCTCGAGGAGGGCGTGGTCGTCGCGTTCGATCTCGCCACCGGGAGCCAGATGTGGGAGCTGTGCGCGCGAACGGTTGCCCGCGCAGGCTGCCTGCAGGGCGACGGCATCTGGTCGTCGCCGGCTATCGACGCGGCCGCTCGCGGATTCATCGGCGTCGGCAATCCCGACGACGGCGTGCTGGCGTTCGAGGTCGCGACCGGCAAGCCGCTTTGGTTCACGAGCTTCCATCCCGACGCCGGTCGCGATGTCGATGTGGGCGCCACGCCCATCGTGCTTCAAGCAGGCGGCCGCGAAGCGATCGCCGTCGGATCCAATGCCGGCGTTTTCAAATTGCTCGACGCCGCTTCGGGGTCGGTGGTCTGGTCGCGTGACCTGGTCCAGGGCAGCGCCGTGCACGGGCTGCTCGCCTCACCCGCCTACGACGGCAACAACTTCTACGTCCCTTCGGCGGGGGTGCCGGTTGGCGTGTTCGCGCTGGCAGCCGCGGACGGCAAGACGCTTTGGACCTACGACAGCGGCCTTCCGGTTTACTCCGCGCCGGCGATCGGCCAGGGCGTTTTGGTGTTCGGGATCGGCGATGTCTTCGGGAACCCCAACGTCGGTGGCATGGTGGTCCTCTCCAGCCGAGACGGTTCGGTGCTCTGGTTGACCGACTTCCACTCGGCCGTTTTCAGCGGCCCCGCGATCAGCGGCGACACGGTGCTCATCGGCAACTCGCGCGGAGACCTGATCGCGTACCGGCCGGTCTGAACTCGTAGTGGCGGAATCCCTGGATCGTGCTTAGCGTCCCGGCTCGGTGCGCCGCTGCCCCGTCCCACGACGCGATCGAGTGCCTCGACGTGAACCGCTAGGTACCGGCCAAGGGCAGCTCGACCTCAAAGGTCGCCCCGCCCCCATCGGTTTCGTGGACTTTCACGTGCCCTCCATGGGCGGTGACGACGGCGCTGACGATCGACAGCCCCAATC
The DNA here is from genome assembly GCA_001917895.1 of Actinobacteria bacterium 13_1_40CM_66_12. Next base: position 6,640 of record MNEW01000082.1, read on the forward strand.
CCGCGCCGCCGCTGTCGCGGCCGCGGCTGGGGTCGGCGCGATAGAAGGGTTCGAAGATCCGATCGAGTTCTTCGGCGGACAGACCGGGGCCGTGATCGGCGACCGATAGCTTCGCGATGCTGTCCTCGGTCGAGAGGCTGATGTCGATGGGCGTCTGCGGCGGCGTATGCACGATGGCGTTCCGCACGAGGTTGCCAAGCACCTGGCGCAACCTGGTGTCATCGCCGTTGACGACGACCGTGCCTGAGGATGTCAGTTTGATCTCGCGCTGAGGCGCAACGACCCGAGCGTCGGCGACGGCGTCGGTGGCGATTGCCTGCAGGTCGACGGGCTCTTGCTCGAGCGGACGGCCCTGGTCGAGTCGCGCGAGAACCAGCATGTCGTCGACGAGCCCGGTCATGCGGATCGACTCTTCCTCGATCCGCCGCCGCGCCAGCTCTGCGTCTTCGAGCGATTCGGCCGCCCCGCGGCGCAGCATCTCCGAATAGCCGCGGATGGAAGTGAGCGGCGTCCGAAGCTCGTGTGAGGCGTCCGCGACAAAACGGCGCAGGCGCCGGTTGGAGGCCGTTCGTTCGGCGAAAGCGGATTCGATCTGGCTCAGCATCCCGTTCAACGCGAGGCCGAGACGGCCGATCTCGCTCTTGGGGGTCGCCGGTTCGACCCGTCGGCTCAAGTCGCCCGCGGCGATGTCCTGCGCGACCGCGCCCATCTTTTCGAGCGGTCGCAAGCTGATCCGGATGATCAAGAGCGCGAGGACCGCCATCGCCGCCACCACGCCGAGGCTGATCAACAGCTCCAGCTGCAGCAGTTGGCTGAGTGTCGACGCGATGTCGGTGAGTGGGATCGCAAGGACCACGGTGTCGCCCTGGAACAGGTCCTCTTGCCAGATGGCTGCGCGGTACTGTGACACCCCGCCGGTTCCGGCAAGCATTGAGATGACGGGGTTCCTTTCACTTGCCGCAGGGAGAGTGTTGGGAAGAACTGGTAGTGCCTTAGACGTCGTTGGTGCGAATGCCAGCCTCTTGGCCAGCACGACCGTCCCGTTCGGCGAGACCCGCTCGACGATCGTGTCCTCGGGCAGTCCACCGCCTGTTTGCGGTCCGGGGCCTCCGCTCGGACCCCCGAGCACGCTGATGGCGGTGTTGTGCGAACCCAGGAGCTGGTCATCGACACGGTTGGTGAGGAATCGTTGCAGCGATGTGTAGGTCGCGACATCCAGGATCAGAAGCCCGATGACGACAAGGGAGATGACTCCGATGAGGAGCCGTCCGCGCAGCGACTGCGTCATGCCTAATTACGAGGGGCGCGGAGGACGTAACCGACGCCGCGCACCGTCTGGATCAGAGGCGGCTTGAACTTGTCGACTTTGCGACGCAGGTAGCTGATGTAGGTCTCGAGCACGCTCGCGTCGCCGCCGAAGTCGTAGTGCCAAACGTGGTCGAGGATCTGGCTGCGGGTGAGCACGCGGCCGGCGTTGATCAACAGGTAGCGAAGCAGCCGGTACTCGGTGGTCGTGAGCTCGACGATGTGCGGTCCGCGGCGGACCTCATGGGCTTCGTCGTCCATCTCGAGGTCGGCCAGGGTCAGCCGGCCTCCGTCGGGTCCCGAGGCCCCGTGGCGCCGCAGCACCACACGGACCCGAGCCATCAGCTCTTCGATGCTGAAAGGCTTGGTGACGTAGTCGTCGCCGCCGATGGTCAGCCCGTGCACCTTGTCCTCGGTGGCGTCCTTGGCGGTGAGGAAGATGATCGGCACCTTGTGCCCAGCGGCGTTGAGGCGCTTGAGCACCTCGATGCCGTCGATGTCGGGGAGCATGACGTCGAGGATGACCAGCGCGGGCGAGAACTGAGTTACCGCCGTCACGGCGGCGCGGCCGGGGGCCGCGGTCTTGACCGTGAAACCCTCGTAGCGCAGCGCCATCGCCAGCAGCTCAGTTATGTTCGGCTCGTCGTCGACCACCAGGACCCTCGCCCCGTTTTGGGGCCGGCCGCCATCGGTGTTCACGCCCCCAGAATGCCTCGAATGCCTTGGAGTTTGCTGAGAGGTTGCTGGGACGGGCCTAGGAGTTCGGCCAGCCCGACACACGGTGGACGCCGCCGTCGCGGTCGACCAGCCGGGCCTGAAGGCCGGTGGTGGCCAGCCACGCGATCGCCGATTCTCCCTTCACGATGGCGGCCGTCGAGGCGATGTTGGCGTCGACGCAGGAGGCGGCCACCACGCTCGCCGTTCGCCATGGCCCGTCGACGGGCATGCCTGTCGATGGATCGATGATGTGGTGGAGGACGACTCCACCTCTCGTCCAACGGCGCACCGTGATGCTCGACGTCGCGATGCCACCGGATTCGATGGTTATGGTCTCCTCGTCGCTGTCGATCGCGGCGTTGCTGTCCTCGCTCGTCTGCACCGCCCAGCCTTCGGCCGGCGGATCGCCGGCAACCGCGATATCGCCGCCGAGGCTGACCAGCACGCCTCCCGCACCCACGGCTTGGTGGGCGGCGGCGGCGGCGAGGTCCGCGGCCAGCGCTTTGGCCGTCGCGCCAAGATCGATCTCGACACCAGGCGGGACGGCCACTACGCGCGCGCGGTCGTCGAACTGGATCGCCTGCCACCCCGGGACGCGAGTCACGGACATGTTTATCGGCTTGCCGTCAGGCGGGACCGTGGCGAAGTCGCGGTCGTAGCCGGCGAGCCTGACAGCGGATCCGACCGTCGGATCGACAGCACCATCCGTCAGCCGCGCGCCTCTCAGGCCCGCGGCGATCGCCTGCGCCAGGAGAGGGCTGACCCGAACCTCATGCCCCGCATCGCGATTGACGCGGCTCAGCTCGCTGTCGTCACGGAACCTGCTCGCGGCTTCATCGATCGCATTGACGATCCGATCGACCGAAGCCCTGGCGGCGGCGAGGCCGTCCGGCCGCGTCACGATCAGCCGCATCGACGTGCCCAGCGCGCGGCCGTCCACGATGCCGAAGAGCGTGGTGCTCAATTCGTCCGGGCCTCTCGTCGCAGCGCCAGCGCGAGCGCCATGACGGGGCAGGTTGCGACCGCACGCTGCGCGAGTGGCGCCAGGCGCTCTGGTATCGGGCCGGGGGCGATGATCGGGTAACCCCAATCGTCCAGGCGGATGCGCTCAGGCAGCAGCTCGGCGCAAAGTCCATGACCGTCGCACTTGATGCGGTCGATGGTCATGTGAATGTCTGTCTTCATGCCGGCTGCTGCCTCCAGTGGACGGGGTGCGTCGCGAACTCCTCCGAAAACGTCGAAAGCGCCGAACGGAGAAACATCACCGCGCCGTCCGGGTGCTTGCATGCGCCTCGACCCTGCACCTCGACCGCCCACCTCTTGAGACGCGCGATGTCATCGCGATTAGTGCCTCGCTCGGCAACGCGGCTGCACGCATCGGACAGCGCCCGCAGCCCGAAAAAGCACGGCCCGCATTGCGCCGAGCTCTCCTCGGCGAGGTAACGCATGATGTGAGCGGTGTCGCACACACCACACCTGCTGGAGGGCAGTAGACCGACGACGCCGCAGCCCAGCCCGAGCCCGGCGGCTCCCAGGGCCTCGGCGTCGAGTGGCAGCTCCCATGCCTTCGCCGCCGGGATCCAGACGCCGAAGTAGCCGCCGAGCAGCACGGCTCCGGCCGGCTCGGACATCCCGCCGGCCATCGCTACCGCTTCCCCGATCGTGGTGCCCGCCTCGATCTCGACGACGCCGGGTTTCTTGACTCCACCGGCGAGCGTGATGAGCAGCGTCCCAACGGCGCCATTCCGGCCGGCGGATCGATACCAGGCGTCGCCGTACCTCGCAATCAACGCGACGTGCGCGAGCGTCTCGACGTTCTGCATCAATGTGGGCGCCGCCGCCACGCCTCGCTCGCGCGGATGGGGCGGGGTCGTGGTCGGGGTCGCGATGCCTGCGTCGATGAGATGGACCGCCGCGCTCGATTCGCCGGCGACGTATCGATGCGGCGCGGCTGCCATTCGGGCGATCCGCCTCTCCACATCGGGGCGCTCCGCGAGGGCGCGCTCCATCGCCGCATACGCGGCTTTGTGCTCCTGCCCGACGTACAGGACGACCGACGCCGCGCGCACGGTGCGGGCGGCCAGAAATGCGCCGTCCAGGATGAGGTGGGGGCGAGTCGCCATGAGCAGCCGGTCCTTGTGACTCTGGGGCTCGCCCTCGGCGCCGTTGGCGACGATCACGGCCGTGCCTTTCGATGCGGAAGCGACCGACCGCCACTTGACCCCGGCGGAAAAGGATGCGCCGCCGCGGCCCGTCAGACGGCTTTGCACGAGCGCTTCGATCAGCGGGCGACCCGCGAGTGTCGGCGCTCCGAGCCGGCGAACATGATCGCCATAACCCTCTGCCCCGGCCCTGAGGTCGGGTCCTGCCAGCAGCCTGAGTCCGCTCATTGGTTCGGCCGTCGCGAGACACCCGACCGAAACTCACCCCGCGCCACCGCGAGAGGATCAGCCGGCGGCTGCAGGAG
>MNEW01000040.1 GCA_001917895.1 Actinobacteria bacterium 13_1_40CM_66_12
CCCGCCGGTCGAGGTCTTGAGGCCGGTGTCCATCAGATGGACCTTCCAATCGTCGACCTCCGACTCGTGAAAGCTCGCGCGGCCCGTGGCGACGTCGATGGTCACGCTCTTGCTCATGCCGTGGTAGTCGAGGAAGTAGCGCTTGATGACCTCGCCCTTGTAACCGAGGGCGACGAAGAACTCCTTGAATCCCTGGGTCGCGTACGACTTCATGATGTGCCACAGGATCGGGCGCTCTCCGATGTCGACCATCGGTTTTGGACGCAGCTCCGTCTCCTCGGAGAGCCGGGTGCCGAGGCCACCGGCCAGGATCACGACTTTCATGCGGCGACTAGCCTACCAATGGGTTGCGTTTTCTGCCTCTGGCCCGCAACGGTCACTGAATACCCGACTGCCCACCAGAACAGGAAGGTGACCGAGAAGTCGGACCACACGTCGCTGGTCAGCGTGATCAGGATCAGCACCACTCCGCCCACAGCGGCGACCAGCGGCAGAGCCTGCGCGAGCGACCGGCGTGGAGCAATCAGGAAGGCGCGCAGGCCGAAGTACATGCCGAGGACATACAGCGCGACATAGAGCACGCCACCCACGAGGCCGACATCGCCGAAGAAGCCGAGCACCGCGCTCTCGCCGGTCCCCGCAGTGTCGACGGTTGTCTGCACAAAGCGATGGACCGATCCGCCCAACCCGCTGCCAAGCGGGTGATGGCTGACCACCTTCATGTCGGCGGCGAGGGCGCGGAGGTGCTCGGCAAACGAGGGGTCGCCGATGTACAGGATCGTGTGCCGGTGCGATTCGCCGGGCAGCAAGTACGGGTCCACGACAGGCCCGACCTGCGGGTACAGGAACAGGACGGCGGCCACGCATGCGATGACCACCGGAGCCAGCGCCAGGGCAAGCCGCGTCCTAAAAAGCACCGCGAGCAAGACGACCTCGCCCGCCAGCATCAACAGCGCCAGCCTTGTGACGGCGAAGAGAATTCCGAGGAGTAGGAACGCCGCCGCCACGGCTGCGAGCGCCCTTATGCGCCGGCTCAGGTTGGGTCGATCCATCATCACGACCGCGATCGGCCATGCGAGCAGCCCGGTGTATGCGATGCCCAGCGGGCTGATGTACGTGGACACCATGCGCCTGAGCAGCAGGCCGTCGGGCAGGCTCTGAAAGAAGTTGGCGGGCAAGCCGGCGGGTCCGTTGTATTTGAATCCCAGCCAGCTCGAGAAGAGGTTGACGCCCCAATCGAGCCAGGTTGCCGTGGGCACGAGCCAGAGCTCGTAGAGGCCGAAGGCGCCGACGACGGCACCCGCGCCGACGATGAGCCAGTACGCATCTCTCAGGTCGAGCTCAGACGGGCTCGAGAAGACCCGGCCCAGCGCGTAAAGCAGCGGGATGAGCGCCGCGGTGCGGAAGGCGGCCAGCCTCTGCAGGAAGTTCGCGCTGCCGGGCAGCACGCTCGAGGGCAGCAGCAGGTACACGATCAAGACCAAAGCGAACGCGAGCACGATCCAGTCAGTTGGAATCAGTTGTGGAAGCAATCGCCGCACTTGCCAGCTCTCATCCCGCTGCTTTACGCGCTGGGAGTGTGCAGGGCAAGCAGGACCATCAGCGCGAAGTTGTGAAACGCCATTCCTCCGACCAGGACGCCCAGCCCGACGAACGGCCGGCGCCACACGAGCCACAGTCCCACGGCGACAAGACAGAGCAGGAGGACGGCGAGACCCGCGCCGATCACGGAGTTGGGCACGGCGCTCAAGATAGTCGGTGCCCCTGAGGGCAGGTTGCGAGCGTTACCCTGTCTGCCATGGCTCGCCGGTCACCCGGCGGTCAGGCCCGAGTCGAACAGGCCACGCCGCCGGCCATCACCATTCCGCTGCCGATCACGCCGCCGGCGGGTCGTCTTGTCTTCCTTCCACCCGACTGGCTGCCCAAAGCGCTCATCGCCGGTGACATCGTCATCGCGGCGGCGTCGGTGCTGCTCGCGTACTGGTTCCACCACAGATTCGACCCGATCCACACCCTCACCCCGGGCGAGCTGCCGCTCGGGCCGTACCTGGCCGCGATCCCGTTCGTGGTCCTCATCTACGTCGCCGCGCTGACCGCCAATCACCAGTACCAGTCCTGGCGCGGGCGCACCCTCGTGGACCTCCTGCTGCAGCTCTACAGCGGTATCGGTCTGGCGGCCATATTGATTCTGGCGGTGATCTCGATCACCAACCTGGGATCTCACTACTCCAGGCTGACGATCACCTACGCCATCGTCCTCAGCGCGGTCCTCATGACCGTCGAGCGCTACTTCCTGCGCCAGTACGAGACCCGCTTGCGAAGGCAGGGGATCGGCACGGAGCGCGTGCTGATGGTCGGCACCGGGGCCGGAAGCGAGATGCTGATCCAGCGGATGAACATGTTTCCGCAGTACGGGTTCCAGGTCATCGGCGTCGCCGACGACGATCGCGCGCCCGGCTCGACCTTCGCCGGGGCGCCGGTGGTCGGCAAGATCGACGAGCTGCACAGCCTGGCGCAGGACCTGCGCGTCGACCAGGTCTTCCTGGCCCTGACGAGCGGCAGCCGCACCGAGCTCATGAAGCTGATCAAGCTCTGCGAGGATCAGAACCTCGAGTTCAAGATCGTCCCCGACCTGCTCGACGTCATGAGCACGCGCGTCGACGTGAACGCCATCGACGGCGTGCCGCTGGTCGGCATCCGGCGCAACCGGCTGCGCGGCGCCAATGCCGCGATCAAGCGCGCCATCGACGTCGCGGTCAGCGCCGTCCTGCTGCTGGTGCTGAGCCCGATCCTGCTCATCATCGCGGTGTTCATCAAGGTCACCTCGCCTAAGGGGCCGGTCATCTTCCGGCAAGAGCGCATCGGCATGTACAGGCGGCCGTTCATGGTGTTCAAGTTCCGGACGATGATCCCGGACGCGGAGGCGGCGAGCGGACCGATGGTCGCCAAGCCTGGCGATCCGCGCACGACGATGTTGGGCCGGATCTTGCGGCGGATCAGCCTCGACGAGCTGCCGCAGCTCTACAACATCCTGCGAGGCGACATGAGCCTGGTCGGGCCGCGCCCGCAGCCAACGTTTTTCGACGAGCGCTACAGCGTCGACGTGCCGCGCTACTTAGAGCGACAGCAGGTGCGGCCGGGCCTGACGGGTTGGGCGGAGGTCAACGACCTTCGCGGCGCGGCCCCCATCGGCGACCGCACGCTCTACGACGTTTACTACATCGAGAGCTGGTCTCTGGCGCTGGACGTCAAGATCCTGCTGCTGACGGGCATTCGGATATTCTTCCAGCGCCACGCGTACTGAACTCGACGCCTTTCTAAAGGTCGCACCCTAACGGCTTCTATCCGACCACACTGCTGGAGACGGCGATCGTGGTCACGGTGCTCGTCTTCGCGTTAGAAACGTGGCGCGCTCACCTTGCACTGCAGTGGCGCACGGCGTTCACGGTTCCGGCGCTGATCTTCATTTTCGCGGGCGCGATTTCGGTGCTGGTCGCTCCGAACAGAACCGCTGGGCTCGGCTTGTTCCGCGCCTACATCATCGAACCGATCGCTTTCGCGTTCGTGCTCCTTCACGCGGTGACCACGTGGCGGCGCGCTGTCGTCGTGCTTTCAGGCTTCGCCGTTGCCGGCGTTGTGGTCGGCATCGCCAACTCGGTCGTTGTCATCGAGGCATTGCGGGCGCACACGTACGACGTCGCGCAGACGCCGCCGGTCGTCATCTACACCACCGCCAACGCGCTGGCGCTGTTCCTGGGCCCGCTGATCGCCGTCGCGGCGAGTTTGTTCCTGCACGGGACGGATAGCGTGACGCGCATCGGCAGCGGCGCCTTTCTGATCGTCGCCGTGCCGTCGATGCTCCTCAGCTTCTCGCGCGGTGGCTACCTGGCGATGGCCGCGGTCGCGGTCGGGCTGGCGCTTTCGCACCGGCGCCGCTGGTTGTTGCTGGCCGGCCTGGTGATCGCGGGCGGTTTGGTCTCCGCCATCCCGCCGATCTTTCATCGGATCTCGATCGAGTTTCAGAACGTCGGCGGGACCACGTTCTTCGGCCGCGCGGGCCGCCTCGAGCTCTGGTCGGCGACGTTGCGAATGCTCAGCCACTACCCGATCTTCGGCGTCGGCCTGTCGGGTTTTGCCGAGCGCATCGGCCCGTACTGGAACGCCAACCATCCAGAGCGCTTCATCGACCCGCACAACATCGTCCTCAACTTCTGGGTCGAGACAGGGCTGCTCGGCCTGTTCGCGTTCGTATGGCTGCTGGTGGTCGTGCTTCGCATTTCCTGGGAGGGCTGGAAGCAGTCCGATTCCGAGTGGCGCCCGATATTCCTCGGCGTTCTGCTGGCGATGGTCGCGATCGTCGTCCACGGTCTGGTCGACGTGCCCTACTTCAAAAACGATCTCAGCCTCTTGTTCTGGGCTCTTGCGGGGCTGGCCGCCGCCGGCCAGAAGACGCTGAAAACCGGGCTGCGGTAAAGTCCCCGGCAAGATGGCCAAGAACACTTCCGACAGTCGTGGCGATCGCGGCTTCTGGACCGGCAAGCGCGTGACCATCACGGGCGGCCACGGTTTTCTAGGCCGGCGAGTCGTGAGCCTTATCGAATCGCTGGGCGCGAACGTCACGACCTTCGGCAGCAGCGAGTACAACCTCACCAAGCAGGCGGACATCGCCCGCATGTACGAGGACCAGCGGCCCGAGATCGTCATCCACCTCGCCGCGAAGGTGGGCGGCATCGGCGCCAACCGCGACAACCCGGGCTCGTTCTTTTACGAGAACGCGATCATGGGCATCGAGCTCATGGAGCAGGCGCGGCACAACGACGTGAGCAAGTTCGTGCAGGTCGGGACGGTCTGCGCCTACCCGAAGTTCGCTCCGATCCCTTTCTCGGAGGACGACCTGTGGAACGGGTACCCGGAGGAGACGAACGCCCCATACGGCCTGGCCAAGAAGATGCTGCTCGTGCAAGCCCAGGCCTATCGCGAGCAGTACGGCTTCAACGGCATCTACCTGCTGCCCGTCAACCTCTACGGTCCGGGCGACAACATCGACCTGCACAACTCGCACGTGATCCCGGCGCTCATCCGCAAATGCCTCGAGGCTCGCGACGCGAAGGCGGCATCCGTCGAGGTGTGGGGCACGGGCTCGCCGACGCGCGAGTTCCTCTATGTCGATGACGCGGCTCAAGCGATCGCGCTGGCGACCGAGCGCTACGACAAACCGGAGCCGGTCAACATCGGCAGCTCCCAGGAGATCTCCATCAAAGACCTGGTCGAGCTGGTCGTCGACCTGACCGGGTTCGAGGGCCAGGTCGTTTGGGATCACACCAAGCCCGACGGCCAGCCTCGGCGCAAGCTCAACGTCGACCGCGCATGGAAAGAGTTCGGATTCCGCTCGTCGACGGCGTTCCGCGACGGGCTGCGCGACACCATCCGCTGGTACCAGCAGGTCATGGCCGGCTCGCGTTCGTAAGCCACCACAACTGATCAAGGAGATCGCGATGTCGACCCTCGCCTTCGATCCCGAAGAGACCACCCATTGGGAGCAGTCACACCCTCGCTCGATCGCACCTGAGCAGTGGACCAAGTTCGAGGGTTATGCCGCCGAGATGTTCTCCGCTTTCGGAATGGACCTCGACACGCCAGGTACCAAGACCACGCCATTCCGGTTCGTGCACGCGCTCTTCGACGCCACCAACGGGTACGAGGGTGACCCCAAGCTGCTCACGGCCTTCCCGACCGAATGCCGTGGCGGCTCCGACTGCAACATTGCGCAGACGATCGAGGGACCCATCGAATTCTTTTCGCTGTGCGAGCACCACGCGCTTCCGTTCCACGGCCATGCGTACATCGGTTACATCGCGCACGAGGAAATCATCGGCATCTCCAAGCTGACCAGGCTCGTGCGCGTCTTCGCGCGGCGCTTCACGGTTCAGGAGCGCGTCGGGGTCGAGATCGCCGACGAGCTGGTGCGCCTGCTGGAGCCGCACGGGGTCGCCGTGCACCTGAATGCGATGCACCTTTGCACGCAGATGCGAGGGGTGCGCGAGGCTCACTCGCGGACCTTGACCTCGAACTGGCGCGGCAACTACGAAACGGATCCCCAGCTCAGGACCGAGTTCCTCCAGGCTGCGAGGGGTCTCAGCGACCACTGACAGCAGCACCCGTGCTCGCGCCGTTCAGCGTTTTGGCAGATGAAACGCATCGCCCTTCTTACGATTTGCCCGAGGCGCTGAGCCAGATCTACGGGCGGCTTGGTTTCGCGGATCGGGTCCTGTACTCGAACTTCGTCTCGTCGCTGGACGGCGTGGTGACGGTCGGCTCCGGGATCTCGGCCGGCTCGGTGATCAGCGGCAAGAACCAGGCGGACCGGTTCCTGATGGCGCTCCTGCGCGCCTGCGCCGACGCGGTGGTCATCGGCGCCGGCACGCTGCGCGCGACCCCGGGCCACCTGTGGACTCCCGCTCATGTCTATCCCGACCTCGCGTCCGAGTTCGCCTCGTTGAGGCAAACACTCGGCCTCGGTCTGGAGCCGCGGCTGGTGTTGCTGACCGCCACCGGTGACCTGGACTTGAAGCATCCCGCGCTTGTGAAGGGAGCCGTCGTGCTGACGACCAGGGCCGTGGCCGACCAGATCGGCAGCCGGTTGCCGCCTGCCTGTGAGGTGATCGCCCTGGGCGAGGGCAAGACGCTCAACATCAAGCATGCCTTCGGTGAGTTGACCAGGATGGGCATGGACGTCGTGCTCACCGAGGGCGGGCCGCATCTCATGGGCGAGCTGATCAAAGCTCAGCTCCTGGACGAGATGTTCCTGACGCTTTCACCCGTGCTTGCGGGACGAGACAAGGAGCTCCGCCTGGGAATGGTCGAAGGCGCCGAGCTCCTGCCGAAGCTTCCGGTCTGGAGCCGCCTCCTCAGCGCCCGGCGCCACGGCGACTACTTATTTCTGCGCTACGCCTTGCCGCGTCCCTGAGCTGAGTCGAGAGCGCGCGTCCGCAGCGCGCGCTTCGTGCCGTCCTGCGACTCGAGCAGAGAGCGCCGCACCGGCCCCGGCAGGTCCCGCTCGAGCAACCGGTCCACGAGCGCAACCACCTCTGGTGTGACGATCGTCACCGGGTAGTACAGCTTCGTGAACACGAGCGCCTCGTCTATGTCATGCGACTCCCAGAACGGCAGGAGAGTGTCGAAGTAGGGCTGCACGTATTCGGCCAGGATGGATTCCTGGTCGGGCCGGTGGAAACCGTCGGCGATCGCCTTCTTGGTGGCGAGAGAAACGCGCCCGTTGGTGACGGCCTCCCACGCCTCTGCCTTGGCCGCCGGCACCGGACGCGCCGCCCGGGCAGCGGCGGCGGCGCGGCTTCCGATGTCGGTGGGGTCTCGCTCGAGCTCGTCGGCGATGACCTCGGGCCCCGCAGCGCCAACCGTAGCGAGCGCGATCACCGCGGCCCAGCGGACGGTGAAGTCCACGGCCAGGCCATCGGGCCGGGTCCTACCGTCGAGGAGTCCCGCCACCCAGTCGAGGTCCTCAGGCCGGCGGGCCGCATCGATGAAGGTGAGCGTCCAGTGCAGCTGGAGGTCGCTGCCCGGCGGGATCCGCTGCAGCCAGTCGAAGGCGCCTCGTGCGACCGCCTCGCGCAGCGCGCCACGCTTTGCGGGATCGGCGAACTCCTCGAATGCGGTGAAAGCGCGGAAGATCAGCGACTGGAAAACGGCCGGATCGTCCTCGACGCCGATGCATCGGAGCGAGATGTCGACGTAGTCGCCGGAGGGCAGTTCAGCGTTGCGCACCATGTCCCACAGGCTGCCCCACACGACCGCGCGCGCCAGGTCGTCGTCGAGCCGCAAGTGACCCTGGAGGAGCACATCGAGGGACTTCGTATCGATCGCAACTCTCGCGTATGCGAGGTCGCCGTCGTTGACGAGCACGAAGTCACTCGCGACCTGGCCGGCGAGCTGAGGTATAGGAGTTAGCGCGCCGGCAACGTCGAGGTCGACGGTGCCTCGCCGCTCGAACGCCCAGTCGGCGTCGGCGCTGACGTCGAACAGACCGATCCGCAGGTGGTGCGGGCGCAGGATGGGATTCGACGCGGGCGCCGTCTGCAACACCGCGGCCGACTTGATTTTGCCGTCCTCGATTTCCTGCTCCACGGCCAGCTTGTTCAACCCTGCTTCCTCGAGCCAGACGTGCGCCCACTCTTTCAAGTCGCGTCCGGATGCTTCTTCGAGCGCCGCGAGAAAGTCCGCGAGGGTGGCATTGGCGTATGAGTGGCGCTCGAGGTAGAGGTGCACGCCGTCGAAGAAGGTGTCTTCGCCCAACCACGCGGCAAGCTGCTTGAGGACCGCCCCGCCCTTGTTGTAAGTGATCTTGTCGAAGTTGAGATGCACTGAATCGACATCGGGGATGTCGGCCACGATGGGGTGCGTCGTCGGCATTTCATCCTGGATCCTCGCCTCGACCTTGGTGTCGGCCGCGAAAAACGTCCAGGCGTCCTTGAACCGCGTCGCCTCAGCGCTCGCGAGGCTGCCCATGTAGGTGGCGAAGCTCTCGTTGAGCCAGAGGTCGTCGAACCATTTCATCGTCACCAGGTCGCCGAACCACATATGCGCCATCTCATGGAGGATCGTGTTCGCTCGTCTCTGGCGCGCAGCTTGAGTGACGCGCGAGCGAAAGATGTACCGCTCGCTGAAAGTCACGCATCCCGGGTTCTCCATCGCGCCGGCAGAGAACTCGGGCACGAAGAGCTGGTCGTACTTGCCGAACATGTAGGGGATCCCGTACTTCGACGCGAAATAGTCGAGACCCGAGCTGGTGATCTCGACGATCTCCGCTGTCTCATTGGTGTCGAGGTATTGCGCGAGCGATTGGCGGCAGTACAAGCCGACCCCGATGTCGCCGTGCTGCCTGTGAACCGAGTGGTACTCGCCGGCCACAAGCGCCGAGAGGTAGGTGGAGATGACCTTGGTGGTGGGGAAGCGCCACACGCCGCCGTCGTTGGTGGCGCCGTCGCTGTTGGAGACGACAGTCCACTCTTTGGGCGCTTTGACCTGGAACGTGAATGTGCCTTTGATGTCGGGCTGGTCGAAGCACGCGAACACTCGGTGGGCGTCGTTGCTTTCGAAGGAGGTGTGGAGGTACGAGCGGCCGTCGAGCGGATCCTGGAAGCGACTCAACCCGGTCCCGTCGTGCATGTACTTCGCCGTGCCCGTGACGTGCAGCACGTTGTTCTCTTCGAGGTGGGGGAGGGCGATCCGCCCGCCGTCGAACGCGCCGGACGGGAGCGCCTTGCCGTTCAGCTCGATGCGCTCGACCGCCGGGCCGATGAATTCGACGAAGGTGCCGGCGCCGGGCTGGCGGCAGGTGAATTCGACGGTGGTGTCCGTTGCGAACGTCTCGTCGCTGCCGGTGAGGTCCAGGTGGACCTCGTATCGCGGTTCCGACAGGAGCGCGGCGCGCGACCGGGCTTCCTCACGGGTGAGATTGTTTCGAGTGGTTATGAACTTGACTTTAGGCCGTTCCGATCAGCAGGATTCGGCGCTGCCCGGGAGGAAGTAGGCGCCAGAAGCGGCCACGGCGGTGCCGGCTTGCGCGAGCACGACGATGGCACCGGCCTTGGCGGAGGGCAGCGTTATCGCGAAGCCGCCCTTCGGTGCGGGCAGGAAGATCCGGAATGTGGGATTGGGCGTGTCAGTCCGCTTGAAGACAGTCGTGGTCGTGCCCGTACAGCGGTCGAAGAAGTTCACCGAGTAGGTCAGCTGGCCGACGGCTGCGTCGTAGTAGATCCCGATGTCTACGTGGCAGGTTCCGTTCAGCGTGCAGTTGGTGTCCGCCGACGTGGCCCCCTGGCAAGGCGCCTGTGGCAGGCAGAATTGGACTTTGGTGATCGGGCTGCTGCTCTCGGGCGCGTAGGCCGGCACCGGCTGCAGCGCGGTTCCAGATGAAGGCGAAGCCTTCGGTGAGGTCTTCGGTGAGGTCTTCGGTGAGGTCTTCGTGCCGGGTGACTGCGTTGTGCCGACGTTGTTTGAGGATCCACCTCGAGTGGCCGCGAAAATGCCGCCGCCCACGCCGATCAGAAGCAGCAGCACGATCGCCGCGATCGCCGGCACCAGCCATGGCGGCCGCTCGGATTGCTGGTCGCGGACCGGGCGGCGGGGGGCGGGGGGCTTTCGCGCGGGCGCCGACGGCACCGGGACCGGAGCCGGCGTCGAAACCGGTGCGCGGGTGGTCGTCGGTGAAGGCGCGGGCGCCACGTACGCCGGGGCGGCAGGCGTCGGTTCGGGTGGGGCCTTCTCCACTTCCTTGGGGGCGATCTCCCCGGCCGGCGTCCAAGCCGGGGTCGGAATCGAGGTCCAGCTGGGCTTCGACTCGGCCGGGGCGGGCTCCGGCGCCTTCTCCGGGGCCGGGGCCGCGGGCTCTGCCGGCGCCTCGGTGGCAGGCTTGGGCGGAAGGGGAGCGGGTTCCCACGTTTCGATTGGCTTTGGCGTGGGCTCGGCAGGCTTGGGGGGCGCTGCGGGGGCCTCCGGCGGGGGCGCGATCGGCACGCCGCCCCAGGTAGCTTGCGGGGAGACCGGTTTCTCATCCCACGTTGGGACCGCTGAGGGCGGCGAAGGCGGCTCGGCCGGCTTCGGCGGGACGGTTGGGAACGTTTCGGGCGCCCGGGGCGCGGGCTCGTAGGAGGCCGGTGGGCGCACCTCCTCGTCGGGAGGTCGAGGCGGCGGTACGTAGGGCGGCGGGACCGGAGGCGCTGGAGGGGGCGGATAAGTTTCAAGCGAACGCGAAGGGGCGTCATAAGACACCGGAGCGCGCGCGGGCGTCTCGTCGGGCGCGGGGCTCGGAGTGAAGGTGCTCGTGGGCGCAGGAGGCTGCTGTTGCGGAGCCGGGGCGGGGGCCGGCGCGGGCGCGGGCGCGCCCCAGGGCAGCGGTCCTGATGGCGTTTGCGTATGCGATGTCGACGGTGCGGGCGGGAACGTCTCCTTGGGCAGGAACGGAGTGATCGATGGCATCTCGCGACCGCCTGCACGCAACGCGAGCTCCGACTGCGCGGCGGTCATGCGGTCAGGCGCGAGCAGGGCGGCTGCCATTTCGCGCAGCGCTCCCTGGGCTCTGTCCGCGGCCGGGCCCATCGCGCCGCTTGCCATCGAGCGCATCGTGACCACCAATCCGGGCGGGATGCTCGGCGGGGCCGGCGCGCCGGCCGGGTCCACGCCGAATGCCGCGCATATCGCCATGCCACATGAGCGCACGTCCGCACGCAGATCGCTTTGCGATGGAGCGCCACGCACCGCGGCCGCGGGATGACCGCTGAGCCGCACCTCACCGTTTCCGGTCACGCGAATCGCGGCGGCGCCGAAACCGCCCATCGCGATGCCGGCCTCGTGCAGTGCCGCGACGCCCGACAGGACCGCGGCGCCGAGCGCGGCAGCCGCGGGCGGCGTGAGCGGCCCGCGAGAGAGGATCGTGCCCAATGGCGTGCCTTCGTTCGGCTCCACCGCGACCCAGATACCGTTGGGATCCGTGCCCCATGCAAGCACCGGAGCCAGCGCCGGGTGCCGGTGGTCGGCCAGCCTCTGCAGGCGGGGAACCGCGGCCGCGGCTTCAGCTGCGGGCGCCGGAATCTCGTGGATCACGACCGCCTTTCCGCTCTTGAGCACCGCCTTCCAGCCCTGGCCCGCGCCAGGCGCGACGAGCTCGATCAGCTTCGGTTTGGTCTCGCTCTCGGGCATATCGGGTGCATGGTAACCTTGCGGCACATGGCTTATGTCATCGTTCAGCCGTGCGTCGGGGTAAAAGATGCCTCTTGCGTAGAGGTCTGCCCCGTGGACTGTATTCACACTGACGACGCGGCAACGATGTATTTCATCGATCCCGACGAGTGCATCGACTGCGGCGCTTGCGTTGATCCCTGCCCCGTCGACGCCATCTTCCCCGAGGACGAAGTTCCGGAGCAGTGGCGCGAATACATCAAGATCAACGCGGACTATTTCAAGAATCCTAAGTAAGCTCCTGGCGCAGTCCTAAGGCTTGGCGAGGCACTCAGTCACCCTGGTCCCTGGGGACGGGGTCGGCCCCGAGATATGCGACGCGGCCGTGCGCGTGCTCGAGGCCACGGGCGTCCAGTTCGACTGGGACGTGCAGCAAGCCGGCGAGGCCGCCATCAAAGAGTTCGGGACGCCGCTGCCAGAACCTGTGCTCGCCTCCATCCGCAAGAACAAGGTCGCGCTCAAAGGGCCGATCACCACACCAATTGGATCCGGTTTTAGAAGTGTCAACGTTGCTTTGCGCCAGGAGCTCGACCTGTATGCGCTCGTGCGCCCGGTCAAGGCCTACAAGGGCGCGCGCAATCTGCGCGACGACCTCGACTTCGTCATCGTGCGCGAGAACACGGAAGACATCTACGCGGGCATCGAGTTCGAGCAGGGCACGACCGACGCTTCGCATCTGATCGAAGAGATCTCGACGCTGGCGAAGAAGAAGATCCGGCCCGACAGCGGGCTGTCCATCAAGCCGATCTCGATCAGCGGCTCAGAGCGGATCGTGCAGTTCGCGTTCGACTACGCGCGCAAGAACAAGCGGCGCAAGGTGACCGCGGTGCACAAGGCGAACATCATGAAACACACCGACGGCCTGTTCCTCTCCGTCGCGCGCAAGGTGGCCGAGCGCAATCAGGACATCGAGTTCGAGGACCGGATCGTCGACAACATGTGCATGCAGCTGGTCTTGCGGCCGCGCGAGTACGACATCCTCTGCTGCCCCAACCTCTACGGCGACATCATCTCCGACCT
>MNEW01000021.1 GCA_001917895.1 Actinobacteria bacterium 13_1_40CM_66_12
CTGCGCGACCTTCGGCGGCGGCGGGCACATCCGGGCGGCGGGGGCGGAGATCGAAAAGCCGATGGAAGAGGCAGTGCGTTTGGTGCTGACGGCGTCCAAGGAGGCGATCGGTGCCGCCTCATCGAAGTGCTGAGCATCCTGGTTTCCTGACCGGCGTCCTCAACGTCGACAAGGCCGCTGGCGAAACGTCTTTCCAGGTCGTCCGGCGGCTCCGGCATCTGACCGGTGCACATCGCGTGGGCCACGGTGGGACGCTCGACCCACTGGCGACGGGAGTCCTGCCGATCCTCTTTGAATCCGCGACGCGTCTTGCCGACTATGCCCACCAGCTTCCCAAGACCTACGTCGCTGACATCCACTTCGGGTTCACGACCGCGACCGACGACGCCGAGGCCGACCCGGAACCATTTGCCGATCCGAGCCCGCTGGCAACGAACGATGTCACCGAGGCCCTGAGCCATTTCAGGGGCCGCATCCTCCAAACGCCACCGCCATTTTCTGCGGTCAAGATCGACGGCCAGCGTTCGTATCGACTCGCGCGTCGGGGCGATGAGCCGAAGCCGGCGGCGCGTGAGGTCGAGGTCTACGAGGCACGGGTGCTCGATTTCGCACCAGGGTCGCGTGCCGTGGCTCGGGTCGAGATCCGCTGTGGGAGCGGAACCTACCTGCGTTCAATCGCGCGCGACCTGGGCAAGCGGTTGGGGGTGGGGGGCTATTTGGGCCGCCTCGTGCGGACGGCCTACGGTCCCCTGACCGTTGAGAAGGCGATGACGATCGAAGCGCAAACAACAGCCGATGACGTTCGCGACTGGTTGCTTCCAGCCGAAGTCATACTGCCGGACATGGAGCGCGTAAAGCTCAACGTCGAGCAGGAGGCGATGGTCCGGCAGGGGCGGGCGGTGCGCGTGCTGCCGGAGCCCGGACCGGGCCCCGTGCGCGCCCACAACCTGGTCGGCCGCCTGGTCGCGCTCGGGCACACCGATCCACTGCGGCGCACCTTCGTGCCCGAAAAGGTCCTCAGCTGAAAATACATTTCGGGCTGCCCTCGAGCCCGATTGGCCCGGTCGTAGTCACCATGGGCAGCTTCGACGGCGTCCACCTCGGCCACGCCGAGGTGATCCGGAAGACGGTCGAGGCAGGTCGCCACGAGGCTGCGCAGCCGGCCTTGATCACGTTCGAGCCGCACCCTCGATGCGTGCTCGATCCCGCCAATTGCCCGCAGTCGATCACCACCTTGCAGGAAAAGCTGGCCCTGATCGAGTCACGTGGAATCGAGCATGCGCTCGTGCTCAGATTCGACCGTGCGCTGTCGGCCATGTCGCCGCAGGAATTCGTCGACAGTCTCACCGCCGTGATGGAGCTACGACGTTGGGTGGTCGGGTTCGATTTTGCCTTCGGACACGCGCGCGCCGGGAGCGCGGCATGGCTGGGCGACCACGGTCACAAAGTCGACGTCGTGCCGCCGCTGGAGATCGAGGGACGGGCTCTGCACAGCTCCGACGTGAGACGTGTCATCAACCTGGGAGACATGGAGACGGCGAACCGGTTGCTGGGCCGCGAATACTCGATGTCGGGACCCGTCGAAGCCGGTGACAAGGTCGGCCGCTCCCTCGGCTTCCCAACCGCGAACATCGCGATCGAGCCGAACAAGCTGGTCCCGGCGCTGGGCGCTTACGCCGGCCGCGTCAAGGCCCCGGAAGGCGATTTCGTCGCGGCTCTTTCAGTCGGCTACCGGCCGACGTTCGGCGGCACACAGCTTCGCGTCGAGGCCTTCCTGCTCGATTTCGAGGGCGACCTATATCAGCAGCGCCTCGAGCTTCGGTTCGTGCGCTACCTGCACCCCGATATCGCGTTTCCGACCGTGGACGACCTGGTCCAGCAGTTGAAGCGCGATGTGGCCGACACGAGGCGAATCGTCAAGTCGTGAGCCGGGTCGTGGTGATCGGCGGCGGCATCGCCGGCTATTGCGCCGCGCTGGGCGCGCGCCGCGAAGGCGCTGAGGTGACGGTGATCGCCCGCGCGCCTGGCGCCACCGCTCTGTACGCGGGCGCGATGGAGGTCCTCGACGACCTCGACTCCATCCTGAAGACGCAGCCGCATCACCCGTTCACCCGCCTCGGGCTCGATGCGGTGCGTCTCGCCTCAGAGCTCGACGTCGCCGTCCAAGCGCTTCTGTTCGCCCTGGAGAAGGACGGCTTGAAGGTCGAGGGACGATGGCGCACCCGCGGCCTGTATGCCGACATCCACGGCCTCGCCCGGCCCGGCAACCTCGTTCCCTCGACCGTGGCGCCCGGCGAGCTGGAGGCACTCATCGGCAGGAGGGTGGCCGTCGTCGGCATAGCCGAGGTTGGCGATTACGATGCCGCCGCCACAGCGCAGGCGCTCGAGGAGCTGCATGGGATCCAGGCGTTCGCTGAGGAAGTCTCAATGCCCGACCTCCCCCAGGCCGCCGCGCTGACCGACCTTTACGGCCGCCGCGCGCCGGTGCTGCCGAAGGCGCGAGCAGCAACGGCTGCGTATCCGCCCGGCTTCACCAACCTCCCTCAGGAATCGTTCGAGCTGCTGTCGACGCCACCGTCGCCGCATGGCTGGCGCTTGCAGCAGGCGATCGGGTTGGGAACGGTCAAGGGCACGGTGCAGTCGGTCGATTCGGCCCGAGGGCGGATCTCCTCGGTGCGGGCCGGAGACCGCACGCTGCGCGGCGACACCTTCATTCTCGCCACGGGACGCCACATCGGCGGCGGCCTCGACGGCGGGCGAACCCCGAAAGAACCGCTGCTCAACCTTGGGGTCTTCCACGATGGCGAGCCGGTGGCCTCCGCGGGTACGCGGCTCCAGCACCTTCAGTACATAGATTCGGCACAAGAGCTTCGTAGCGGTCTCCGCACCGACAACGAGCTGCACCCGCTCGACGAAGAAGGCCGGGCGCCTTACTCAAATCTCTACGCCGTCGGGGCGGTGCTCGGCGGCTATGACTACGCAGGCCCCTGCGGTTTCGGGGTGCCTATCCTCACCGGCTGGCTTGCCGGACGGTGGAGCGCGAAAGCAGGCCAGTGAGAGAACAGCTCGAGAAAATCGTGGGCGCCGCCGCCCTCGATGAGAGACCGGTGCGCGATCTGTGGTCGATGGCGATCATGGAAGAGCGCGCCGGCAGCGCCCCGCCACGCGTTCTGGTAGTTCGACCCACCGGCCGAGAGCAGGTCGCCTCCATCCTCAGGTGGGCTTCCGCGAACCGAGTCACGGTCACGCCGCTCGGCGGAGGAAGCGGTGTTTGCGGTGCCCTGGCGCCGGAAGCCGATGAGCTCGTCATCGACATGGGCGCATTCGATCGCATCCTCGAGGTCGACGAGACCAACCTCACCTGCAGGTGCGAGTCCGGCGTCAACGGCATGGCTCTCGAGGAGCACCTCAACAAGCTTGGCCTCACGCTCGGCCACTTCCCGAGCTCCCTTGCGGGGACGACCGTCGGAGGGCTGTGCGCTACGCGGTCATCGGGCCAGGAGTCGAGCCGCTACGGCAGCATCGAGAACATGGTCATGAGCCTGGCGGTCGTGCTCCCGGACGGAACCTTCGCGGCGCCACGCCCGGGTCCGCGATCCGCTGTGGGGCCCGCGCTCCATGAGCTATGGCTCGGGTCTGAAGGCGCGCTCGGAGTCGTCATCGGCGCGGTCTTGCGCGTGCATCGATTGCCGGAGACCGTGATCGGGCGCGGATACGGTTTCGCCGACCTCGCCTCGGGTCTCGAAGCCATGCGAGCGGTCATGCAGTCGGGGATCCGCCCGCTCGTCATGCGCCTCTACGACCCTGAGGATGCGGCGTTCAACGGCTACGACCTGCCGCTGGGCGGCTGCCTGCTCGTGGTCGCCACCGCGGGCCGCAACATCGTCGCCGCCGCCGAAGCCGACATCGTCAAGAGCATCGCGGCCCGGGCGACGGAGCTCGGCGACGAGCCATGGGAGCGGTGGCAGCGCCACAGGTTCGATCTCTCGGCGGAGCGCTTGAAGTCGCTTCTCGAACCGCCGGGTTCGTACGTCGACACGATCGAGCTCGCCGCACCGTGGACGGTGCTGCCCAAGCTCCATGTCCAGGTCAAGGACGCAATTTCGGTCGGTGGCCTGGCGTTATGCCATTTCAGTCACGCCTACGAGCAGGGCTGCTGTGCGTATTTCTCGTTCGCGGGCGCGCGGGACAGTGAGGATGAGGCTCGCTCGGCCTACAACGGAGCCTGGGAGGGCGCGATGACTTCGGCACTGGAGCTTGGGGCTACCATCAGTCACCACCATGGCACCGGGCAGGTCCGGACTCGGTGGGTCGCCGATGAGATGGGAGGGTGGATGCACGTTTGGAAGTCGGTCAAGGAAGCGATCGATCCCGCCGGGATCATGAACCCGCGCGCCGTCGGAGGGGCTCGTTAGGTGGCGGATGTGCTCTTCATCGTCAACCCCGCCGCGGGCGCGGGTGCCGCCGCTCGCGAGTGGTCGGCAATCCTTGGCTGGCTACCGTCGAGCGGGCTGAGCTATGAGCAGGCCCTGACCACCCGGCCGATGGAAGCAACTGAGATCACCGAGCGAGCGGTCCGGCAGTCGGTGCCGGTGGTCGTGGCGGTGGGCGGCGACGGCACGCTCAACGAGGTCGTCAACGGCTTCTTCCACAACGGGGCACCGATACCGACGACGACGCGACTCGCGATGGTGCCTCTCGGAACGGGCGGCGACTTCAGGAGGACGCTGAAGATCCCGCTCGATCCGAAGGCGGCGGTGCAGATCCTTCAGACCGGAATCGCGCGGCGACTCGATGCCGGCTGCGTGTCGTTCCGTACTCCCGATGGCGGGACGGGGGTCCGTCACTTCATCAACATCGCGGACGCCGGCCTCGGCGGGGAGGTCGTGCACCGCGTCAACCATGGCGCCAAGCGGCTCGGGCCGGCGACGTTCAAGGTGGCGTCCCTTCTGTCGCTCCTCGCCTGGAAGAACAAGCCGATGAAGGTCGTCGTCGATGGTGTCTCTCACGACCTCAAGGCGATGCAGGTCGTCATCGCGAACTGCCAGTATTTCGGCGGCGGGATGCGCATGGCGCCGACCGCTTCGCCCACAGATGGGGTGTTCGACGTGATCCTCGTCGGCGACGCCGGGAAGATCGAGACCATCCAGGGGCTCGGCACTATCAGCAGGGGTGCCCACCTCGACGAGCACAACCCGAAATACCAGCTCGTGTACGGCAAGCGCATCTCCATCGACTGTGAGCAGGACGTGCGCATCGATCTCGACGGCGAGGATCCTGGGTTCCTGCCCGCGCTGTTCGAGATCCAGCCCGGCGCGATCGAGTTCATAACGCCTCGATAATTCGGCTGTGACGAAGGGGGTCATCGCCACCCCGCACCGGCTGGCGTCCGAAGCCGGGGCCCAGGTGCTGCGAGACGGTGGCAATGCCATCGACGCCGCCATCGCCGCCGACGCCGTCCTCTGCGTGGTCTATCCGCAGATGACCTCGGTCGGCGGTGACCTGATGGCGATCGTTTGGCCGGCCAATGCGGACGCGCCGGTCGGAATCATCGGCGCGGGGCGCTCAGGCGAGCTGGCGACGATAGCGGCCGCCCGCGAGAGAGGCCACGAGACGATGCCCGAGCGAGGGGTGTTGAGCGTGACGGTGCCGGGCACCGTCGAGGCATGGGGCCGGCTGCTCGAGCGCTTTGGGACTTTGGGCATGGCTGCCGTCCTCGAGCCGGCGACATCGCTGGCCGGCGATGGTTACGTCATCACTGAAAGACTTTCAGTGTTTCTCAAGGATGGCGCTGAGCTGCTCGCGAAGGAGCCGGCCGCGCACGAGCTCTATCCGCCCATGGAGGGTGGCATGCTGCTTCGCAATCCAGACCTCGCGTCGGTGCTGCACGACATCGGTCGCAATGGAATCGGCACGTTCTACCGGGGAGAGATCGCAGCCGCCATCGCCGCGGCCATCAAGAAGCGGGATGGATTCGTCACCGCACAGGATCTCGCTGGCCATCGCTCTCAGTGGGTGGAACCGCTGAGCGTTCGGTACCGCGACCTGACCGTCTTCGAGCTGCCCCCGCCGACCCAGGGCTTGACGGCGCTGGCGATGCTGGCCCGGCTGGATCGCCTCACGCCAGCTCAAATGCAGCCGGGGGTTGACTTCGTCACCGTCTTCAAGCGCATCCGCGACGAGTGCTATCCGCTGCGAGATCGCTACATCACCGACCCGGAGTTCTCGGTCGCACCTCTTGAGCTATTCCTCGACGCGAGCCACGCAGCGGTCGGACCAAGCGATGTTCGAGAGGGCGGCGACACGATCTACCTTTGCACGGCGGACGAGCATGGGAACTACATCTCGCTCATCCAGAGCGTCGCCTATGGATTCGGCTCAGGGATCGTCGCCGAAGGCACCGGCATTTTGCTGCAGAACCGCGGTGCGTACTTCAAGCTCGATCCCGAGCACGTCAATCGCCTGGAACCGAAGAAGCGAACCATGCACACGCTGATCCCTGCAATGGCCGCGCGCAATGGCCGGCCCGCGATCGTCTACGGGTCGATGGGCGGCGACGGCCAGCCGCAGCTCCAGACGCAGGTGCTCATCAACATCGTCGATCGCGGGCTGGAACCAGCGGAGGCTGTGGCGAGGCCCCGAATCAGAGTGCAAGCAGGTGGAGAGGTCATCTCTGTCGAGGCAGACGACCCTGACGTTCGAGATATCAACCACTCGGGGCTCCACATCGAGCTGATGCCCCCGGGGCATCACAGTCTCGGCCACGCCCACGCGATCGTTATCGACGGGCCAGGCGCCTGGCGAGCCGGCGCGGATCCGCGGTCTGACGGGTCCGTCGAGTTCGTGTCCTGACGCGCCGTCCGCGTTGCATTTGAGGCCGGCTTAACCCGGGCTTGACTTTGTTCCATTCGACTGCCACTGATCGTCGGACGTATCCAACGGCTCGGTGCCCAGAGTACGATCGGGGCAGCGAAGGCATGGCGGTCCGGCTCGGCGTCTGTTTGATGGCTTTGGCGACAATGGCTGGGGCGGCATGCTCCGGTTCGGCGAGCCAGAGTCGCGTTGGGCCAGGGTTTTCCACGCTCTACACGGTGACATCGATCGTGATGCAAAAGCCAGGTGAGCCGCCACGTGCGTGCGCGTTCATGCAGCTCCCGGATCCACCGATTGGATGCGGCGGTCCAGACTTGCACGCCCTGGATCTAACAACGATGCACGGCGTCACTCGATACCGAAACGGCGTTCTCGCCACTTCAATGCTCCATCTCGTTGGGACGTGGGATGGCCGCGCGCTAACTCTGACTAGACCGCCAGACACGGCTCCGATCGCCGACGCGACGTCCATGCCGCAAGGGCAATGCCCGTCCCAGCCAGCGCAGGTTGCGTCGCCGCCATTGATGCAGAGGGTGATATCCGACGAAGCGCTGCTCAAGGCACAGGGCATCCAACTGCTCGAATTCGGGCCGTGTGGTGATTCGCTATTCATAGTCGTTACGGTGGCCGATCGCGATTCTGTCCGCTTCCTCACCAACCGCTACGGTGCGGTGCAGGTAGCCGGCTGGTTGAAACCGGTGAGCTCACCTTCGTTGGCAAAGTCAGCGGCCTGACCCGCTGGACAGGTGCCTCGGTCACGTGGACTATCGACGGACCAGGCGCCTGGCTAGCGGGTGCGAATCCGCGGTCTGACGGGTCCGTGGAAATGGTGTGAAACAGGCGATCGTCAAAGAGCCGGTATAATTCGCCTTCGGTTTGGCAGAAGAGACAGCAGTCAAGAGCAATTTGATCGCCGAGTACAGGCGAGGCGAGAAGGACACGGGCTCTCCCGAGGTCCAGATCGCGCTCTCGACGGCGCGCATCCGGGAGCTGACGGAGCACCTGAAGACGCACGCCAAGGACCACCACTCGCGCCGCGGCCTACTCCTCCTTGTTGGCAAGCAACGGCGTCTGCTGAACTACCTGAGGGACACTGACGTGGAGCGCTACCGAACGCTCGTCGGCAAGCTCGGGCTCAGGAGATAGCCGGCAGTAATTCAATCGGGAGGGCCCCCGGTCGCGCGGGGTCAGCTCTTAGAAGCTCTCATCAAGACCTGGTTTTGACGGTAGCTGCTAGGAATCTGGCCCAAGAGACGCGACTAATACATGTGCCCTCCCAAATGGAGGTTGTCACGTGGCAATAGTCACGAAAAACGTAGAGGTCGCCGACAAGCGACTTTCGATCGAGGCCGGCCGGGTAGCCGAACAGGCAAACGGAGCCGTGGTGATCCGCCAGGGCGACAGCGTGGTGCTGAGCACAGCGGTGATGTCGAAGGAGCCCCGCGAGGGCATCGACTTCTTCCCGCTGACGTGCGATTACGAGGAAAAGCTGTACGCAGCGGGCAAGATCCCGGGCGCGTTCATGCGCCGCGAGGGACGGCCCAGCGAAGCCGCCATCATCGCGTCGCGGCTGACCGACCGGCCGCTTCGGCCGCTGTTCCCTGACGGGTTCCGCCTCGACGTGCAGGTGGTCTCCACCGTGCTGTCGGTCGACCAGGAGAACGACCCGACGATCCTGAGCATCAACGGCGCCTCGACCGCGNNNCGAGTCGGAGCTCGACCTCGTCGTGGCCGGGACCGCCGACGCGATTCTGATGGTCGAAGCCGGGGCCAAGGGCGTCAGCGAGCAGGTCGTCCAGGACGCGCTCGAGATGGCCCACGACGCGATCAAGCAGGTGTGTGCGGGTCAGCTGGAGCTGCAGCGCGAGGTCGGCAAGCCCAAGCGAGAGTTCACCCCGCCCCAGTACCCGGCCCAGATCGTGGAGGTCGTCAGCGAGTACCTGGCCCTCAGGCTCGACCAGGCTGCGTACATCCAGGACAAGTCTGCCCGCGAAGGCGCCCTCGACGACCTACGCAAGCGCACCATCGCCGAGCTCGGCGAGCGCTTCCCGGAGCACGCCGACATACTCGGCAAACTGTTCGACAAGAAGCTCAAGGACCGGGTCCGGCAGCGGATCATCGAGGAAGGCGTCCGCATGGATGGACGCGGCCTCAAGGATGTCCGCCCGATCACAGTCGAAGTGGGGGTCCTGCCCCGCACCCATGGCTCGGGCCTTTTCACTCGAGGACAGACGCAGGCGCTCACGATCGCGACGCTCGGCTCGATGTCCGACCAGCAGAAGCTGGACGGCCTTTCGCCGGACCAGTTCAAGCGTTATATGCACCACTACAACTTCCCACCGTTCTCGGTCGGTGAGGCGCGCCCGCTGCGCGGCCCGGGCCGGCGTGAGATCGGTCACGGGGCTTTGGCCGAACGCGCGCTGCTCGCTGTGATCCCGCCTGTCGAGGAGTGGCCGTACACGATGCGGCTGGTCTCCGAGATCCTCAGCTCCAACGGCTCGACCTCGATGGCGTCGGTGTGCGGGTCGACGCTCGCGCTGATGGATGCAGGCGTTCCGATCAAGGCGCCGGTCGCGGGCATCGCGATGGGCCTGGTCATGCGCGAGGGCAAGTCCGCTGTGCTCACCGACATCCAGGGCGTCGAAGACAACCTGGGCGACATGGACTTCAAGGTCGCGGGCACGAAGGACGGCATCACCGCCCTGCAGATGGACATCAAGATCAAAGGCCTGACGCACGAGATCCTGGCCCAGGCGCTGGAGCAGGCTCGCGAGGCGAGGCTCTTCGTGCTCGACAAGATGCTGGCCGTGCTGCCGCGGCCGCGCAGCGAGATGAGCTCCTACGCGCCGCGCATCACCACGATTCTGATCAACCCCGACAAGATCCGAGACATCATCGGCCCGGGAGGCAAGATGATCCGAAAGATCACGGAAGAGACCGGCGCCCAGATCGACGTCGAGGACGACGGTCGGGTCTTCATCGCCGCGGTCGACCAGGAGGCCGGCCAGAAG
>MNEW01000042.1 GCA_001917895.1 Actinobacteria bacterium 13_1_40CM_66_12
CAAAACCTCCTTTCAGGATCAGGCGGCCTGACTCTTCCAGGGCCAGGCAGCCGATCTGTGCTGTCGAAGCCTTGGCCGCGCCGGCAAGCACCTGCTGCAGCACCTGGTTGAGGTCGAGAGTGGAGGTGGCGGCCTGCAGCGCCTCCTGAAGGTTCTTCAGCTCCCAGATGCTGCGCTGGTTGTTGTCGTAAAGCTCAGCGTTTCGTACCGCGACGACACCCTGGTTGCCGAGCGTGGCGAGCACGCGATTGTCGTCCGTCGTCCACTCGCGCTTCTTGACGTCGAACGCGGAGAGGGTGCCCCAGAGTCGCCCGTCCTCGAGCATCGGGACGCAGATCGCGGCCTGAAGCCCATAGGCCACGAGGTCGGGCGGAGATTGCAGATCAAAGCTCGCTGAGATGTCGGGCACAGCCGTGGCTTTGCCGCGCAGCATCACAGCGCCGACGATGCCCTGCCCGTTTTGAAACTCGAGACCGTTGACCGCGGATGGAAAGCCGAGCGACATGATCACCGACTGGTTCCCTTCAGGCGTGCTCCGGGTCAGCAGGCCGGCCGTGGCCCCGGTCACGCGTACAGCGGTCTCGAGCGTTTTCTGCTCCAGGACCTTTGAGCCTTGCGTCACTGTCGTCAGTGCTTGCGAGACCTCGCCCAGCGCGTCGAGCGCGGTGTCGAGCTTGGAGGCCTGGCCGGTGGCCGCCTGCAGGATGCGGGAGTTCTCGACCGCCACGCCGGCCATCGATCCGAGCTCGTCCAGTGCGGCGACGTCGCGCTGGCTGAAACCGGACGATCCGTTCCGCCCGAGGCAGATGGCGCCGAGCACGCCATTCTGGGTCCGGATCGGGATCAAGGCTTCGTTGGCCGTGCCGCCTTCGGCCGATGGCTGCAGGCCGCTGAATATGCCCTCGTCGGGCGTGACCAGGCTTCGAAGCACGGTCTCGCCGCCGCGGACCCTGGCCAGCGGACCTTCGATCGGCGAAGGTGCGAACGCCTCACCGGCGAAGACGAAGGTGTCGTCCGGCTGGAATAGCGCCACCCGCCCCGCGTCATAGCGGATGAGCTGAGTGCCCTTGTTGACGACCAGGTCGAGGACCTCCGTCATCGTCTTGCCGGACGCCTCTTTGACAAGCTCGTTCATGAGCGAATAGCGGGCCGATTCCTTCTGCGACATCGCCACTGCGTTGGCGCTTGCGAGCTGCGTTCCGGCCCGGAGCATCAAGGTCGTCGCCAGCCTCAGGTCGTCGTCGGTGAAGCCGCCAAGCTTGTTACCAAGCAGGATGAAGCCGCCGAAATGGTCGCCGATCCGCATCGGAACGACGAGCAGATTCTCGACGTGGAGGTCGTCGGGGACGTAGTTCACGAGCTCGGTAAGCCCCGACTTGTCATCGCCGACGAACTCCTTGCCCGCCGCGATGGCGCTCAGAAGAGGACCCGAACCGATCCGGTTGACGGCCTGCGGGCGCATGCGGCCCAGCCCGAATCCAGGTGGCTGCGGCACGAACTGCTTGCCGTCGGACGACACCAGGTAGGTGCACGCGAATCCCGCCCTCATCTGGCCGGCGATGCTGGTGGTGAGGGCGGCGATGTCTCCAGGCCTTGTGCCCGTTGCGTCCGAGGTCGCGGCGAGAAACACGCGATGCTTCTGCTCGAGCTGGGCGGCCAGGGCCTCCATCTCATCGAGCTGGCGATGCAGCGCGTCCGTGAAGCTCTCGTAGGCGATGCTGCCGACGTAGCCGCCGAGCCCGAGGACGAGAAGGCCGCCGACGTCAAGGGGCAGCTGCCTGTCGGTCAGGTCGAAGTGGGCGGCGGCGACCGATGCGAGCACCGCGGCCGCCCCGAGTGGGACCGAGATCTTCCACCTGACGTTCATCGCGCCGGCCCCGATGGCGAGTAGGCCACCGAAGGCAGCGATCAGGGCGGCCTGACCGGAACGGCCGCTGACGTTCAGGGAAGCCCCGGCGAGCACCAGTACCGCGGCCGCGGCGGAGAATCCGACGCGGATCGCGAACGTCCCTCGTAACGAGTTCAATCGAGGCCCACTTGGCGCAAGTCTAGGAACTTGATCCCGAACTTGAGCCACGTCGGGTTCCTAAACTCATAACCACGTGACGGTTTCTGAGCTGCTCCGGGTTGCCGACCATCTCGAACCCAAGGACCGCGAGCTGGTCCGGAAGGCTTACGAGCGCGCAGCCATGGCCCATCGGGGTCAGCACCGCCTGTCGGGCGAGGACTACGTCAACCACCCCCTCGAGGTGGCGACCATCCTCGCCGACCTCCAGCTGGACGCCCAAACGCTTGCCGCGGCCCTTCTCCACGACACGGTGGAGGACACCGCGCTCACCGCCGAGGAGGTGGAGACCGAGTTCGGGCCTGAGGTCGCGCGACTGGTCGAGGGTGTCACCAAGCTCGGCCGGATTTCAATCCGCACCGACCAGCAGCAGCAGGCGGAGAACATCCGCAAGATGATGGTGGCGATGGCGGAGGACCTCCGCGTCGTCCTCATCAAGCTGGCCGACCGCCTCCACAACATGCGCACGCTCGATCCGCTGCCGGAGGTCAAGCGACGCAAGATCTCACGCGAGACACTCGACATCTACGCCCCGCTTGCGCACCGCCTCGGCATCGGCCAGCTCAAGTGGGAGCTCGAAGACCTCGCCTTTCGCTACCTCGAGCCGGAGGCCTACGACGACGTTGTCAAGCGGATCGCCCGCAAGCGTCAAGAGCGCGAAACGTTGGTTTCAGACCTGCGCGAGATCCTCGCGCGCGAGCTCGACAACGTGGGCATCAAGGCGGAGATCACGGGCCGGCCGAAACACATCTACTCGGTGTGGCAGAAGATGACCCGCGAGAAGAAGGACTTCTCGGAGATCTACGACCTGTCGGCGATTCGCGTCCAGGTGGACTCTGTGCGCGATTGCTATGGAGTGCTCGGCGTGGTCCACTCGCTGTGGAAGCCGGTTCCCGGCCGGTTCAAGGACTACATCGCAATGCCCAAGTCCAACGGCTACCAGTCGCTGCACACGACGGTGATCACGCACACCGGGGAGCCGATCGAGATCCAGATCCGCACCCACGAGATGCACCGTATCGCTGAATTCGGCGTGGCCGCCCACTGGACCTACAAAGAAGGCGGGAAGGACGCGAGCTTCGACCAGAAGCTGTCGTGGCTCCGAAGCCTGCTCGAATGGCAGAACGAGATTGGGGATTCGGAGTCTTTCCTCGACACAGTCAAGGTCGACCTCTTCCAGGACGAGGTCTACGTGTTCACCCCGAAGGGCGACGTCCTCAACCTACCCGCGGACTCGACCCCGGTCGACTTCGCGTATCGCATTCACACCGAGGTCGGGCACCGATGCATCGGCGCCAAGGTCAACGGCCGGATGGTGCCGCTGGACTATGAGCTGCAGAACGGCGAGATCGTCGAGATCCTCACTTCCAAGGGACCGCACGGCCCGAGTCGCGACTGGCTGAACTTCGTCAAGAGCGCATCGGCCAAGGAGCGGATCCGCAAGTGGTTCAAGAGCCAGCGCCGCGAAGAGAACGTCGCCAAGGGGCGCGACCTGCTCGACAAGGAGCTCCACCGCATGCACCGCGTAAGCCTCGCGGACCTGCCGGACACCAAGTTGGTCGAGATCGCCGGCATGCACAAGTTCCCGGCCGTCGACGACTTCCTCGCGGCGATCGGATACGGAGACCTGTCCCCTCACTCGGTCGTCATGCGCATGTCTCTGACGCCGGACGGCGCCGGTGGGGACCTGCGCGCCATCCCGCTCATCCCCAACGTGCAGCCCACACCCCGCGTGCTGGTGCGGGGGGAGAAGGGGATCCTGACCAAGATCGCGCCGTGCTGCCAGCCAGTGCCCGGCGACGCCATCGTCGGCTACACGACGCGAGGGCGCGGAGTGACGGTGCACCGCGTCGACTGCATCAACGCGGTCAATGCCCAGGACCAGGCTCGAGTCGTGCCCGTCGATTGGGACTCCGACGCGACTCACATCTATCCGGTCGACATCAAGATCGAGGCCTGGGACAGGCAGGGCCTGCTCCGCGACATCGCCACCGTCGTGGCCGAGAACCGGGTCAACATGTCAGCGCTCGAGGTGCACGTATACGACGACAAGACCGCGGTGGTTTCCGCGACGGTGGAAATCGACTCCCTGGCGCAGCTCTCTCGATTGATGGAGAAGCTCGAAGGCGTGAAGGACGTCCACACGGTCGCGCGCGAAGCGTCGTGAGCAAAAGCGGATCACACACGATCGATCTCGAGGTGCCGCCGCTCGAGGTCTGGAAGGTTTTGGTCGCACCTGGCCGGCGCGACTGGTATTACCGCCTCACACCAGAGGGAGACTTCACACCCGGCGGCCACATCCGCTGGGTTGACGTGCGCGGCGAGTTCGTCGAGGAGTCGGACGTGGCCGTCGTTGAACCGCCGCGCCGCCTCGTGCTTCGCAGCAGGTTCCTGTTTGCTCCCCCGTTCGCGGCCGCGGCCCCTCACGAGGTGACGTGGGACTTGTCAGCCACTGGGGGCGGCTCCCAGATTCGCGTGTCTTGGATCGCGGAAGACGGTGTCCACAGCCTTATGAAGTCGGAGGGCGGTGCACAGTTGCAAGGCTTGCGGCTGGCGGCTGATCCCACCGCGCGCGCCGAGCTCGAGCGGCTGCCGGACATTGGAGAGGTGGAGGTCGTCGATGTCACGCCCGACCAGTTGCCCGCGTATCAGCATTTCTTCGACAAGGTCGCATTTCGCGATTTTCCCGCCTGGCAGAGCTGCTACTGCATGGAGACGCACCGAACACAGAGCGATGAAGAGTGGGCTGTCCGCGCCGCCGAGGACAACCGACGTGACATGTCGGATTCGATCGAGCACGGCAGAGTCACCGCCCTCCTCGCTTTCGCCGGCGGCGAGCCCGTGGGTTGGTGCAACTACGGTGATACCACGCACCTGCACGGCGTGATGAGCCGCTTCAAGCTCCAGCCGGCCGACCATGAAGGTATTGGCTCAGTCGCCTGTTTTGTGATCGCCGCCCCCTACCGTGGTCACGGCGTGGCCTCGAAGCTTCTGCAGGTCGCGATCGAACGGCTCCGCGCACGCGGCCTGCGGGCCGTCGAGGCCTACCCTTCGAGGGAATCCGACGACTCCGCTCAGTCGAACTACCGCGGACCGCTCGACATGTACTTGCGTGCGGGCTTCGAGCCGTATCGCGAGCTCGAGCGCCACGTCGTCGTTCGGAAAGTCCTCGCCTGAAAGTCCGCATCACGGCCACAGCCGACCGCAGGTTCGGCACCAACTCGTACCTGGTCGAGGACGAGGCCACACATGACGCGATCGTGATCGACGCCAACTTCGAGCCCGAGCTGATGCTTCAGCTGATCCGCGAGCGCGGCGCGAACGTCAAGGCGATCGTGCTGACTCATACCGATGTCGACCATATCGCGGGACTGGCGGAGCTGATCAAGGCGCTGGGCCCGGTGCCGGTGGCAGTCCATCACGCCGAGCGCGATGTGATCGTCGAGGGCCGCTCGCTGCGTCGCGAGTTCTCGGTCGAGGGGCCGCGCATCGACAACGTCGTGAGCCTGAGCCCGGGCACACCATTCAAAGCCGGTTCCGTCGTGCTCGACGTCCTCCACACCCCGGGCCACAGCCCCGGTGGCGTCTCACTCCGGATCGGCGACGCAGTGTTCACAGGCGATGCGCTCTTCGCGGGCTCGGTCGGCCGCTCCGACTTCCGCAACTCCGATGGCCGCGCGCTGCTTGAGGGGATCAGAACCCAGCTGCTGTCTATGCCAGATGAGGTCGACGTTTACAGCGGCCATGGGCCGGCAACCACGATCGGTCAGGAGAAGCGGACTAACCCTTTCCTCAACTAGCCATCCGGTTCCGCGCGTCTTGATCCAAACGCGCTAATGGAACAACTGGATTCCGCACGTCTTGCGCAAGCGAAGCGAAACGCGACGCTATTTGTGGCTCGCGATGCTCAGCACGACGAGCAGCGCCGGACCGAGAAGAATCAGCCACAACGTCGGAAAAACGCAGCCCACGGTGGGGAGGAGGATCTTCAGCGAGGCCCGCGCCGCCTCGACCCGGATCTTGAGCCTGCGCTTGACGCGCATCTGCGCGGCGTGCGCCGCGATGGTGCGCGCGATGGGCACGCCCGTGCGCTCCGCGTGGAGGATGGAGCGGACCAGCGCAGTGAAGTCCTCGACCTCGGTCGCCTCGGCCATCTCGATCAGCGCGTCGGCCCTCGGGCGCCCGAGCTCCATCTCGCGCAGGGCCCGCGCGACCAGGAGCGTGAGTGGTCCTTCCTGGTGGCGCACGAGCTGCTCCAGCGCGCGATCAAGCCCGAGACCGGCCTCCATGCTGATTGCCACCACGTCGAGCGCGTTGGGGAGAGCAGCCTCGATCTCGGCGCGGCGCTCGCGCACGAGCTGGTCGAGCCAGAGGACTGGCAGATAAAAGCCGATCGCGAAGCCACCGACCAGAAAGACGCCGATCGCGAACGTGGATCCGACGAGCACTCCCAGCGCGGTGCCAATGGTGCCGAGCGCGGCGCCGGCGGCGATGCGCAGCGTCTGCACGCCCGCCGGGTCGAGACCGAATGGGTTGCCGGCGAAATCGAGCTCACGCTGAAAGGTCGCCGCCTGAGCGGCGGGAGTCAGGCGGTTCATCTGTTTGGCGAGCCAGCGGCGTGCCGGCGCGGTCAGCCTCTCGCCCAGAGGCTTCTCCAGCTCGAGGGCGATCGCGCTCTGTCCCAGGCCGAGCTCCTGGCGGGCCAAGCGCTGGCGCGCGAGCGTCGTCGCATCGCCTGATTGCGAGCTCCTCACTCCGGCAGCGACGAGCCACACCCCGGCGGCTGCGGCCAGCCCGATGATGAGGGGCAGCAGGTTCATGCGATCGCCGTGATGCGCCGGATGATGACGTTGCCGATGACCAGCAAGGCGGCCGCCAAACCCAGGATCACCCAGCCCAGCGGGTTGACGAACATCGGGCGGAAATAATCGGGAACGAGGAAGAACAGCAGCCCGCCGGCGGCCACGGGTAGGAGTGTGATGATCAGGCTCGAGGCCCTCGACTGAGCGGTCGCGGCCATGATCTCCTCGCGCATCTCGGCGCGCTGGCGCATGGTGTCGGCGAGTGTGATCAGGATCGCCGGCAGGTCGCCGCCCACCGCGTGCTGAATCGTGATCACCATCACGATCAAGCGAAGGTCCGAGCTGCCCATCCGCTTCACCATGTTGCTGAGAGCGTTCTCCACCGACGCGCCGAGCTCGACCTCACGCTGCGCAAGCCGGAACTCTTCGTCGACCGGCGGTCCTGCGTTCTCGGTCACCGCACCTAGCGACTGCGCTACCGACTGGCCCGCCTTCATGGAGTTGGCGATGAGCTCCATGGCCCGCGGGAGGCCGGCCTCGAACATGCGCAGCCGGTGGCCGCGGCGGTTGCGCAAGTAGAGAGCGGGGAGGAGGTAGCCGATCACCGCAAGCACCGGAACCGCCAGGCTGACGTTGAAGCGCGCATATGCGATCAGCGCGAAGACCAGCGCCGCGCCGAGCTGCAAGATGCGGAATTCGTACGGCCGGAGCTGCAGGTCGGCGCTCGCGAGATCAGCGGCCAAGGCATTGGGCGCCTGCTGGGTCGCGATCCAGACCGGAGCTCCGGTGGGCTCGAACCGCCGGCGCAACTGCTCCCGTACATCGGCGAGGGTGCGGTAGGTGACGCGGGCGCCCGGGCCTCCGGTCTCGGCCTCGGTGATGGCGCGGTCGCGGGCGACGATGCCGTAGACGACGAGCATCACGCCGAACGCAGCCGCGACAGCGACGAGCACGATCAGCCAGCCCACGTCTACGGCCTCACGAGGCGATCACTAAGGGGTCGTGAAGTGCCACTTGGCGTCCACCTCGCGCGGTCCGACACCGGCCGCCGACGACAGCTTCGGGCATGCCGGATCGGGCTGGTTCGGCGTCGGCTCGTAGTCCTTGAACGATTCGAGGTTGTACTTGAGGACGGCATTGTTCAAGAACCAGAAGAGGAACTCCGAATCACACGGCGTCATCAGGAGGGTGAGGCTGCTTGTTACCTGCTGACCGCTGGCGGTGGATCCCGTCGCGGGCCCGACTCTGATGACGTCAAGGTTTCGAAACACCGTCCGGACGACGGGCACCCCGGGGCTGGCGCCGAACACCGATGAGTTCACGGTGGCGAGCACGGTGATGCGGTCGCCGAGCTGGACGTATCCGCCCACGCCGACCTGCTCAGATGTCGGCACCGTGACCGCCACGAAGCCAGTCGGGATGGGCAGGTACGTGACATCGCTGCTGCTGAGCAGGTCAGGGGATTGGGCAATCAGGTTGGCGGTGACCGGTGAGTCGGCCGGAATGTCGACCCGCGCGCCCTTCCCGGCGACCGCGTTGACGTCGAAGAATGCCTGGGGCGGGACCGGTGTCACCACCTTCATAGTCAGGTCCGACGATTGGATCTTCGTGCGTGCGCCGATCGCGTTCTTGGCCACCACGATCTTGGTGCCGGCGGGGTTGTTCGAGAAGAATAGGGGCAGGCTGGCGACCCCGGCGGCGGTCGCAAAAGCCAGAACGGCGAGGACGGTGCCGATGACGATGTAGGTCCTGCCGCGCCGCGGCCGGCCGATCTCAGAGGCCACGGGAGACCCTTGGAGTGGTGTTAAGTGGGCGTTTCACGGTGCACATGATGCGCGATGTGCACGCGATTTCAGGTGTCCTCGACAAGCAGCAGGGACTTAGCGGAGCAAATTCAGGGGAGCGCCAGGTGGGGCTTAAGGCCGGATTTACTCCGGCCGTCCCCCAACCGTGCCACCTTCCAAGCGCCTCCAAGCGTGGCCGAGGAGAGGGGTGGGTTCCGCGGCGGGGGACATCTGTCCCCCCCGCGAATTTTCACGGTGCACATGATGCGCGATGCGCACCCTTTTTCAGGGGTTCCCCGCGAAGTCGCCAGACTTCGTGGGGTGAAAATTCACTCTATGAGAACCGCTTCAACCAGGGCGGTGCTGATGCCGGCGTCGCTCCCAACCGCAGTCGCCGCCCCCACTGCCGCGGACATCGTGAGGGTGCCGCAGGACACCGAGCCGGCGATCGTGCTGGTGCCGTTCACGCTGTCCGAGCAGGTGCCCGGCCAGTAGATCGACCCGAGCAGCCAGGCATGCACGGCTGCGCCCGCGATCGCGATCTGGCCGGCAATCGCGCCCGGCGCATAGATGAGGAGGTTCGAGCAGGCCCGGTCTCCGGCCGGGCACCAGGAGGCGCCTCCCAGACAGCTGGCCGCGTCGGCAGCCGCGGGTGCGTTCAAGCACGGGGCGGCGAGCCAGGTCAGGTTGTTAGGCGAGTCCGCGCCCGCGTTGGGCGGACACGGAGACAGCGAGCAAGGCGCCGACCCGAACTGGCATGAGCCCGCGCACGTGGCACCGCCTCCGACAGCGCAGGTCCCAGATGAGAACCCGGCCTGGTTGACGAACTCCATCGTGACGTCCTTCGCGAGCAGCGTGCCGCCTCCCAGGCAGACGCCGCCCCCACTGGTGAAGTTCACTCCGTTGTATCCGTTGAAGTAGTAGAAGCCGGGGTCGAACACGACGCCCGACGCGCCCGCGGCGGGTTTGAACGACGCGATCACGACCGCCCAGGTCGTCGCCACCGTGCTGTTCAGCGTCTCGGTTGCCACTGCCGCCGGCAGGTCGACCCTGTACTCAGCCGTGAAGCCATCTGGAGGGTCGTTGGCGAGGCTGTTCCAGCCTGCTCCCTGAGTGACCACCTGGCCTGGCACTGCCTCGAGCACCCCGACGTCAGTGATGACGAGTTCGTTCGCCGATGCCGTGGCACCGACGGTCGACACTGTGGCGGCATTCTGGTTCACGCCGATCGCGGTGTTGCCGGTCTTGTCCAAGGGCGCAACTGTCGCCACGTTTCGCCACTCAGTCATCTGGGCGGTCGAGTCGATGCTGGCCGGGTTGACAGTGAAAGTAGCGTTGGCGATCCCGCCGGGATTGTTCGGGTAGTACCAGATCTCGGTTCGAGGACTGAGTCCAGACTGGCTGGGGACGCCGGCCTGCACCCAGCCTGCCGGCGCTGTGAAACCTGATGGGGTGGCGTCGGACCGGATGTCTGCCACCAAAAGAGTGCCGGCTGTGCTCGCGGCGGGCAACGTCGGGGTGAGGAAGTGTCTGGCAGTGACGGTCGGTCCAGCCTGGACGCTGGATATGCCGCCGCTCAGCGAGGCCATGTTGAGGTAGCCGTAGCAACTGGGCTTGAAGTGGTAGTAGCCGGTGGCGTCCTTGTTCGGCGCGGGCGCGAGCCCAGTGCCCACGGTGATTCCGCCGACAACTATGTTTGGATAAGTCCCCGCGGACGAGCAGGCGGCTCCGCCGGTGCCTTGGAGCGTCGCGATCGCGGCCGCGTCTGCGTTGGGGTCCGGGGGCAGAAGTGTGGACACGGGCGGCACCGGCTGCGGCGCCACGCCCGCCGCGCACGGGTTGCCGTTGATCGCCACATCGCCGGCCGACAGGAATTGGCTCGTGCCCGTGGTGCCGCAGGCGGGATTGACGTGACCCGAGACCTCGGCGCCGTCGGAACAGATGGCGTTGCTCGAGCCGGCGTTCAAGCCCGCGGCGCACGCGCCTCCTCCGCCGACCCAGCCCTGGCCGTCGGTGTAGACGGTCACGTTCCCCAGGTCGGAGTACGTGCTAGAGGGGGCGTCGAACCGCGTGTGCGCGTAGAAAGCGCAGCTGCCGGCTCTGGCGATCGCGTTCTGCGCCACGATGCTGCCGGCGATGTTGACCTGCCCGCCGGTGCAGGACAGGGTCGTGGCGGAGATCGCAGGCACCGATCCGGCAAGCTGCTGAGCCACGGCACGCCGCGTCACTGTGGTGTTGCTCGCCCCGAGCTGGCCGCCGAACGAGATCGGGAGGCTCAAGCTGAGGACCACCTCGACCTGCTGCTGATGGGCCCGGTACGGGTAGTTGTACGTCGCGCTGAGTCCGCCGGCAAATGTGTCCGTGCCCTTGTACGGGGTTGCGCATGTGCCTGGCGTGATGGCCAAGGCGCCGGTACGCGTTTTCCGGGTGGCGAGAAAGTTGTCCGCCTCGGTGATGACCGCGTTCGCCTTCGCGGCATTGCAGCTGATGCCGATCGTCAATGCGGAGTCGAGCGCCGTCGAATCCGCGAGCTCCTGGAGCTGGTTCTTCTGCCAGACGACCGAGCCCGCGAGCAGGATCAAAGCCGCTGAGCCGATCAGCGCCAGGAGCGCGACGGCAACGATCACCATCACCTGCCCCCGTTGTCGGGGAGAGGAGCGCATCAGTATTCCATTCGCTCGACCGACTGCGAATCGAACGTGATGGTCGAAGGCAGGCCGAGCAGGCGGGCGAGGACCGGCTGCCACTTCAGCTTCAGGTCGACCACCGCGAGGTGATTCCCGGAGGTACGCACATAGGCCCCGTTGGCGGCGGCGCAGGTCGGACAGCTCCAGCGAGGATTCGGACCCGACGTATCGATCTCGTAGATGAAGACGTAGACCGTATTGGTGTTGGTCCCGCCCGCGAGGGCGATGGTGCCCGGGAGCGCGGGGTTGGCGTTCGCCGTGTAGGTACCGTCGCTCGCCGGCGCCGCGCTGATCGAGGCGGAGTCGTGGTACACGACCTGCACCCCCAGCGGGTCGAGGAGGTGCGCGCCGTTGATCAGCGGGTTCAGCGAACAGGGCGTGGTGAGCGCAGTGCAGTTCGGCGGCAGCGTGTTGGAGCCGCTGTAGTAGGTGAGGGCGGCCTGACGGGCGGTGTCTCTCGACGCGCCGGACAGGAGCGAATAGAGGAGGAGCCCGCGGCCCATGTCCACGGTGGCGCCGATGATCAGAAGGAGGACTGGCGCGACGAGCGCAAATTCGACCAGGGCTTGCCCTGAGTGCCGC
>MNEW01000072.1 GCA_001917895.1 Actinobacteria bacterium 13_1_40CM_66_12
CGGCTCATCGCCCAGATCTCGATCGCTCTGGAGGTCGATGGACACCGCTCCGACCTCGTATGCGCCCGCGCCGCGCAGGCCAAGGCAGCCTACGACAGCGCCGAGCAAGTGAAGGTGACGCATGTCGGCGCTGTCGCCGAGATGGTATTCGCGCACCGGGTGCACTCGGTGCCGTTCGGCAAGGGCGGGCCGAACCTCGCCGAGGTGATCGCGAGGATGATCGGCCAGGGGTGAGCGGCACCGCCGAGACCGTCAATGCCTTCAACGAGGCGTTCGGCCGGCACGACGTCGACGCCGTCATGGCGTTGATGACCGACGACTGCATCTTCGAGAACACGCTGCCAACGCCAGACGGCGAGCGGGTGGTCGGTCACGAACCGATGCGGGCCTTCTGGGATCGCTTCTTCCATGACTCGCCCAATGCGACATTCGAAACGGAGGAGATGGTCGTCGCGGGCGATCGGGCGACGGTCCGATGGCGGTTCGACTGGGGATCGGGACACGTTCGCGGCATCGATCTGTTCAAGGTCCGCGACGGGAAGGTGGCCGAAAAGCTCTCGTACGTAAAGGGCTAGCGTTACCTCAGCGGACAGTTCAACGTAATAAGAGTCATGAGCGGGCGCCGCGGCATAGCGGCAGCTTTTTTGGGCGCTATCTTGGTGGCCGCGTGCGGCCAACCCGAGTCTTTCCCGCCCGTGCGGCCGGTGTCGATGAACCTGACCGACGCGTCGACCGGCTTCGGCATTGCCTTGACCGACCGCCTGCTTGCGGAGCCAAACGCCAGCAATGTTTTCATCTCTCCACTGAGCGCGACGTTGGCGCTGAGCATGGCGGCAGCCGCCGCACATGGCGCAACTCGAGCGTCGATCATGGCCACGCTAGGGCTCGATCCCAGCGTCGATCCGAGCTCGCAAGCGAAGCTGACGATCGACCGCCTTCTGCAGAGCGACGACAACGCCCAGCTCGAGCTGGCCCAGGCGGTGTGGGCGCAAAAAGGGTTGGCTCTGAATTCGACTTATGTCGCGCGCTTGCGCGACGACTACAGAGCGCAGATCGCCAGCCTCGATTTCACGTCGCCATACGCACCGAAGGTGGTCAACGACTGGGTCGACAAGGCGACGCACCACAAGATCCAGCAGCTCGTCGACACGTTCGATCCCGGTACGGTCGCCTACCTCGTCAACGCCACGTACTTCCACGCCCTTTGGGCGACCGAGTTCCATACCTCTCACGATCCTCTCAATTTCCACACTTTCTCGGGCACGAGCGTGAACGTCCCGATGATGACGCGCGAGCACCGCATCATTCGCATGGGCACGCACGACTACCAGGCGGTCCTCCTGCCCTACAAGGGCGGCCGGTTCAGCATGGTGATCTTGCTGCCGAGCAAAGTGCTATCGCCCACCGAATTCTCACGATTCCTCACGCAGGCGACCTGGAGCCAGGCACTCACGATGTTTCACAGCGCAGTCGGTCCGGTGTTTGGTGGCAGCTCATGTACAAACCAAGAACCGTCTCCGAACATCGGCCTCGACTGTGATGGGGAACTGGTGATGCCAAAGTTCAAGGTCGACTACAGGGCCGAGCTGCTCCCCGAGCTGGTGGCCATGGGCATGGCAGTCGGCGACCTGCCGGACATCTGCGGTGGTTGCTTCATCTCAGGAGTCGTTCAGAAGACCCATCTCGAGGTCGATGAGAAAGGGACCACGGCGTCAGCAGCCACCGGAGTGGGCGTAGTCCTATCCGCTCGTGCCGCGACCGTCATCGATCATCCATTCGCGCTGGCATTGATCGACAACGCGACCGATGCACCGCTCTTCCTTGGCGTGATCGGAAACCTCTAGCGTCGGCAATAGCGCGCGTTTTGCGCAAAACGTGCGAAATCCGACGATCGCAAGCGCGCGTTTTGGCCTAAACGTGCGGAATGGCGTTAATCGGGGCTGGGAGCAGAACTCCCCACTAGACTGGATCGCGCCCCATGGCCTCTGAACAACGCGAGCTGCAACCCCGGCGCGCGGCCGAGCTCCTCGGCCGGATCGAGGAGAACGTCCACCGCGTCATCGTCGGCAAGAATCGCGTCGTGCGCCTCGCGGCGGCGGGGCTCGTCGCCGGCGGCCACGTTCTGCTCCAGGACCTACCCGGCACAGGCAAGACAATGCTCGCCCGGGCGCTCGCCACTTCGGTCGGCGGCTCGTTTCGCCGCATCCAGTGCACGCCCGACCTGCTCCCGTCCGACATCACCGGATCGAGCGTCTTCAACCAGAAGGAGCTGACGTTCCAGTTCGTGGCCGGCCCGATCTTCGCCAACTTCGTGCTCGCTGACGAGGTCAACCGCGCCACTCCGCGCACCCAGGCCGCGCTGCTCGAGGCCATGGGGGAGGGGCAGGTGACCATCGAGGGCGTGACGCGCACGCTCGAGAAGCCGTTCTTCGTCATCGCCACTCAGAACCCAACCGAGTTTCATGGCACCTACCCGCTGCCCGAATCTCAGCTCGACCGATTCATCCTCGCCGCGGAGATGGGGCCGCCGACCGATGCCGAAGCGATGGAAGTCCTCGCCCGCCGCGAGCATGGCGATCCGATCGCCGACCTCGGCTCTGTCGTCAGCCTTGCCGACGTTGTCGAGCTGCAGGAGGGGTGCCTGCGGGTCGTGGCCGCGCCGGCCATTCGCACGTACATCGTGTCTTTGATGGACGCGATCCGCTCGCGCCCCGAGGTCGCGCTCCCGGCCAGCATGCGTTCGGGCGTCTATCTGCAGCGCGCAGCGCAGGCGTGGGCTCTGTTCGAAGGCCGCGACTTCGTCCTGCCCGACGATGTGAAATTGCTGGTCGCGCCGGTGCTCGCACACCGGCTCGGTATGCGCGGGAGAGCGAAAGCAGCCGAGGTTCTCGCGGATGTCGTCGCCTCACTACCACTCCCGCCACTGAGGCAGCACTAACACGACCCCGAGACTATTCGGCGCCCTGGTGCTGGCGGTTGCGGTCCTCTACTACGCGAGCACCTCAGAGGTCGCCTGGCTGTTCCTGCTCGCCTACTGGATCTTCGCGCTGGTTGTCGCGTCGCTCGCCTATGCCGGGTGGAACAGCGGGCTGAGTGGCGGGTTGCGGGTCGTGGGCACCGAAAGCAGTCAGGGTTCGCCGATAGGAGATCGAATCGAAGCACGGAACGCGAGGCCCAGGGCGCATCTTCGGATCCGTGGGCGGGAGCGAATTGTCGGCTGCGGCGGGCCGCGTGCCGAAAGAGGGTTGGACTGAGTTTCGCGAGCTCGGTCCGCTGCGCCGCGGTCCCGTGGCGGCGAGCGGGTGGACCACCGAGAGCGGCGATCCGCTCGGGTTCTTTCGCCGGCGTGGACCAAAAGTCGATTTCGAGTTGGTCGCGGTCTTGCCGCGATTCAAAGCGTTGGCCGAGCGGCAGAACGTGAGGGAGCTCGAGGCGAGCATCGCGGCGCCTCGCGCCGGCTCGGGAAACGAGATGTTCGGCGCTCGCGAGTACCGGCCCGGCGACCCGCTGCGCCGCATCCACTGGCGCTCCAGTGCGCGGCACGGCCAGCTGATCGTGCGCGAGTTCGAGCCGCCCGGCGTGCAGACGCTCGGCATCTTTTGCGGCCCCGCGCCGCCCAGTCAAGAGGCGGCCGACCAAATCGCGCGCCTCGCCGCATCCGAAGCCTGGGACTGCCTGCGAGCCGGCGGGCGAGTCGTGATGTGGTCGCCGGGCGCCGAGCCGACGCGTCCGGACCAGGCCCGCTCGATCTGGGCGGTCCTCGATTGGCTGGCCCGATACCCGTACCCGGCGGATCCAGTCTTCGCGCTGCCTCCGGCGGTCGGCGACGCAATCGCCGTTAGCGCCGCTGCCAACCCCGACATCGACGACGCGCTCCAGGGCATCAGGCAGCGCGGCGGCTCAGTGCGTCCGGCTGCCCGCGTCTCCGGTCGAGAACTCCCTCGAAGGCCGGGCGTTCGTGTTCTCGGGCTTCGCGGTGGCGACGCTCGCCGTCGTGGTCTACGGCCAGGACTACGTCGTGCCCGCGATCGCGCTGGTGGCGACCGCGATCGGCCACGTCGTCAGCTATCGAGAGCGCAATCAGAAGCGCGGGTTTCGGCGCCAGATCCTGCTCGCCGCCCTCGTGTTCGCGGCGCTCGCTTACTTCCTGGGCGACTCGGTCGGCGCCTTCTTCGGCGGCGTGCTGCCGCAGGCCAACTTCGCGATCCTGCTGGTCGCGGTCACGAGCTTCGACCTCAAGACGCGCCGCAACTGCTACTCGAGCCTGTGGATCAGCCTCGCGATCCTCTATCTGGCCGCGGTCTACGCGTGGGACTACCCGTTCGGCGTCCTGCTCGCGCTGTGGGCGGTGTGCCTGGCCGGCTTTTGGGCCGCGTCAAACCTGCGCCGCATGGGCGCCAGGGTCAATCTGCCGGTGCCGGCGGTCGCGACGGCGTTGGTCGGCGCGCTCGGGTTCGGGGTGGCGATCTTCGTTTTCCTCCCTCAGCCCAACCTCGACCCCAACGGTCCGGTCCTGATCTCGCTGCCGAACTACGTCGGGTTCAAA
Organism: Actinobacteria bacterium 13_1_40CM_66_12; assembly: GCA_001917895.1. The sequence continues at coordinate 4,547 of MNEW01000072.1, forward strand.
GGTGAGATGGAGAACCCGGCCCTGCCACTGGTCCAGCTCAGCGGCGACCCATCGGGAGCGACGGGCAGCGTCGACCTGCATTTCCGTGGCCGGCTCGGCGACGCGCCCGTGATGTACGTGCGCACCGGCGCTCCCGCGTACTGGCGTGGGTTGGTGTTCGACACGTACCAGAACGGCGTGTGGACGGCTTCCAATCGCAACTACGTCACCATGCAGCCCTACATCCCGCCGCGCCTCCTGCCACCCGCGCCTCCCAACAACCTCGGCACGTTCGTGCAAGTTTTTCGAGTCGTCCGTCCCCTGCCGGGCGTGATCACCGCCGCGTACCCGATCCAGAGCCTCTATGCCCCCGTGTCGGCGCTGCGCGAGGACGCCTATGGAACTTTCAGGACTCCCGACGTGCTGAAGCCAGGCCAGACCTATTCGGTCGTCTCGTACCTGCCCAACCTATCGCCTGACGAGCTGAAGCAAGACCCATACGTTTTCAATCCGCCGGACGAGAACCCGGAATACATGAATCACACCGCTCTGTCGCGTCAGGCGCAGGACCTGGCGCGGCGAGTGACCCAGGACCACAGCGCGAACGAGTTCGATCTCGTGATGTCGCTGACGAGCTACCTGCAGCAGAACTACCAGTACACGCAGGAGCTCGGACATGTCGCGCCGGGACGTGACCCTGTCGATTGGTTCCTCTTCGACGTCAAGAAGGGCTACTGCGAGCAGTTCGCCACCGCGGAGACCTTGATGCTGCGGAGCCTGGGCGTTCCCGCCCGCCTCGCGACGGGCTATTCGACGGGCGATTACAACCCCGTGCTCGACCAATCGATCGTGCGCGAACGCGATGCGCACGCGTGGGTCGAGGTGTGGTTCCCAAACCACGGGTGGGTGCCGGTCGACCCATCGCCGGGATTCTCGGCGCTCGCGGCGACGCAGTTTCCAAATCATTGGGCCGCTTCCGGTCTGGCGCGCCTCATCCCACACTTGACGATCGGCGCGCCGATGGCAGTCATCGGGTCGCTAGGTGCGCTGGCGGTGATTCCACCTGCGGTGGTCATTGCTCTGCTGGTGACTGTCATGTGGGCTTGGCTGCGCACGCGCCGCCGCCGGGCTCCGACACATCGACCGTCGCCGGGAGAGTCGGAGCTGCTGCGACTCTACGAACGCGTGCAGCGCCGTCTCGGGCGCTTCCGAGCGCCGCCGGAAACCCCGCTCGAATATTTGCGCGGGGCGCCGACGGATTGGGAACTGCTCGAAGACCTCACCGAAGCCGTGAACGAAGGCGCGTATGCGGGCCGCTGGCCAGAGCCATCACGCTTCCGCGAGCTGGAGCGACTGCTCCGCACGAAGTTGCTGAGCTCGCGCCATGCACGGCTCCGGTCCATCACCTTGGGCCGAGCGAGACCCTCCATCGCCTGCGCAGCTTTCACGCTCGTTTTCGGCTTTCCACTCATGTGTTTTCTCATCGTTTCCTGAGCACGAGACGGGAGTGTACGCAGACCGCCTCAGTTAAGCGAGGTGGGGAACGTCCCCAGGTAAGAGCCGCCCGTCGCGATCTGGGAACTCGACTGCATATCGAGCTCCAAAACCGACAGCGCGGGCGAGTCTATCTGCCGGATGACGATGCGGATGTCGTCGAGCCACCCTAAGACGTAACCCGACTGTTTTAGCGCGTGCCCTCCACCACTAGGCCCAAAGATCCAGATGCGGATCCCAAGACCAGAGAAATCAGGTTGGCCCACCGCCACTCGCGTTCCGTCGGGCGATAGGGCATTCAAATACTGGGATGGGTTCGGCACCGCCGCCGGTGGGACGAAATGGCTTCCGTCCCAATGTAGATAGTCCGGCTCCAGTTTCGAGCACGCCACGCCTACAGGCTCGATGGGTCCTTCCGGCCCATCGCCTACGTCGCACAACGAGGCCAGCCGCGTTCCGGAGGCTGGGTCTACCACGTGGTAGGAGGTCGCGTCATAGGGATTTATCGGGTCAGCGCGGCAGCATGCTGAGTGGCTGACGGCCAGGATCAGCCGCCCGCCAGTCCATCCGATCGGGAACTCGGCGACCGTGGTCGAGGAGAAGATGTCGACGTGGTGGCCGCCGCCGTGTAGGTCCTCCACGTACAGGCGCATACCGTTGTACGTGGCGCTCGCGGGCGGACCGGATGCCAGTGTGTAGCTGAAAACCGCAACGGCGATGCTCGCGTCGTCGGGGCTCACCGCGAAGCCCGCCTGCTCGCTGGCGCCCAGCGCGATTCGGGTCACGGCGCCTGTCGTGCCGTCGGGAGCCAGGAACCGGACCTCGGATCCACCGTTCAGGTAGTACACCCGCGTGCGCGAGGCGCTCGTCCACGACATCATCGCGTGCATCCGGAACAGTGCGAGGTCGACCGCCGCTGTGGCGACAACTGTGCCATCCGACGCCACCAGGCTGACCGAGCTGTTCTTCGGCCCACCCACGACCGCGAGAAACGGGGAGCGGGACGGGGGTGACGGCGACGACTGAGGTGATGCCGCGGTCGGCGATGGAGTCACGGTCGCGGCTCGCGGCACGACCGGGCCGCAGGCCGTCAACAAGACGACCACCAACAGCAATCGCCCCATAAACAATCAAAACGGAGGGCGTTTCGCGCCGTTACGCGGAGCGGTTATTCTGACCGCCCATGTCACAAGCGACCAAGACCACCGGCGCCGAAGCCGTTCGTTGGGATCTGACCGACCTCTTCAAATCCCCGACCGACCCGGCCGTCGAGGCCACCCTCGCCGACGCGCTCAAACGAGCGCAGGCATTCGAGGAACGCTACAAGGGCAAGGTTGTTTCGCTCCCGCCGAAAGAGTTCGCCGCCATGATGCGCGAGCTCGAGGACGACGAGGAGCTCGCCGCCAAGCCTGACGTCTACGCGTATCTCCTGCACAGCCAGAACACCGACGACCCCGCCGCCGGACGGCTCCTTGCTCGCGTGCGCGAGGCCGGCGCCGAGCGCGGCAGCCACGGAGTTTTCTTCACCCTCGAGCTGGCCCAGGTCAGCGACGAGCAGGCGGCGCGCCTGTACGCCGACCCGGACTCCGCGAAATACCGGCACATGGTCGAGGAGGCGCGGAAGTTCCGCCCCCACCAGCTGTCCGAACCCGAGGAGCGCGTGCTCACCGACTTCAGCCCCGTCGGCAGCTCTGCCTGGAACCGATTGTTCGACGAGCTCTGCGCCCGCATCCGGGTCGACCTCGACGGCCGGCACCTGCCCCTCGAGGAGGCGCTCGTCGGGCTGCGCGAGGCGGACCGCAAGGTTCGCCGGGACGCGAGCGCTGCCATCACAACGGCACTCGCGGTCGACCTGAAGACACGCGGCTACATCTTCAACGTCATCCTCGGCGAGAAGAGCATCGACGATCGCCTGCGTCATTTCCCGACGTGGATCTCATCGCGCAACCTCTCCAACGAAACCTCGGACGAGGCGGTGCAGGCGCTGGTCGAGGCGGTCACGGGGCGGTACGACGTGTGCGTGCGCTACTACCGCGTCAAGAAGAAGCTGCTCGGGGTCGGCGACCTGCACGAGTGGGACCGCTATGCGCCCATCGGCGAGGTCTCGAAGAATCTCACCTGGGACGAAGCCAAGGGACTGGTGCTCGGTTCCTACAACCGCTTCTCCAAACGGGCGGGAGCGCTGGTCGAGGATTTCTTCAAGCGGGGCTGGATCGACGCGCCGGTCGTGCCGGGCAAGGCCGGCGGCGCCTACTGCATGCCGGTCACGCCGCGCCACCACCCTTATGTGATGCTCAACTTCACCGGCAAGCTGCGCGATGCGCTGGTGATGGCACACGAGCTCGGCCACGGCCTCCACGACCGGCTCGCCTCCAAGAACCACATCTTCGATTTCCACCCGCCGCTGACGCTCGCCGAAACCGCTTCGGTGTTTGGCGAAGCGCTGACGTTCGACCGCATCATGTCCGAAGAGAAAGACCCGAAGGTTCGCCTCGCCATGTTGTGCACGCAGTGCGAGGACGCTTTCGCCACCGTGTTCCGCCAGGTCGCGTTCAATCGCTACGAGGATGCCTGCCACACGATGCGGCGCAAGGAAGGCGAGCTTTCGGTCGAGCAGCTGGGCGAGCTGTTCCAGGACAAGCTGCAGGTGATGTTCGGCGACGCGCTCATCCTCACCGACGAGCACAAGGTTTGGTGGAGCTACGTGGGCCACTTCCTGCACGCGCCGGGTTACGTGTACGCCTACGCGTTTGGCAACCTGCTGGCGCTGTCCGTGTATCACCGTTACCTCGAAGTCGGGCCGAGCTTCGTCGACGACTACCTCGATTTCCTCGCCGCCGGCGGCTCGACGCGGCCGGATGAGCTCGTCAAGCGGCTGGGCATGGACATCACCGACCCCGGTTTCTGGGACGCGGGCCTGAAGATCCTCGACGGCATGGTCACCGAGGTGGAGCGTCTCGCCGCGACCAACTAAGACGTCACTCTGATTCGCCCGGCCCAAGAATCCAGCGCTGCGACCCGAACCAGAACGCGAACAGCCAGATGACCGTCATCAAGGTCCCGGCGTAGTCATGGAAGATCAAGGCAGGGGTCTGGCCGGCAACTGCCGCCAGCACGCACACTATCGCCACCCGCACCAGGTTGACAAGCACGGTGCCAAGCAGCCCAATCACGAAAACCTGGACCCGCGCTTCGGTGGAAGCGCCACGCAGGCCGACAGCGAGGCTGGCGCCAAGTAGAACGAGGCTTTGCCAGCCAATGCAGTTCCACGAGATGAAGAGGTTGGTGGCGCGGCCGCCCGCATCCCAGACCACCAGCTGGCTGCCGGCCGCCGCCGCGTGAAGGCCCAAGATTTGGAGCAGCGCCACCACCATCCGCGCCTCGATGGGGCTGACCGACTGCAACGGTCCTACCACGCCCAGGCGCATAGCGCCGGCCGTGAGCAGGTCGTTGTATGTCGTCACGAACGGCAATGCGACCAGGATCAGACAGCATGCGACGAGCACCGTGATCTGCGGGAGGTCTTCGCGGTGCGTCATAACGCTTGGCACTTTCGGCGGCTCGACAGTCGGCGCGCCCAAATCGGTGCGAGCAGAACCAGGGCCAGGAAAGGCAGCACAAGCTCGGGGATGAAGATCGTCTGGGTGCTGATGAGATTGGTGGGAGAGCTGGAAGCGTCGTAATCGAGCGGGAGCGTGATTAGACCTATGGAGTTGACCGTCAGCATGAAGCAGAAAAACGATCCTGCCGGCACGGTGATGTTCGACGACGGTGAAAACGACCCTGTGGTCTGGTTCGCGCCGCTGGCGAGCGTAGTGGCCGTCTGGGCGATGGTGGTCGGCGATGAGCACGTGTTGGAGGAGCTGAACGCGAATGTCAGCGTGACGTTGGCGCTCCCGCCAACGCCCAGCGTCCAGTAGTTGAAGCTGAATGAGGTCGTCGAAGAGATCGTTTGCGCGGCCGCCGTGGTGGACGTCGCGGCCCACGTGCGGCTGTTTCCTGTGGTCAGGAGCATCGTCTGCGGCAGGACAGCGCCGGGCGAGGTCGCGTCGAGCGTGAACGGACCGGCGCCGTGAAGAAACAGGCTGGTTCCGGCGGCTTGAGTGATCGGGGCGTGGACGGCGCCGACGACGAGCCCGCTGAGCGTCAGGGCCAGGACCGCCGATACCGTCCAGCCAGCCCGGCGTGAGCGGCGGCTTCTAGGGCGACGGGCCGGCGGCGCGGCGCGCAGGCTCTGCGCCTTGCGCCTCGAGCGCGGAATCGGACCGACCAGCCAGCGGCGCAGCCATTTGAGGCGGCGTAGGTGCTGGATCGGGTCTGTGATGTGACCTGTCTTCGGCGTTCGGTACCAGGGTCCTTCGTTGTCCTCCAATAGGCCTTTGAGAGCTGCGTAAGCCTGAAACGGCACCAGGAGGAAGGACGTCGCGACGGCGCCGAGGACTCCTATGAAGTCCTTGGCGGGCGCACCTTCGATGAGCAGGCCGGCAAAATTCATCAATGGCAGAGACAGCAGGTTGGTAAGAAGGAGAGACCAACCCAACGTCGCGGTCCATTCGGGCACGTGGGCGTGGAAACCGACCTCAGCGACGAGCCAAGCCGCGCTCCCGACAATAAAGAACGCCGCCTGCAGGTAATACGTCGCATAAAAGAGGAACCCCAACTTCTCGAGAACGCCGAGTTGCCGCGAGCCGATGATCTCGGTGAACGAGCGGCGGACGTTGTAGCTGTGGCCTTCCGCCCATCGCATGCGCTGGCGGGCGAGCCGCCCGAAGGTCGCCACACATTCGGCGGGTGATTCCGCATACGGCGTGTAGACGACCTTGTAGCCGCGCGCGTAGAGCCGCAGCGTTAGCTCCCAGTCCTCGGTAAGGCTGCGGCCCCAGCCGATGTCACGAAGGAGCTGTGCGCGAATCATGTAAGAGGTGCCCGCGACCATCTTCAGCGAGCCCATGAATTCCTGGAACGGTCGCTCGACCATGTAGCTCCCGGCGTACTCCGCACGCACAGCCTCCGTGAGCCAGCTCTCGCTCTTGTTGAGGACGTGCCACTGGTAGCTCTGCACGGCGGCCACTTCGGGCCGAGGCTCAGGACCGGCGCCGTTGACCTTGAAAAAGTGGGGCAGGTAGGTCTGGATCGAGTCTGGGAAAGCCACCACGTCGGCGTCCCAGACGATCACGAACTCGGCTCGCGGATCGGTGTGCTGGAGAGCCACGGCGAGAGCGCCGCCCTTGAAACCATCGCGGTTAGACCGATGGATGACTTTGAAGCCGGGTCGGGACCTCCAGGCGTCAAGGATCTGGGTCGTCTCGTCTGTCGAATCGTCGACGACGATGACCTCGTAGCTCTTGTACTCGAGGGCGGCGCAGCTCTCTAGGAGGCGGCCGATGACGCGCTTTTCGTTGTAAGCGGCAATGTGGATCGATACAAACGGCTCATAGCCGAGATCGAAACTCCCGTCGCCGTTCCCGTTTCCATTTCCATTGTGATAACCGTTGCCGTTTCGGCGGCGCAGGAATCGCATGAGGCCATGCGGGTGGCCTTTTCCGCTGGGAAGTCCATTGCCATTGACGTGGCCGTTGCCACGCGAGAGGAGCATTGACGAGACCAGCATCGCCACCGTGGCGAGGTAGTACTTCACCGAGTACGCGAAGAAGATGCCACCGAAAAAGAGCGCCAACAGTGAGGTCGCGACGCCGAGCGTAGTTGGGCCCCGGGTTCCCTGGCCCAGGGCCTCGATGAGCCCGCGCCCGAGCGCAACAAAGGGGAGCACAGCGATGATCGCTGCGGCGATCACCAAAACGCCGATCAGAAGGTCGAGAAGGCCGAGGCCGCTGGGCCATCTCTTCGGACCCCGCACGGGCTGCGCAAGCGACGGCTGAGTCCCTTGCGTCAATGACCCGGCAGAGGCCCTAGGATCACTAATGGTTGCTGCGTCAATCTGCTAAATCGCTTAGGCGTGAGCTTGGCCAGGAACCGTACCAGAATTATCGATCGATAGCCAGGATTGATGGAGGTTCCTGCTCTCGCACGTGTGGATTCACACGTGCGAAATGCGCGATCGCTTTGGGGCTGTTTGGCTCCGAACATGCGGAATCGCTTCCCGGGTGGGAAGAGGGGATTCTTAGAGACCGATAGACTTAACTCAACACACGCTGGGGTCCCGCGATTCGTCGAGTCGCGGGAGGGTCGAGCCACTCGTAAGTGGTAGGGGAGTGATATGACGGTCACCACCGAGGCGCTGGCCACCACCGATCTCGAGTTCGCGCGTCAATTGGGGCAGCAGCTGCGCGTCGATTCCATCCGCTGCAGCACCGCCGCCGGCTCCGGGCACCCGACCTCCTCGATGTCCGCCGCCGACCTGATCGGGGTCCTGATCTCGCGCTACCTGCAGTACGACTGGAACAAGCCCAAGGACCCCAACAACGACCACCTGATCTTCTCGAAGGGCCACGCCTCGCCGCTCGTTTACGCAATGTTCAAGGCGGTCGGCGCCATCACCGACACCGAGATGATGACCTTCCGCAAGTTCGGGTCTCGGCTTCAGGGCCACCCGACGCCGGCCATCCCGTGGGTGGACGTCGCCACCGGATCCCTCGGCCAGGGGCTGCCGATAGCGGTCGGGGTCGCATTGGCGGGACAAAAGCTGGACCAGCTCCCGTTCCACGTCTGGTGCCTGTGCGGCGACTCCGAGCTCGCCGAGGGCTCGATCTGGGAGGCCTTCGACAAAGCCGGTTTCTATGGGCTGGCGAACCTCACGGCCATCCTCGACATCAACCGGCTCGGGCAGCGTGGCGAGACCGAATACGGCTGGAGCATGGACACCTACCGCCGGCGGATCGAGGCGTTCGGCTGCTTCCCGATCGTCATCGACGGCCACGACGGGACTGCCATCGACCGCGCTTACGGCAACGCGCTCTCGTCGACGGGCAAGCCGACCGTGATCCTCGCCAAGACGATCAAGGGCAAAGGCTTTTCGGAGATCGAGAACAAGGACGGCTGGCACGGCAAGGCC
>MNEW01000060.1 GCA_001917895.1 Actinobacteria bacterium 13_1_40CM_66_12
AGCCGATCGAAGTTCGTCCACGGCAGCTCGCCGCGTCGCACCCGATCCATCGATGGCCCATACAGCCCGCGCCATTCATCCGCCAGGCGCTCCCACTCGCCAGTGACGCCTCGCGAATCGCCGATGCGGCGCGCCTCGGCGGCCACCCCGGTTCGCCAGTCGACCGCCGTGCCGAAGACGTCGAACGTGAGGGCCCTGATGCCGCTCAAGTCGGAACTTGCATTCATTTCGGCAAGAGTTAGCATGCGGGAGAAGCGCGTCCGCCGGTTGAGTACTGGGGGTTGAGATGAGACGGTCCCATAAAGCGTTTCTCGTGATGCTGGCCACGGCCGTGGCAGTGGTGGCCAGCTCCGTAACAGCTGGTGCGGCGAATCCTCCACCTGAAACGGGAACCATCGATGGCGCGAACTTCCTGATCCAGATGCCGGCGACATGGAACGGAACCCTCGTCCTCTACAGCCATGGTTATGTGACGCCGGGCCATCCTCTTACGGCCGTTGACGTCGGCGATCCGGCGACCGGCGCCTGGTTGCTCGGCAACGGCTACGCGATCGCTGGGTCGTCTTACAGCGTCAACGGCTGGGCGGTGCAGGCAGCCCTCCACGACCAGATCGCACTGCTCGATCACTTCACGGCCGAGCACGGCAAGCCGGTTCGCACCATCGCGTGGGGACACTCGCTCGGCGGCATGATCACCGCCGGCCTCATCCAGCGCAATCCAGAAAGGTTCGCCGGAGCCATCCCGATGTGCGGCGTGGTGGCCGGCGGAGTCGGCGTGTGGAACCAGGGGTTGGACGCCGAGTTCGCGCTCAAGACGCTGGCGCCCGAGCCGGCAGCAGCGAGCCTACAGCTGGTGAACATCACCAACACAGGCTTTGGGGCGGGCAGCAACTTTCAACTCGCTGAATTCGTTGCGGCTCAGGAGCAAGCCACTCCGCAGGGCCGCGCCCGGCTCGCGCTCGTGGCGGCCATAGGCGATACACCGGGTTGGTTCACCACCGGGTCTGCCGAACCAGCGCCAACCGACTTCGCTGCCAGGGAACTGAACCAGTTCAAGTGGGACGCGAACGTCGACTTCCCGTTCCTCTTCGCGCTGCGGGCCGACCTCGAGATGCACGCCGGCGGCAACCCGTCGTGGAACGCAGGTGTGGACTACCGGATGCAGTTCAACGAATCGATCAACAAGGACGAGGTCGTGGCCCTTTACAGCGCAGCGGGACTCGACCTGCAGGCCGACCTCGACAAGCTGGCTGCAGCGCCCCGTATATCCGCCCAACCAAACGCGCTCCAGTACCTGAGCCGGTACATCACCTACAACGGCGTGATCGAATCGCCCGTGCTGACGATGCACACGACCGGCGACGGCCTGGTGCTGCCCCAGGACGAGCAGGCCTACAGCAGCGTGGTCGCCTCGCGGGGCAACTCCGACCTGTTGCGACAGACCTTCGTGCACCGGGCGGGGCACTGCGCCTTCACTCCCGCCGAAACCGTAGCTGCGTTCACGACACTGATCCACCGGCTGAACACCGGCAGCTGGAGCGATACAACTCAGTCATCGACGATGAACGCGACGGCTTCGGCTCTGGGTCCAGCCTTCAATACGTTGGGAGGCGGGACTGTGGTTGGTCCCGCGTTCATTCAGTTCCAGCCCTCCGTATTTATGCGCCCGTTCGACGCCCACAACCGCGGCGAAGGGTTCGGATGATCTAGCCCTTGAAGCTCGACGGTGGGCCCGGCGGGAGGTAAGGCGTCGGGTCCACCGGCCTCTGGTTGATGCGCAGCTCGAAGTGCAGGTGCGCGCCGGTCGAGTTTCCTGACGATCCCTCGAGCCCGACCGGCTGTCCCTGCGCCACCCTGTCTCCCAGCTTGACTAGCGCCGTCGAAAGGTGGCCGTAGAGAGTGTCCAGACCACCTGAGTGGGCGATGACGACGTAGTTGCCGTAACCGCTGCTCGAGCTCCCGACCAGCGCCACGACGCCGTCATCGGCTGCGTAAACAGGCGAGCCGAAAGGTTCGACCATGTCGATGCCGGTGTGGAAGTGCGGGTAGCCGCCGTATGGCGGCTCGAACCAGAATGAGCTCGGCCCGAAGGGCTGCGAGATGTGCGCCTGCGGCTCCGGCCAGATGAAGCGGTACTGGGTGGAGTGTCCGGCGCTGGTTGGGATCTGGCCGACGCTGTTCGATTGCGACCACAGCTGCACCTGCGTCCACACCGCCTGCATTGCCGCGGCGATGATCACGTCCTGCTGCTGCTGGAGCATGTCCGTGACCTGCTGCGCCAGCTGCGCCGACTGGCGGCTCAGCAGGTAGAGCTCGGTCTGGGTCTGATTGATCTTCACCTGCAGGTCGGCCATCGACTGCTCCTGCTGCGCCTGCAGGGCCTTCAGCTGCGACAGCTGCGAATCGAGCTGTTCGCGCTGCTTGATCTGCTCGTCGCGAGCGGCCTGCTCTTTCTCGCGCTCTGCCTGGAGCTGGTTGAGGTCGAGCACAAGCGTGCCCTTCAACTCAGTCGCGCGCGCGCCCGCGACGTTGAGGTCGGCAATCCGGGTGAGCAGGTCGCTCAGGCTCTGCGCTTCTCCGAGCACGACCAGGACCGATGTTGGCGCGGTGTAGATGGCGCGCGCCAGCTGGCGGAGCTGCTTGCGCTCGGCGTCGATCCGGTGCGCGAGGATCGCCTCGCGGCGCTGAGCATCCGCGATCTGAACGTCGAGGTCGGCGATCTTCTTCTGAACCTCGGCGATCTTCGCCTGCACCGCCTGCTGCTGCGCCGCGTTGTCCTGGAGCGAGGTCTTCAGCTGCTGCTGGGCGGCCAGCGCGTCGGCGAGGTTGCTCCCGAGCTGGGCGCGGATCTGGTCGATGAGCGCCTGCTGCTGCTGGGGATCGGTCGGCGACGTATCGGCGGTGGCCCCGAACGGCCCGGCAGCGAGCGCGACGAACGCGAGGGCCAGCGCGAGCGATAGGATGAGTCCTCTCACGATTCGAGGTGCCTCCGCAGGCTGACCAGCGACGACCCCGAGCCAAGGCCGAGGCCGGCGGCGAACACGATCCCGGCCGCCAGCGCCGCGACGGTGACCGTGATCCCCGGCGCGAACTGCGCGAACGAGGACGATCCCGCCGCCATCCCCGTCATGGCCAGCCCGAAAGTGACGGCGCCGCCGACGACGCCGGCGAGGCCGCCCGTGATGGCGCCTTCAACGACGAACGGACCGCGGACCATCCATCGCGGCGCGCCCACCAGCTGCATGATCGCGACCTCGTCCCGCCGCGAGTGAATCGCCGCGCGGATGCTGTTGACGGTCACGGTGACAGCCACGAACGCGAGCAGGGCGAGAAACGCGAGACCCGCCACGGCGACGCCGAAGAGCACCGCCTGGATGCGTTGGTACGCGCCCTGGTCGTAGGACGTGGGATACGAGGTATCGACGGCGATGTCATTGCGGACGAGGACGTCGATCGCCGCCACGTCGTCGATCTTCTTCACCTGCACATCGAGGCTGGCCGGGAACGGGTTGCTCTCACTGGCGTCGGCGAGCTGCGGAAGGCCCGGGATGCGCTGAGCTCGCTTCAGAGCCTCCGCCCTTGTCGTAAAGGCGACGCTTGCGACTCGCGGGTCCTGCGCAAGCCGGTCCCACAGCGCGTCGACGTCAGCTGAGGCGGCGTTGTCGCGGACGTACACATGCAGCACCGACGCCTGGCCGGCTTCAACCTGTTCCAGGTTGTAGAGAGCGAGTCCGCTCAGGCCGATGACTCCCGACAGAAACAGAAGAAGGGTCATCGACCCGAGCGCGGGCGCCGTGCTACCCATGTTCCGGACCCAGTTGCGCGCAGCGCCGCGGAATATGTAGCGGAAGACGTTGGTGGCGACGACCTGCACCATCCGCCGCCGCGGGAACCTTCCTCTCAAGACGACGCCAGCCATGCCAGCCTCCCGGTACGGCCTGCCGGCTGGTCGCGCACCAGGCGGCCCTGAACGAGCGTCAGGACTCGGCGCTGAAGGCGCCTCACGATCTCGACGTTGTGGGTGGCGATAAGCACTGCCGTGCCGAAAGCGGCGATGTCCCCGAAGAGGTCCATCATCTCCCACGACGTATCGATGTCGAGGTTGCCCGTGGGCTCGTCCGCGATCAGGAGCGGCGGCTGCGCAACCACCGCACGAGCCACGGCGACGCGCTGCTGCTGCCCGCCTGAAAGCTGATGGGGGAATGCCTTCCCGCGATCGCCGAGGCCCACAGCCTCCAGCGCATCGAGCGCCCGATCCGAGGCCTCCTCGTCGGAGACCCGCAGGTCGCTCACCTGGAGAGCGAGGGCCACGTTCTCCATCGCGGTTAGCCGCGGCAGGAGCTTGTAGTCCTGGAAGACGACTCCAACGCGCTTGCGCACGTCGGCAACGTGTGACGCCTTCAGAGAGTGAGCGGCGATGCCGTCGACCCAGACCTCGCCCGATGTCGGACGAATCTCGCGATTGATCAGCTTCAGCAGAGTGGTCTTGCCCGCGCCGCTCGGCCCGACGAGAAACGACAGCTCACCTGGCTCCAACGCCAGGTGGACGTCATCGAGCGCCAGCCTTGAGCCGTACGCCCGAGTTACCCCTTTGAATTCGACGATTGAGCGCAACTCCGTAAGAGGTAACGGGGAATCGGCCCGATCCCTGAGCTTAAGCGGTTAAGGGATGTAAGTTCTCGTAAAGGACGGGCCGGGCACGGCCCGCCCGTCCTTTATATATGTGCTAGGTCAGCTCATCCCCCGCCGTAGACACAGGCCGCCGCCGCGGACTGCTCGAAGGCTCGAATGTGCCCGTCGTTGACGTCGCGCGCCCAGAACACGGACACCGTGTAGCTCAGGTTGTCGCACTCGGCGTCCCCGTCGGGTGTCCCGCGCGTGTTGTACGCGGCCCACCCCACCTTGGTCCCGGCCTTGGTGAACTCGAAGTAGTACTGGCATTTGTCGGCGCCGACGAAGAGGTCAGCTCCACCGACCACGACCCAGCTCGGGTAGTTGAAGCCGCACTGCGAAGCCAGGTCGTTGGGCGCGATGTCGGTGTCGACATACGGGGTCGGGGCGAGGACGGCTTTGCCGAGCACGTCGCCCTGTAACAGGTAGTGGTAGATACTGTTGGAGGCGTCGGGCTTGTACCAGATCGTGTCGTCGGCGCGGTCGTAGGCCAGCCCGTCGACCAGCGTCGACCAGCAGACCGTCGTCTTGCAGGCGCCCGGCCGGCCGAGCACCGGGTCGATCGAGAACGCAAGCGTGGCGATGCCGGCCTTGGTCACCTGGTAGATAGACAGGCCGTCGCCGCCCACGGCCCAGAAGAGGCCGCGGCCGGCGTCGTAAGACATGGCATTGATCCCGCCGATTCCGAGCGGATTCAATGGAGCGGTGACCGGGATGTCGACGTGTCCTGTCGCGGTGCTGGTGACGCACGGAGACCCGCATGCAGGCGGCACATCGATCCGATGCACGACCGCGCCGTTTCGCTCGGCGTAGTAGAGGTACTGGCCGTCGAATGTGACGCCGATCTCCGGGACCGCGCCCTCCGGCGTGGCCACATCGGCGACCTGGTTGCCGGCGGCCGCGGCGGCCGGCCAGGCCCCGCCCAAGCCCAACGATGCGAGCACGAGAACGAACGCCGCCAGGACGCGCGAAGTCAGCTTCATCAAACTCCTTTGCAGCCAGAAGACCAGAGTGTTGATGGGGCGGCAATGGGTTGGTTGGTGCCGGTCACGAGACCGGTCCCGCGGGCCGTGGGACATCAGCCCGCATCGTTCCGCTTTCGGCCATCAACCTCGGGGCCGGTCCGGCCTAAGTTGTGAGTGGATGGGCAGCGTGCGCAGCCTGGACGATCCGGATTGGCTGCGGCTCTTCCATGGCCGCCCGGACGCGACCGCCTTCCACCTCCCCGCCTGGTCGCAAGCGGTGGCCGAGACGTATGGCTTTCGCCCCTTCGTGTACGTGATGGAGGGCGTGGGCAGATGGGCGGTGGCCGGCCAGCCGGTCATGGAGGTTCGCGACCTGATCGGCCGGCGCCGCCTGGTCTCGCTTCCATTTACCGACCATTGCCCTCCTCTGGTTGAGGAGGGTGGGAATGCCGGCGAGTTCGCCCGCTCGCTCGTTCAGGCAGGAATCGAGGTCCGGGCCGAGCTGCCTGCCGTGAGCGGCGCGCTGGCTGAGCGTGTCGGCACGAGGCACCTGGTGGACCTCGAGCCCGACCCCGACGTCCTGTTCCGCCGCCTGCACCGAAACCGGATCCAGAAGCGCATTCGCAGGTCGCGCGAGCTCGGCGTGGAGGTGAGCTTGAGCCGGTCTGTCGCCGATTTCGAGACCTTCTACAGGCTCCACTGCCAAACTCGCCAGCGTCAGGGAGTGCCGGTCCAGCCGCGACGCTTCATCGGCAGCATTTGGGAGAAGGTGATCGAGGCCGGCCATGGTTTCGTGATCCTGGCCAGGGCCCAGAACGTGCCGATCGCAACAGCGCTGTTCCTGAGCTGGAACCGCCACCTCATCTACAAATACGGTGCCTCAGACCGGCGGTATTGGCGCCTGGGCGCCAACTTCCTCGTCCACTGGACGGCGATGGAGTGGGGCTGCGTCAACGGCTATCAGACGTACGACTTCGGACGGACCGATGCGGGCCACGACAGCCTGAGGGAGTTCAAGGCCGCTTGGGGCTCGACCGAGGTCCCGCTCGTGTACACATTTCCCGGTGCCCGCTCCGAGTCGGCCGGCCGCGGCAAAGCCGCCGGAATCCTGAGTGGCATCATTCGCCATTCGCCCGCTCTGGTCTGCCGGACCGTCGGCGAGCTGTTCTACAGGTACGCGGCGTGAGCGCGGAGCTGTACGCCGGCAACTCGCCTCAACGCTTCTGGCGATTGCTGGTGGAGTCCGAGCCGTCACCCGAGGCCTGGTCGGAGGCGGTGAGAAGGGCGGCTTCGGTCCTGCCGCCGGAGACGCGCTCGGGCGGGGATCGGATCGAGGCCATCCTCGCGCAGACGCTTGGGGAAGGCCAGTTCGGCGCGGACCATTGGCAGCTGGGACGCGCGCAGCGTGTTTACTACGCACTCAAACCTCTCCTGCCGCGGTCGTGGACGCGCCGGATGAAACGGGTGTACGGGAATCATCGAGCCGCCGGACTGCGCCTGGGCTGGCCGATCGAATCCAGGTACGTCGATTTCCAGTTTGGGTTGGCGCGCCACCTACTTGAGAGCCTCGGTCGATCGAGCCTGCCGTTCATCGGCTTCTGGCCCGGGGGCAGCAGGTATGCGTTCGTGCTCACCCACGACATAGAGACCGGCGTGGGGCAGTCTTTCGCGCGCAGCGTCGCCGACATCGATGAGTTCTTCGGGTTCCGTTCATCCTTCAACTTCGTCCCCGATCGATACCGCGTTGACCGGGACCTGATGGAGGACCTTCGGGCTCGCGGGTTCGAGATCGGGGTCCACGGTCTCAAGCACGACGGCAGAGACTTCGCATCGCAGCGCGAATTCTTGAGCCGGGCGGCCCGGATGAACGCCTTCGTCGGTGAGTTCGGCGCGGCAGGCTTTCGGTCTCCATTGACGCACAGGAATCCGGAGTGGATGCAGGCCCTCGAGATCGAGTACGACGGCTCGTTCTTCGACACCGATCCGTATGAGCCGATCGGTGGCGGCACCATGTGCATCTGGCCGTACCAGCTCGGACGTTTCGTCGAGCTGCCCTACACGCTCACGCAGGACTACACGGTGACCGAGGTCCTTGGCGAAACGACTCCCCGCCTCTGGCTGGAGAAGGTCGAGTTCATAAGCGCCAATTACGGCATGGCCCTTTTGAACACGCACCCGGACTATCTGAGAAAAGCAGACACGCTGCGCATTTACACCGAGTTCCTCGCCGCCATGCGCGACCGAGCCGACTTCCACCACGCTCTTCCTCGCGACATCGCGCGATGGTGGCGCGCACGAAGCGCGACGACGCGTGTTGAAGATCTGCCCGGTGCGGAGGTCGCGACCATCGACGCGGCCGGCGGGATCAGCCGACCGGAACCTGCCAGTCAGAGCGACCGATGTGCTTCTCGTACAGAGGGTGCGAGAAGTAGTGCAGGACGTATTGCTTAGCATGCCACTCAGCTGAAATCGCGCGCTTGTAGGCCAGTCCGTGGATGGGCGCGACCTTCCGGTCTGAGTGGCCGGCGCTGAACTCGGAGATGGCGAGCAGCTCGCCCGTGTACTCGGAATGCAGCTCCCAGTCGTCGCCAACCACATCGTCGAAATGGCAGAACACTCGCGGGAGTAGCGAGGGCGCGTCAGCCGAGAGGAGAGCGAGAGCCGCCGCGGTCGACGAGTAGTAGTCGAGGTCGAACGCAACGAAGCCTATCGGCAGCAGCTCGCGTCGCGTCAGGAACTGCGGGACCGTTTCGGCCACGTCGCCGACGACGATCTCGGCCGTTTGCAATCGGTCCCGCAGCTGCTCGCCATCCATGGCGAAATAGCCCGATCTCCAGACGTAGGGCATGTCGCGGTAATCGCGCGGCTGGGGCAGGCCGGAGCCGAGGTCGAATCCGAAGACCGCGATCTCGATTCCGATCTGTTCCTGGACGGCGCGCGCGTGGCGCTCGAGGGCAAGCAGGCCGCGGCCTCCCGCAACCCCCATCTCGATGACCGTGATGCCGCCCAGCCCGAGTGCGCGAGCCTGACGGGCCGCCTGGTAGGTCCCATAGGCGTAGTCGGGGCGGTCCATGGCATCCCACTTGAGCCTCGCCTCGAACGACGCCCCCGGCCACCGGAGCAGGAGCTCCCGGGGAATTCGGTTCGGTTCAAGCGCGATGCGTGCGAGGCGGCCCAGGCTCTTGACGCTCATGCGACAGCTACTTCTCGAGGATGCTGATGATGTCCCACTTGGTGGTCAGCCTGAACTTGCCTCCAGGTCCCCAAGAGCCGAGCTGGGCGATGAGCTTGAGGTCGTGTTTCGCGACCATGTCCGCGAATTGCTCGCCAGTCATGTTGCTTCGCTGGCCGATGTCGGCCGCGCCGTCCTCTCGACCCGCCCTGGCATGGTGGATGACAGCACGGCCGCCCGGCTTCATCACCCTGCTTATCTCGCCCACGTATGCGTCGACGTCGGGAGGGGCGATGTGCACGAACACGTCGAACGACCACACGCCGTCGACGCTCCTGCTCGCGATGGCGGTCAGGCTCCTCCCATCGTTGACATGGAATTCCATGTTGCGGGCCTCCTCGAAGCGGAGCCGGCACAGCTCGATGCACCGATCTGAGAGGTCGACCAGGATGAGGTGCCGGGCGATGCGCTGAAGGGCTTCGGTCCAGCGACCCGCTCCGGGACCAATCTCCAGGATCGTGGTCTCAGGCTCGAGGTTCGGCAGCATCACCTCTTCGATGAGGGCGCTCTTCCATTCCTCGGAAGGCGTCCACTCCTCCCCTTGCAGCGACCAATCCCACCCTTGCCAGTACTCATAGTTGACGGCCCGTCCGGTGCGGGCGTTCAACCCATATCGCTGTTCGAGCCGCGCCATTCGCTTCTGCGCGAACCGGCTGGCATGGTTGAGACCCGCGACGACCGCCGCATACGCTGTCCAGCGGTAGCCATTCTCGCGTGCAAGCAGGCGCGCCCATCGCAGCCGGCCGAACCTGGCTCGCTGCTCACGCTGGAGGAGCGACTCCGCCGAATCGGTCATGCCACCTGCACCATCGCCCGCAACCGAGCCAGGCCCTGCTGATGCTGGGCGCTGAGCTGCGCCTGGAGCGCTCTACTCTTCGCGGCCAGCTCCTCCTGGCGGGCCAAAGCCTGCAGCATCGCGTCTGCCATAGATCTCGGATCGTTGGGCGCAAACAATGCTGCGTCTCCGAATCGCGAACGCAAACCAGGCAGGTCGGACAGGACCAGCGGCCGCCCGAGTCCAACCGCCTCGAATGCGGCCCGGTTCATGATGTGCGGGTCGGTGCTGAACACAGCGACGACATCGGCAACCAGCAGCTCCCCGAGGAACGTCGGATAGTCGAGCCAGCCGGTGAAGATGGCGTTGGAGGGCGCGCCACGCCTGACCGCCAGCGGAACGCGCTGTTCATCGCCCGTCAGGCGAAACTCAACCTGCGGAGCAAGCCGGGCCGCCTCGACGACTTCAGCCACTGGTTCGTTGCCGTCCAGGCTTCCGGCCACGACTACTCGTAGTCCGGAAGCTCCGGGTGGGTGCGACGCTTGGCGGTCGTCGGGCAGGTCATCCGGGACCAGGAGCGCTCTCGCCCCCCATGCCTCGACCAACGCTTCGTCTTCCTGCGTGTGGACGAGTGCGGCCGCGGCTGTACGACAGACGGGCTCGAGGAGCCGGCCGGACCAGCGCCACTTCCAGGAGTGGAACGCGCCGGTGTGGCAGTCGACGACCAGGCGGCACTGATGCGTGGCGCACCACAGCCACGCGACCACCGGCGCGACAACCGGCGGCGTGATGACGATGAGGACGCCTGGCCGGTGGCGCCGGAGCAGGCGCCACATCCGGATCGAGTCGACCACGTAGCGGACGGGCAGCAATGCCTTCTGTTTGGGCCGGCTGCGGATGTACCAGGCCCGCCCACCCAGCGCCTCGGCCAGGGCCTCGGTACGTCCCTGGTACTTGTCCCACGCCACTGCAGCGACCGGGATCGGCGTCGAGTCAACCATATTCAGACAACGTTCAGGCTAGGTCCCAGGCGAGCGGCGAAAAATGGGCGTTCCCGAACGCAATGGGCAGGCCACCTATGAGCGCGGCGTCCTTTGTCCCTATCCACTTCCGACCTTGTCCGAACGGACCGCCAACAGGCTCGGCGATCGCCCACGCTTCAGTGAGCGGCCGTCGAACAGGTTGCGTATCCGTACAGGCGGTGGGCGTTCGCGGCCGGCGAATCCTCGATCATCACGCCTCTGCATGCGGCTCCACGCCGGCCGGCTGAGTCGTGCCGACCGGCTCACTTGCGCGACCGAGAACCAGCGTCCTCACGATCTCCTGGTAGCGCCGCCGCTGGAACGGCCACCGATACGGCTCGTTCACATCAGCGGCCCTGCTCACGAGCCGGTCACGCAGCGCCGGCTCTGCATGCAAGTCACGAATCGCTCGCGCAAGGTCGCGCTCATCGCCCGGGACGAACATCTGAAAGCACGACTCGTCGAAGTAAGCCTCCACCGAGCGCGTCCGCGAAACGATCGCGGGTTTGCGCATGGTGATGTAGTCGAACATCTTGTTGGAGTGGGTCAGGTCTCGGAATATGTCCCGGCGGAGGGCGACGACGCCGGCGTCCGCGCTCGCGATCGCCTGGACCAGCTCGTCGAGCGGGACGAA
>MNEW01000080.1 GCA_001917895.1 Actinobacteria bacterium 13_1_40CM_66_12
GAGCCGGACCGTCGTCTACAAGGGCTTGATGGCGGGCACCCGGCTCGCCGATTTCTACCTCGACCTCCGCGACGACTCCTGTGAGAGCCGCCTCGCGGTCTTTCATCAGCGGTACTCGACCAACACCATGCCGGACTGGCGTCTCGCGCAGCCGTTCCGCCTGCTCGCGCACAACGGAGAGATCAACACAGTTACCGGCAACCGCTCCTGGATGCGGGCGCGCGAGGCTGAGCTCGAGCCCGAGCTTCGCGGCGTCATCTGGCCCGAAGGTTCGGACTCGGCTTCGCTGGACAACGCACTCGAGCTCCTCGTTCGCCGCGGCTGGGAGGTTTCGGAGGCGTTGATGAGCCTCGTCCCCGACGCCTGGGAAGGACGCGGCGATCTCGCCGCGGCCGTGCGCGACTTCTACCGCTACCAATCGATCCGCTTCGAACCCTGGGACGGCCCCGCGGCTCTCGCCTTCAGCGACGGAGTTGTGGTCGGCGCTTCGCTCGACCGCAACGGCCTGCGTCCGCTGCGCTGGCAGCGCAGTCGCGACGGGCTGGTTGCCGCGGCGTCGGAGGCGGGCGTCGTGACGATGGAGCCGGCAACGGTCGTCGAGCGGGGCCGGTTGGGCCCCGGCCAGATGCTGCTCGTCGACACTCGCGACGGATCGGTGCTGAAGGACGCCGAAGCGAAAGAGCGCGCGGCTGCGCGCCACGACTACGGCTTGCTGGCCGACCGCGTCCTGGTCCCGGTCGAGCGCCGCCATCTCGACATCGAGGCGCCCGAGGACATCGCGGGCCAGCAGAAATTGCACGGCTGGGGTTCCGAGGACGTGAAGATCGTGGTCGCCGCGATGGCCGAGACCGGGGCCGAGGCGGTGTTCTCGATGGGCGACGACATTCCCATCGCCGCGCTCGGCCGCACGCCACGCCGCATGTACGGCTACCTGCGACAGCGTTTCGCGCAGGTCACGAACCCGGCGATCGACTCCTTACGCGAGAAGGCCGTGATGTCGCTTCGCGTGCTGATCGGAGCCCGCCGCGGCACGCTGGAGCCCGAGGGCGGCGCCGATCGCGAGCTGCGGCGCAGCCACCACCCGGCGATCCCCGGCACGCAGTCTCAGGGGCCCCCACGAACTCACGGCGAAGCCTCTGAGTTCGTGGGGTTTACATTGCTCGAGCTCGAGTCACCGGTGCTGGGAGCGGCCGAGCTCACCAGGGTGCTCGAGGGCGCGACCGTGATCGACGCAACGTATGCGCGTGGCGAATCCCTGCGCGACGCGCTCCTGCGCATCTGCGCCGAGGCATCAAGGGCCGAGGGCATCGTCGCCATCAGCGACCGCTGCGCGAGCATCGAGCGTGCTGCCATCCCGATGGCGCTTGCGGTTGGTGCGGTCCACGAATCGCTCTTGAAGTCCGGCCGGCGCATGGCGAACGACCTGGTCGCGATCGCGGGCGACGTCGTCGACGTTCACGACGTCGCGTGCCTCATCACCATCGGCGCGAGCGCGGTCCACCCATACCTCGCGCTCGCGACCGCCGCCGCGTCGTCCGATGGCGGCGAGACCCGTTATCGCAAAGCGCTGGATGCGGGCCTGCTCAAGGTCATGGCCAAGATGGGAATCTCGTGCGTCGACAGCTACCGCGGCGCGCAGGTCCTCGAAGCGCTCGGACTCGGCGCGGAGGTCATGGAGCTTTGCTTTCCGACCGTGCCCTCCAACATCGGCGGCGTGGACCTGTCCGATATCCAGAAGATGGCGCCCCAGTCCGACGAGGTTCCGACGCTGGCAGACCACGGACGAGTTCGATTCCGCAAAGCTGGCGAGCATCATGCTTACAACCCACTCGCGGTCCGCGCGGCGCAGAAGGCCGCACGTGAAAACGATGCGGATGCGTATCACGAGTGGCGGCGGCTGTCGAGCATGGGCGAGCCGCAATCGCTACGCGAGCTGCTCCACATCAAAGATGCACAGCATCCTCTGCCGATCGAGGACGTCGAGCCTGCCACCGAGATCGTCACGCGATTCGTGAGCACCGCGATGTCTCTGGGCGCGCTGTCGCCTGAGGCGCATGAGGCGCTGGCGATCGCGATGAATCAGATCGGCGCGCGGTCCAACTCCGGCGAAGGCGGCGAGGATCCTGCGACCTATGACGACAGCGACGGCGGCCGGCGCGACAATCGCGTCAAGCAGGTCGCGTCAGCGCGATTTGGCGTCACCCCGCGCTACCTCAAGCGCGCGGACGAGCTCGAGATCAAAATCGCGCAGGGCTCTAAGCCGGGAGAGGGCGGCCAGCTGCCCGGGCTCAAGGTGACGAGCCTCATCGCGCGCTTGCGGCACGCGCAGCCCGGGATGCAGCTCATCTCGCCGCCGCCGCACCACGACATTTACTCGATCGAGGATCTCGCCCAGCTCATCCACGACCTGAAGACGGTCAACCCGCACGCCCGCATCGGCGTCAAGCTCGTCTCCGAGGCCGGCGTCGGCACCATCGCGGCCGGGGTCGCAAAGGCGCGGGCTGATTACATCCTGGTCTCGGGCCACGACGGCGGCACCGGCGCCTCTCCGCTGTCGTCGATCAAGAACGCGGGCGTCCCGTGGGAGCTTGGTCTCGCCGAGACGCAGCAGGTCCTGGTGGCGAACCGGCTGCGCGAGCGCGTCAGCCTGCGCACGGACGGCGGGCTGCGAAGCGGGCGCGACATCGTGATCGCCGCGCTGCTCGGCGCCGAAGAGTTCGGCTTCGGGACCGGGGTTCTGGTCGCGCTCGGCTGCGACATGGCGCGGCAGTGTCACCTCAACACGTGCCCGACGGGCATCGCGACCCAGCGCGACGATCTGCGCGCCAAGTTCGAAGGCCGGCCCGAGCACGTGATCAACCACCTGTTCCACATCGCCGGTGAGACGCGCGAGCACCTCGCGGCGCTTGGACTCGCGACGCTGGACGAAGCCGTGGGCAGGGTCGACCTGCTCGAGCCGGTCGCCACCGCGGCCCTCGACCTCTCATTCATCTTGCAAGCCCCCGCCGAAGATGCGTCGCTGCCCCGGCGCCGGTTGTGGGCGCGAAACGGCGAGGCGCCCCCGGCACCGCCGCCGAGCGGGATCATCGACAACTCGAAGCGCACAGTTGGCGCGGCCTTCGCTCCCGGTGAGTCGCGCCACTACCGCGGCAGCGCGGGACAGAGCTTCGGCGCGTTCATCGACGATGGCATTGAGCTGACCCTCGAAGGCGAGGCCCAGGACTACGTGGGCAAGGGCATGGGCGGCGGCGTGATCGTGATCCGGCCGTTCGCGGATGACGCGTCAGCCGACCCGGTGCTTGCCGGCAACACCATCTGCTACGGCGCCACCGGCGGCCGGCTCTTCGTGGCCGGTCGGGTCGGCGAGCGGTTCTGCGTGCGCAACTCAGGCGCGATGGCGGTGGTCGAAGGCGCGGGCGATCATTTCTGCGAGTACATGACCGGCGGCGTCGCCGTCGCGCTGGGTCCGGTGGGATGGAACGCGGGCGCAGGTATGACCGGCGGCGTCGCCTACCTCACCGAGTGGAGCCAGCTCAACGCCGACAGCGTGGTCGCGCGAGAGGTCCCCGCCGAGGACGAGGCCGAGCTGCGCACGCTGGTCGAGGAGCACGCTCGCAGAACCGGCAGCCCGCGTGCCGCGGCGCTGTTGGCGGATTGGCCGTCCGCCATCGCTAAATTCCGTCAGGTGCTTCCGGTGGCAACGCTGCAAGCGCAGGCTGAACAGACGGCCGCCGCGTCGCAAGAGAGCGCTCCCAAAACAGCCGCCTGAGCACTAACCTTCCGCCCATGACGGATGTGCGCGGCATCCTCGTATCTGAGCGCAAAGTTGAGCGTGACTTCGTTGCGGGTGAACGCCCGAATCCCAAGGGGTGGTCGGTGGCGCTGACGATGTTCCACTTTGTCAAGTGGCGAGAGCGCCAATACGCTGCGCTCTCTGCCCTTCGCGATGGACGCCCGTATACACCGCCCCCGAAGGATGTTGACGAGTTCAACGATGGCGAGCTTGCGAGTGGAGCGCAGGTTCCGCTCGCCGACTCTGTCGACAGAGCGGATTCACTCCTTGTGTCCCTTGTCGATGTTTATTCAGGCGTGGGCGATAGGCCTTTCGCGTGGTATCGATGGAACACAACGACCGAAGCGATACTCGCCAGCTCCTACATCCATCCGCATACGCACATCGTTGAATACCTCAAAGAGAACGATGACCTGCCCGGGGCGGTTCGACTCCTTGACACCACCGTCTCAGTGCTGCGGGACGCGTCAGCACCTTTGGGGATTCTGGGAGTTGAGGTCTACAACCTGGGATGCTTGCGCGTTGCGGAAGGACGCCACGACGACGCATTGAGCTTGATCGAAGAGTCAGTGGGCATGCGGCCAAACCTGAAGGACTTCGCTCCTACGGATCCCGACTTGACCGCCCTATACGACGACGAACGTTTCCGCGCGATCCTGCGCTAGGCCGACAGCTCTCCGGCCGGCGCCATTCCTCCGCCGATTCCCTGTCGCGCTTCCACGTCCCTCGCGGTCAGCTGGGCGCCGCACGTCTCGCAAATGCGGTGGTCGCTGACAGCGCCACCACACTTCTTGTGCACGAGGAGGACCGGCGCCCTCCCCGGGTAGACATGGCGGTCTCCCCACTGGAGCAGCGAAACGATCACCGGCCACAGGTCGATGCCTTTCTCTGTCAGGCGGTACTCGTAGCGAGCGGGGTGCTCCTGGTAGGCGACCTTGCGGAAGATGCCTTCCTCCACCAGCAGGTTGAGGCGGTTCGCCAGCACGTTGCGGGCAGCGCCGGTCCTGCGCTGGAAGTGCTCGAAACGCCGGGCGCCCATGAACGCATCGCGGACGATGAGCAGCGTCCAGCGTTCGCCGATGACCTCCAGCGAGCCGGCCACCGAACAGATCTGTGAGTCGTAGGTTCGACCGAGCACCAAAGCGAGCATACGGCATTGAGTTGCATCACGCAACTGTTTCTGCTAGGGTGCGTAGCGTCAAGCAACGGGCTCTAGGAGGCCACCGCCGATGCCGCACCGCTACCGGGTCCTGGTCGTCGTCTCAGTGGCCACGTTCG
Source organism: Actinobacteria bacterium 13_1_40CM_66_12 (assembly GCA_001917895.1). Next base: position 5,072 of record MNEW01000080.1, read on the forward strand.
TGGCGAGCATGGACCTGTTCATCGTCAACATCGCCTTCCCGAGCATCGAGCGAGACTTCGCAGGCACAAGCGATGCCACCCTCTCGTGGGTCCTGAGCGCATACGCGATCGTGACCGCCGCGCTCCTCATTCCGGCCGGCCGCCTGGCCGACCTGCTCGGTCGCAAGCGCCTTTTCATGGGCGGGCTGGTCACATTCGTCGTTGCCTCTGCCCTTTGCGCAGCTGCGCCCGGCGCGGGATGGCTGATAGGCGCGCGTGTGGTCCAGGCCGCCGGCGGGGCCGTGCTCATGCCGACGTCGCTCGCGCTGCTCCTGGCCGAGTTTTCGGGCCGCCAGCGTGCGGTCGCGGTGGCCATCTGGTCCGCGACCGGCGCTGTCGCCGCCGGGGCCGGACCGCCAATCGGCGGACTTCTCGTCCAGGCCAGCTGGCGTTGGGTCTTCCTGGTCAACCTGCCGATCGGGCTGATCACGGCAGTCATTGCGGCCCGCATCTTGAGCGAGTCTCGCGATCCGGAAGGCAAGCGGTTCCCCGACCTCGCGGGCGCGGTGATGCTGGTGTTGGCGTCGAGTGCGCTGATGCTCGCGATCGTCCAGGGCCAGTCGTGGGGTTGGACGAGCCCTCGCATCACGACCCTGTTCGCGGGTTCGGTGGTGCTGGCAGCCGGATTCCTCTACTGGTCGTCGCGTCATCCCGCGCCCGTGCTCGAGCTTGGCTTGTTTCGTGCCCGCGCATTCAGCGCGGCCAACATCTCGGGGACGCTGTTCTTCGCCGCATTCGGCGCCATGCTGCTCGCCAGCGTGCTGTTCCTCACGCGCGTGTGGCATGAGGACATCCTCACGGCCGGACTGCAGATAGCACCGGGACCAATTGCGGCGGCAGCGTTCGCGGTCCCAGGAAGCTTGCTGTCGCGGCGTTTCGGCGAGCGCACCATCGCCGCCATCGGCTCGGTCCTGTTTGCGGTCGCCGGCCTGTGGTGGCTGAGGACGGTTGGATTGCAGCCGCACTACGCATCGGAGTTTCTTCCCGGCTGGCTCATTGGCGGAGCCGGGGTCGGGTTCGTGATCCCGACGCTGGCCAGCGCTGCTGCGGCCGCACTGCCCGCGGCGCGTTTTGCGACCGGCAGCGCCGTCTACGGCATGACGCGGCAGTTCGGGATCGCCCTCGGCATCGCGATTCTCATCGCGGTCCTGGGCACGCCTCGCGGGGCTCAGGTCCTCCCGGCGTTTCGCACCGGCTGGGAGGTCACCGTGGGACTCGCCTTCGCCAGCGCGATCGCGGCCCTTGCGATCGGGCGAATCCGAATTGCACCTGCGCAGGCCGAAGTCGTTCCCGAGCTGAAGCAGGCTGTGTGATTCGATGATGGAGATGAACACGAAAGCACGGACTCGAACGATCACATGGGACGACCCGATGACAGCCCCGACGCAGGGTGCTGGCCTGAGCGGCCTCGAGTTCATCAGGGCGATCTTCGACGGCAAGCTCCCCAGCCCGCCCATCACGGCGACGATGGGATTCACGGGGGGCACAGTCGAGGAGGGCAAAGTGACCTTCGTGGGCGAACCCGGCGAGCACCTCTACAACCCGATCGGCGTGGTGCACGGAGGCTTCGCGATGACGCTGCTCGACTCCGCCATGGGCTGCGCGGTGCATACGACGCTGGGCGTGGGCGAGGCGTACACGACGCTGGAGGCGAAGGTCAACTTCGTGCGCCCGATCACGCTGGAGACGGGACCGGTTCGCTGCGAAGGCACGGTCATCCATCGCGGCGGCACGATCGCGACCGCCGAAGGCCGAGTCATCGCCGAGCGGACAGACAAGCTCCTCGCGCACGGGACGACGACGTGCCTGGTGCTGAAGAGATGACGACAACAAGGGTCGGCGGCCGGCGGGTGTGGCTTCGGCTCCTCCAGCCAGGCGACGCCGATCTCATCAGCCGCTTCTTCTGGAGGTTGTCCAAGGAGACCGTCTATCGCCGCTTCTTTTCGCCGATCACGCTGCCAAACGAACCGCTGCTCAAAAAGTTGGTCGACGTGGATCACTGCGACCGCGAGGCGCTGATCGCGCTGGACGACCAGGGGATCGTGGGAGTGGCGAGGTACGGGACCGGCATTGGCGGGAGCCATGACGTCGCGGTTGTCGTGGCGGATGATTGGCAGGGCCAGGGTCTCGGCGGCCTGTTGATCAGGCGCCTCGGGCATATCGCGCGAATGCGGGGCATCGCGAGCTTCCACGCCACGATGCTTGGCGACAATGCTCGCGCGCAGTCGTTGGTGCGCGGGCTCTCGCCGCGCGCGACGATGCGCTTCGAATCGGGCTACGTCGAGGCCGACATCCCGCTTCGACCCACCGCCTGAGCAGCCTCACGGATGCGGTCGAGGACGCTCATATTCGCGATCGAGTCGCTGACCGGAACGCTTGCCGGCCGGCCCTCGATGATGCTGCCGGCGAACGATTCGACCATGAGCTGGTAAGGGTCTTCGGGATCTCGCCACGCGGAGAACGGAAGGTCCAGGCGCTGCGTCCCGGACTGCTGCACGACCAGCAGCCCCTGTTCCTCCGGCGACTCGAAGCTCGCCCATAGGGATGCTGTCGCTCCCTCATGGAAATGAAGAAGCGCTGACACCGTCATGTCGACCGCCCTCGAGGTGTCGTTGCTGAAGCTCGCGAAGACCTCGTCCGGCTCGCCCAGGATCCAGCGCGACACGTTGACCGTGTAGCAGCCGACGTCGAAAAGAGCGCCGCCCCCGAGCGATGCCTTCAGCCGGTAGTCGCCCGGTTTGTCGAGTCGAAACCCGAAGCGTGAATGAACGAAGAGCGGATCGCGCACGCCCTCGACGAAGGCGCGTGCACGCGGATGGAAGCGATACATGAAGGCCTCCATCAGAAGTAGCTGTGCGCTCTCGGCGGCGGCGGCCATCTCCGCCGCCTCCGTCGCGTTCATGGCCAGCGGCTTCTCACACAGCACGTGCTTGCCCGCGGTAAGTGCGCGCAGCGTCCATTCGCGATGGAGCGAGTTGATCAGCGGGATGTAGACGGCGTCCACGTCGCCGTCTTCGAGCACGGCTTCATACGAGGCCGCGACTCGGGTGAAGGAGTGGCGAGCGGCAAGCTCATGCGCACGTACGGGGTCGCGGCTTGCGATCGAAACCAGCCGGCCGTTGTTCGACGCTTCGATGGCGGGAATGACGGCGCGAGCGGCGATCCCCGCCGCGCCGAGGATCCCCCACCCGATGCGCTCGGCTATATGTCAGCCTCGAGCTGAGCGCCGCCGCGCGCGATGGAGCGAACCGCCGCCTCCATGACCGCCACCGTCCGCCTTGCCTCGGCTGGAGTCACCGCCAGCGCCTCATCCCAGGCCATGTGGTCGGCGAGGTTGCGGTAGAACCCGTTCGCGTCTCGAGCCGGAAGGGCGATGAGCTCCTCGTGCGAGCCACCGCTTTCGGCAGGCCGGAGCACTTTCACCCGAGCCGGGAAGTCCGCGGCTACCGGCTCGTCGCGCCACTCGCCGACGACCGCTCCACGCGTGCCGAGCACGTACCACTTCGGTTTCACCGCGCTGGCGATGTCCGACTGCAGAAAGCTCGCCTCGGCTCCGTTGGCGAACGTGAGGTCCACGCGCACCTGGTCGGAGTTGGTGACGTCGTGCCACACCCGCTTGTGTGCATGCGCCGAAACCGTCTTTACCGCATCAGGGAAGAGCTGAAGGATCCAGTCGAAGTAATGCGAGCCCCAGTCATAGATCGTGCCCCCGGAGACGGGCTCGTGGCTGTGCCAGAAACCGCACGGGTGCGAGTAGCCGCCGATGAAAGACTCCATGTAGAACGGCTCGCCGATTCCGCCCGAGCGGACCACGTCGCGCAGCGCAACGAAATCGGGATCCCACCGCCGGCTCTGGTACACGGTCAGCAGACGGCCGCGGGCGGCCGCCTCGTCGGTCATGCGGTCGACCTCGTCGACGCGCAGCGCAAAGGGCTTCTCACAAACGACGTGCTTGCCGGCAGCCAGAGCAGCGAGCACTGACTCCGCATGTGCAACTGGTGGGGTGCCGACCACGACCATGCCGACGTCAGGGTCGTCGAACATGTCAGCGGCCGCCGCGTGCACCGGGACGCTCCATTCGCGTGCGGCAAGGTCCCGGCGTGCCGGCGAGATGTCGCATACCCCGGCCAGCTGGAGGCCGGCAACCTCGGCGATCGATGCCGCGTGGTCGCGGGCGATAGCACCGTATCCAATCAACCCGACGCCGACCGGCGCAGGCGGCCTATGCCCAGCCGCATACATGAGCGCTCGATGCACGAGCCTCTGAAACGCGATGTCTCCATAAGTGGCGGCCGCGCTCCCGAGCCCGATGTTGATGAAGGTGCCTTCCCCGAACTCCCTCTCATAGGCGACGACCTGCTCGGTGAAATGCCAGCTGGTGCGGATCAGGACTGACGAGTCGG
>MNEW01000019.1 GCA_001917895.1 Actinobacteria bacterium 13_1_40CM_66_12
CGCAGAGGATTCCGCCCGCGATCTCGGTTCCGCCTGTGTAGTTGATGATCGGGATACGACTGCCGCCGACGTGCTTGAAGAACCAGTTGAACGGCTCGGGGTTCCATGGCTCGCCGGTGCCGCCGAGGATGCGAAGGCTCGAGAGGTCGTGGCGCGCGGGCAGCTCGTCGCCATGTGTCATCAGCCCGCGGACGAGGGTGGGGGAGACGCCGAGGACGCTGACCTTGTGGTCGGCGACCATGCGCCACAAACGATCGGGTGCCGGGAAATCGGGCGTGCCTTCGTAAAGGACCATGGTCGCGCCGAGAGCGAGCGAGCCGATGATGAGCCAGGGGCCCATCATCCAGCCGATGTCGGTGTACCAGAAGATGGTGTCGTCGGCGCCGACGTCGAACCCGTGCGCCATGTCCTGCGCGGCCTTGACCGGGAATCCGCCGTGCACATGCAGAGTCCCTTTGGGACGGCCGGTGGTGCCGGACGTGTAGATGATCATCAGCGGCTCTTCGGGGTCGAGCTCGTGCGTGGGCGCGCGGTCGGGCTCGTCTTCAAGCAGCACGTCCCACACCTGGTCGCGTCCATGCGTCCATGGCACGTCACGCACGACGCGCCGGAACATGATCAGCTTTGTCACCGTCGGTGATTTGACCAGGGCGCGATCGGCGGTCTCCTTCATGGGTATCACCTGACCCCGCCTGTAGAAGCCGTCGGCGCAGATGAGCACCTTCGCCTCGCCGTCCTGGAGTCTGGTCGCGATGGCCTCAGGGCCGTAGCCCGAGAAGAGCGGGAGGATCACCGCGCCGATCTTTGCGGTCGCGAGCACCGAGATCGCGACCTCGGGGCACATGGGCATGAAGATCCCGACCCGATCGCCGGGCCGCACACCAAGCCGCCGTAGGGCACCAGCCAGCCGGCAGACCTCGCGGTCGAGCTCGCCATATGTGAGCTTGCGTACCTCGCCCGGCTCGCCCTCCCAGATGAGCGCGAGCTTGTCGTGGAACTCTTGATCACGGTGGCGGTCGAGGCAGCTCTGGACGATGTTCATGCGCGCGCCGATCCACCACTGCGCCCAGGCCTTGCCGTGCGTGAGGTCGACCACGCGGTCGTAATGGCGGTAGAAGGCGATGTCGATGTCCTTGATGGCGGCGTCCCAGAACCACTCGATGTCCTCGTCTGCACGTTTCAGAAGCTCCGGGAAAGTCTCGATGCCGTGCCGGTCCATGAAGCGCTTCAGGCGGCTCCTCGCGATCACGTCTGGGCTCGGTTCCCAGATCACGTCCCCGATCACGACCGGCTGCATGGTCACTGGATTCTAGAAGGGTGCGTCCGTACACTCCGGCGTGATGCAGCACCTGCCGCCGAACTTTGCGGACGACCTCGCCCAGATGCTGGAGCCATCTCATCGCGGCGAAGCCGCCGGCATCATCGAAGCCGCGACCGCGCTCGATGACGAAGGGTTGCGCACATTCCTCGATCTTTTCGCGCAGAGGGTGCGCGCGTCCGCCAGGCCGATCACTCACGCCGAGTTGCAGCGCTTCCTGGCGACCTCGAAGAAGTCGGGCCACTCACACGGCCTCTGATCTCTCCCGCCTCCAGGTAAAGATCCCAGTAGTTAGACCACGCCGTGCGCGCGACGGCGAGCGCGACCTGTGGTTTGTACCGCTCGTGCGCTGCGCGTATGGCGTGCTGCTGCGCATAGCACCAGCGGTCCCACGCCCGCTCAACCGTGCACTCGACCAGCTCCAACCATTCCTCGTCCACCTCGCCGCTTGGCGGAGGTGGCAGTGTGAGCAGCTTCCAAAGGCTGTTCTCGCGAACCAGCGTGATGACGGGTTGTCCGCCAGGGCGCCCCGCGTGTCGGTTGGGCCGCGGATGCTTGGGGTTGGCCGCCATCAGTCGTTGCTGCACCGCAAAGACAAGGTCGTGCGCGGCATGGAGCGTTGAGGGAGGGGTAGGCGGATCGGAGCGACCGAGACGGACGTGCAGCGCGCGGATCGCTTCACGCAGGCGCTGAGGCACCTCAACCTCGTCGTCGAGACGGAGCCTCTCGACGTCGTCGAGCAAACAGTCGGACTCCGCCATGAGTGAGCGGCGCCGGTCTTCGACCGCCTCGTGGTCGTCTCTTTCGATGGTCGCAGCTGCCATCACGAGCACGATATTCGGCCTTGAGGCGTTGTCAAGTATAGGTTTACAAGCAGGCAACTACTCAACAGGCGGCCAGCCTCCTTAACAACCACTCTTTGAGGAAATCACTCGCCGTCATAAAGTCGTCGCGGAGGTTCATGCATGAAGAACAGATGGTTGGTGGCGCTGGCCGCCCTGCTGGCAGGCGGCGCAGTCAGCGCGGGGCTGCTTGTGTTCGCGGATCCCGCCCGTGGCGCGGTCGATGTGTATGCAGCGGCGCACGATCTGCAAGCGGGAGTACCGCTCTCAACCGACGCTATTCAGGTGAAGCGCGTCAGCATCGAAGGTGGCGCCGCACAGCTGTTCACTGTCGGTGAAGAGTCACGACTTTCGGCGCTGCGCGCGGCCCACGACATCCCCGCCGGTCAGCTGATCCAGCGCGGTGACGTGATGAGTTCGACATCGTTCGTGGACCGCCGGCTGGTCTTCGTGCCAGTGGGTCAGGCACCGCCTGTATCCAACGGCGCCAGGGTCGACCTGCTCTTGATCGCGGGTACACCAGACCATCCCACGGTGGTGCCTTTTGCCTTGGGCGTGGAGGTGCAGGCGGCGACGAATGGCGGATTGGTCGTCGCGGTGCCCGCCAAGGAAGCCGCCGCATTCGTGTTTGCCGCGGCGACCATGCACCTTGCGGCAGTCGTGGCCGAGCCGGGCGCCGGACATGGAACCGAGGTCCCAATTTCCAGCTCGGATGATGCGATGGTCGTGGCGTCGGGGCGATGAAGGGGGTGAGCTCGACATGGTTGTGACGGCGGTTGCACCGCCGACCGCCGAGGCTCGCGTCCGCGCCCTCGTCGAGGCCGAGCTCGCCGCGGAACTCGCTCGCCGCGATCGCACGCGCCTGCGTGTAGACGACCAGCGCTGGGTTTACGAGCTGGTGGGACGAATCGTCGGCGAGGACCAGCGCGGGACGTTGCCGCCCCCGACTCACGAAGAGTCGGAGCAGCTCTGGCGCCGCGTCTTCGCGGCGGTCACGCCACTTGGTCCGCTGGCGGAGCACCTCGCCGATCCAGAGGTCGAGGAGGTTCGCATCAACGGCACGGAAGCCTGTTTCGTTTTCAAGGCCGGCCGTCGCCACACCCTCCCGCCGCCGTTCGCCGACGAGGCTGGGCTCGTGGAGCTCGTTCACTGGTACACAGATGGCACGCCGAGCGCGCGTCTAGATCGCGCCAGCCCCACTGTGACGATGACCCTTCCTGAGGGCAGCCGCCTGCATGCGGCCCTGTCGCCGCCCGCCCGCCCCATGAGCGTCACCATCAGGCGCCATCCGTCGGAACGGTTTCGCGACCTCTATGCGCTCGCTTCGTCGGGCTTCTTGCCTCGGGAGCTCATCGGCTTCCTCGAGGCCGCGGTCGCGTCCCGCTTGAACATCCTCGTGTCGGGTGGCGCGGGCGCAGGCAAGACGACCTTCATGCGGGTGCTGGCCCGGCTCATCGGTCCCGACGAGCGTGTCGTCACGATCGAAGACCAGGCCGAGCTGCACCTGTGGCGCGAGCTGGCGGACTGCATCTCGCTAGAAGGTCGGCTGCCCAACACCGAAGGCCGTGGCGCCATCACGATCCAGATGCTCGTCCACGAGGCTTTGCGAATGTCACCCGACCGCATAGTCATCGGCGAGGTTCGGGGTGGCGAGGCCCTCGACCTGCTCGATGCGATGAACACGGGGCATCCGGGCTCGATCTGCACCATCCATGCGGAAAGCCCGCGCGAAACGCTCCCGCGGCTGGCCCGCCTGGCTCTGCGCAGCCCGCATTCGCCCAGAGCTGAGACGGTGATGTCCGAGGTCGTCAACACGGTCGACCTCGTGCTTTACGCCGGCTTCATCAGGCCGGCGCACGCGAACGCCGGTCCTCGTTCGCGCCGGCTGACGTCGGTGAGCGTAGTTGCCGGCCTGGACGACGGCCGCGCGGTGGTGCGTGACCTGGTCACGCTCGGGAGCGACGGCAGGTGGCATCGCGTCGGTTCGCTCGCGGCCTTGCCTGAGCGCGCGCAAGCCAAGCTCGCCAATGTCTGCGATCCATCACGCCTTCTCGATGAGTTCGATGCTTGAGATCGCGGCTGCGCTGTGCGCGGGCCTAGGAGTCACCGCGGCCACTCTCGCGATCGCCGTGCCGCCGCCTACGGTGCCCGATGACGCAATCGCGACCTCCTGGCTCGAGCGGTTCGTGCGCTCGCGATGGGCGGAGGAAAGTGCCCTGGCCGCCGGGGCCGGCTGGACAGACAATGGGGCCGCCGGCCTCGCGATCCTCCAGGTGATGGTCGCTGGTCTCGGTGGCTGCGCAGCTGCCTTGATAACCGGACTTCCGGTTCTGGCCGCCGCGGGCGCTGCCGGCGCTGTCGCGTTGGTCCGGGGCGCGGTTGCCGCTCGTGTGCGAGCTCGACAGGTCCTCCGCCAGGATGCGGTGCTCGAAGCGGTGCGGATGTTGCGCCAGCTGCTGGAGACCGGCGCGACTACAGTCCACGCGGCGATCGCGGTGCTTGCGGAGCGCGGTCCGGCACCACTGCGCTCGGAGTTTCGGATCATCGCCGCCACCTCGGTCGGCCGGCGGCAGGCGTGGACGTCCGCACGGCAGCGCATCGGCGAGCCGTTGTTCGACATGCTCGCCGCTGCGGTCCTGATCCAGAACCCTGGTGGCGGAGAGCTGGCGCCGCTCTTCGCCGACCTCGAGGCTTCTGTAAGCGGTGCGCAAGAGGTCGAGCGCGAGGCTCGTGCACTTCAAGTACAGGCGCGATCGGCCGCGGCGATCATCGTATCTCTGCCGGTCGTGTTTCTCGTCGTTCTCTCCGCGTTGCGCTCGCCCTACCTCGACGCGTACCACACGTTCGCTGGGCAGGCATTCCTGCTCGCGATGCTCGGCGTCATGGCGTGCAGCTATTTGTGGATGAGACGACTGTTGCTTTTGCCTGGGCTGCAGCGCGTGAGGTTGAGCGATGCCTGACCTGACGCTCGCCGCCACCGCGACCGCTGCGGGCGTGCTGGTTGGCGCCGGTGTCTTCGTCGCGTGCGGCGGAGGAACGCGCGTCGAGGCCGCCGCGCATGGGCTGGCACGGCAGGCGATCGCGCGTGCGCTGATTGCTCGTCGTGTGCGCACGAGGCTCGCAGCCGACCTCGAGCGTGCGGGTTGGCGCGAGAGCCCAGAAAGGGTGGCCGCTTTTGCAATCGCCCTCTCCGCATGCCTGGGGGTCCTCGGGGCAACCACCGCGTCGGCCCTGACTGTGGGCGGCGCCGCGGTCATGTGCGGCACAGGGATCCTCGCCGGCTTCCTGCTTCCTCTCTTCGCCCTTAGATCCGCGATTGCCGCGCGCCGCCGCCGCCTCGAGGGTGAGCTCGTCCCGCTCCTGGAGCTCTTCACCCTCGAGCTCGGCGGGGGAGGGAGCGCCGTGTCGGCGCTGGGCTCAGTCACCATGCAGGTGCAGGGCGAGCTCGCCGCCGACTTGCGCCGGCTGCTCATCGCGTCTCACGTGGCTGGTTCCGATTCCTTCGAATCACGCTTGAACGAGTACGCGGAGCGGCTCGAGATACCCGCAATCGGAAGCCTGGCGATGATCCTCGCGGCAAGCCGCGAGTACGGTACCGGCGCCGTGCAGGGCGCGCGAGCACTCGCCACCGACCTGCGCCGGTCGCAGAGACGCAACCTCATCGCGCATAGTCGCCGCGCGCTGAACCATGTGCTTCTGCCGGCTGCGGTCGGCGTGCTGTTGCCGTTCCTCGCCGTCTTGATGTTTCCCGCAGTCAGTGCGCTGCAACGAAGCCTGCGGTGAAACGCTCGTCGCGCGGAACGGCGCTCATGGAGTTCGCGCTGGCGTGGCCGATCGTGCTGCTGCTGGTCCTGGGCGCGGTGCAACTGGCCGTGTGGGCGAGCGAGTCGGCCGCCGCGCGAGGTGCCGCTGTGGCGGGAGCGCGCGCAGGAACTGTGGCCGGCGCAGGGACCGATCTGGCGGCCCGGGTGACCTTGAATTCGCTCGCGCCGGCCCTCGTCGGCGCCGGCGCCGCTGTATGGTGCCCGGCCGATACCCGACGCCAACCGATGCTGTGGATTTGCGCGACGGACCTTGGTTCCGCGTTGAGGGTTGACGTTGGTGGATCCGTGCCATCTCTCGTCCCGATTGTTCCCGGTAAGGGCATGCCGATCCACGCGAGCGTTGTGCTCGACAAAGAGAGATTCAGCCGGTGAGGAAGGGGACAGGACAAGCGCTCGTCGAGCTGGCGCTATGCGCACCCGTTCTCGTCCTTCTGGCAGTGGGCGTCGCGGCTGTCGTCCAGGTTCAGGACGCTGCGTCGGGCCTCGACGCCGCCACCCACGCAGCTGCCGGCGTCGCCGCGCGGGCATCGGATCCACTCACGGCCGACCTCACAGCTCACGCTCGCTTCGATGCCGTGGTCGCGGGCTATCCGCTCCGGGGAGCCATCCTTCATATCTCGGTCGGAACCTTCAGCCGGTCGACCGACATCGTGGTGACCTCGACAGCCGTCGTCGACGTCGGCTGGTCGGGCTTGGTGGTGCCACACCCTGTCGTGCTGCGCTCGCGAGCCGTGACACGGATCGAGGCCTGGCGAACTCACTTGACGGCGAGGTGATCCGTAGGCAGCGCGGCCAGGTCATGGCGTTCATCGCCGTGGCGTTGGGCATCGTGGTCATGCCTGTTGCCGCCTATGCGATCGACTCCGCGACAGTGAGTGCGGCGGCGGCATCCCTGGAGGAGGCGACTGCAACCGCTGCCACCGAGGCCTCACAGCAGCTGGATATCGGTGGGTTCAGATCGACTGGCGTTTTGTCCGTGGACGCCGCGGCGGCGCGCGGAGTCGTTCAAGCAGTCCTCGCCGCGGAGGTGCCAATGGCGTCGATCACATCGGTCACGGTCACCGGTGCGGAGATCACGATTGCGACGCGCGAAGAGGTTCCGCTCCCTTTCGATTTCTTTCCAGAGCGAACGGTCCGCCTCCAGGCGAGTGCCTCAGCCAGGCTGGCGGGTGGTTACGACAGGCCGAGCAGCCGCTTGCCGTTGCCGATGAGCAGTTTCTGAAGGACCGGTTCGGGAATCTCCAGCGTCGCCAGCTCGTCGAGGCATCGCTTGGGCTGGATGAACGGGTAGTCGCTACCGAACACGAACTGGTCCTGGAGCCGGCCCTTCATGTCGCGGATCACGTCACTCGGGATGTACCGCGGCGCCCAGCCCGAGATGTCGATGTAGATGTTTGTCTTATGCAGCGCCATCGCCAGCAGCTCGGTGTGCCAGGGATAGCCGAAGTGCGCTGCGATGACATTGAGGTCGGGGAACGAGGCGGCGACGGCGTCCAGCCGGATCGGCCGCGCGTAGTCGAGGCGGATGCCCTGCCCGCCCGGCTGCCCCGCGCCGATGCCGCTGGTCCCGGTATGGAAAAGCACGATCAGGCCGAGCTCCTCGCACTTCTCGTAGAGCGGCCAGTGTTTTTCGTCGTCGGGCGCGAATGCCTGTAAAGACGGGTGCAGCTTCACGCCTTTCAGGCCGAGCTCGCTGATGCGATCCAGCTCATCGACAGCCCGGTCGCCCTTCAGCGGGTCGACGCTGCCGAAACCAGTGAACGCTTCCGGGTGGTCTCGGCAGGCCTGAGCCACCAGCTCGTTGGGCACGCGCGGGCGTCCGGTCGCGGTTTCGGCGTCCCACGCAAGCAGCACCGCGAGCACGTCGAGCTCGGTATAGTCGCGCGCCAGGTCTTCCAGCGAGCGCCGCACGACCTTGGAGCGAAAGTACGACTCGGCAGCCTCTACGTATCCCTGCATCGAGACGTCCAGCCACTCGGGCGTAGGCAGGTGAACGTGGAAGTCGATCGCTTTCACAGCCGGGCCGATGATAGTGGTGATGCAAGCCACACTGCTCGTGCTCGCAGGCGGCGAGAGCCGCCGCATGGGCCGGCCGAAGGCCTGGCTCGAGGTGGGGGAGACGAACCTGCTGCGCTGGATGGTGGAACGCCTGGGCCCCGCGTTCTCGGAGGTGGTGGTGTCGTTCGCCGAACCCGAACAGCTCGAGGAGCTCGTGCCCTACCGGCTGGTCTTCGATCGGAAGAAGGCCGCAGGCCCACTCGCGGGCATTGAGGCTGGATTGACGATCGCCCGCCACGAGGTCATCTTCGCCATTGCCTGCGACATGCCGTACGTGCCGCGGGGGCTGGCGGAGAGGGCCGTCGCCGCGGCACGTAGCTGCGATGCCGCGATGCCGCGCATCGATGGTCGGCCC
>MNEW01000058.1:0-12733 GCA_001917895.1 Actinobacteria bacterium 13_1_40CM_66_12
GCCCCAGTACGTCTCGGGTTGCGGATGCACGAGAGGATCGCCATACACCTCGGACGTAGACGCGAGCAGGAAGGTGGCGTGCTTGGCGTGCGCCAGACCGAGCATGTTCATCGTGCCCAGCGTGCCAACCTTCAGTGTGTGGATGGGGTTGGCGTCGTACTGCGGAGGCGAAGCGGGCGATGCGAAGTGGAGGACGTAGCGCACATCGCCATCGACGTCGATGAACTCGTTGACGTTCGCCTGGCGGAACTCGAAATCGGGATTCTCTTTGAGCGTGCTCACGTTGTCGCGCGAGCCGGTGATGAAGTTGTCGAGCGCGAGGACGCGCATGCCGCGCGCCAGCAAGGCCTCGCACAGGTGCGAGCCGATGAAGCCGGCGCCGCCTGAGACGACCGCTCGTTCCTTAGTCGCGGCCGATACCCCGATAGGTGAAACCGAGGCCGCGCATGACCTGCGGGTCGTAGATGTTGCGCCCGTCCACGATCACCGGCCGGCGCATCGAGGCCTTGACGCGGCCGAGGTCGAGCCTTCGGAACTCGTTCCACTCGGTGACGACTACGAGCGCGTCGGCGCCGTCGGCGAGGTCATACGAATCGCGCGTGTATTCGACCTCCGGCAGCTTGACGCGCGCGCCATCCATGGCCGCGGGGTCGTAGGCGCGGACGTGCGCGCCGGCCGCGAGGAGAACCCTAGCGATGTCGATGCTCGGAGCTTCGCGGAGGTCGTCGGTGTTGGGTTTGAAGGCGAGGCCGAGCAGCCCGACGATGCGGTCGTTGAGGCCCTCCAGGCATTCCCTGAGCTTGTCGATGACGAGCATCCGCTGGTCGCGGTTGATGTCCATGACGGCGTGGAGCAGCTCGGGGTGATAGTCGAAGCGCTCGGCCAGTGCCGACAGCGCCTTCACATCTTTGGGAAAGCAGTTGTGCGTGACCAGGCCGCCGGTCGTGACGAACGTATGGACGCCTGGGACCTCCAGGGAGTAGACCGCTCCTGAGAACGGGCGGCGCTCGATACCAACCACACGAACCCAAGCTGTGTTTGGTCCTTCCCGCCTATACCCCGTGGGCGCGATGCGCTTCTTCTGGCGGTACAAGGAATCGACGATGGCCTGGCGCTCGAGCTCGGGGACGAGGTCCAGCAGACCCTCCACCTGGTCCGCGCCTGAGACCCTGATCCAGTAGATGTCGCGGGTCGATTTGGCCGTGCGGCCGACGCGCATCGAGCCGACAACACCGAGGTCCGCGAGCAAGCGCAAAAGGCCGTCGGCCAGGTCCCGGCTCGTGGTGCCGCACTCGAGAATCACGCTTGGTCCGCCACAGATGTAGCTCCAGCTGCCGTCGCCGAGCCAGTACCCCGCCAGCAGAGCCCGCTTGTGCTCAATCGGCTGCGTCCACGTCAGATCGGGCAGTGGCATCTGCTCCGCGGCCACATGCATGCCAACTCCTCGCCATAACGGTGAACTCAACTCTGTGCGCACCGCGACCTGACTGGCCACGCCGCCAGTCATGTGTGTGCTCGATCGCACCAATTCGTGCGATCCAGCCACCTCTGCGACTGATTGGCTTGAAATCGCAATCGGGAGCCAGTCCTCATGTCCGAGCTCCGACGCCAGCTTGACGCCATCTCGTGTCACGAACGGGTGGTCCGGCGTGCAGAGCACCCGTCGCCCCATCTTGGTCCGGACCTCGAATATTTCGCCTTCGAATGGGCGCATCGTCGCCGCGGACACCCGCGCGAAACCAACCGAGCCAGTCTCCGGCTGCCACGCGAGGACCTCGGTCTCTTCGCTCGAGCTGAACTCTGTAAACACATCTGCCAGCGCGGTCAGAGTCACGCGATCCCCGCGCCGCACCAGCACTGTCTCTTCGCCTATCAAGCAACTACCCCCGTAGCCCAGACCCACGTCGAGGTAGCTCGGCCCGATGCGTTTGTCCATCCCCATGCCTTCCGCGACGAGCTTCGCGTCGGCCCCGACGCGCTCGCTGATGCGGGCGATCTCATTGATGAACGAGATGCGCGCGGCGAGGAACGCGTTCGACGCGTACTTGACCATCTCCGCGGTGTAGATGTTCGGAGTGATGAGAATCGGAGCGTCCAGCGGCTCGTAGAGCTTGGCCACCTTATCGGCGGCGGCGCGGTCGTGACTCCCGATCACCACGCGGTCCGGGTGCATGAAGTCCTGGATGGCCGAGCCTTCGCGTAGGAACTCGGGGTTGGACACGACCTCCGCCGAGTGCTTCTGGTTCCGGCTGCGCAGGACTTTGGACACCATGTCGCCGGTGAGTGGCGGGACGGTCGATTTGTTCACGACCACCAACGGCCCGTCCATCGCATCCGCGATCGAGCGCGCCGCCGCCTCGACGAACGAGAGGTCCGCCTCGCCGCCCTCGCCTTCCGGAGTGCTCACGGCGATGATCGCGTACTCGGCACGCGGCACCGCCTCGTCGTAAGAGGTCGTGAAGTTCAGCCGGCCGGCTTTCGTGTTCCGCTCGACCAGCTCGCTCAAGCCCGGCTCGAAGAACGGCACATGGTTGTGGAGCAGCTGGTTGATCTTTTCGCGGTTGATGTCGACGACGATCACGTCGTTCCCGAGATCGGCCAGGCATGCAGCCGTGGTCAAGCCGACGTAGCCCGCGCCGATGACCGCGACCCTGGACACAGCCGGCCGATTATCTCAGCAGGCGGCGCTTGGCGAAGACAGCCACATAGGCGGCAATGGTTTGGCGGGCGGCCTTTCGCCAGCCGAACGCTTTCGCCCGTTCGAACCCCGACCGCCGCGCATGGTCGGGGTTTTGGGACAGCGCAAGTGCCGCGCGGCCGAGCGCTTCGGCATCGCCGTCTGGCACCAATTCAGCCGCATCGCCTACGACCTCGGGCACGCTCGAGTTCCGAAACGCGGCGACGGGGCAGCCGCAGGCCATCGCCTCCAGGCATGGAAGACCGAAACCCTCGTAGCGGCTGGGAAACAGGAGGCAGCCGGCGGCGGCGTAGAGGTCGGCCAGCTCGGCGTCGTCGACCTGGCCGAGCATGTGGGCTCCGAGCATCGTTCGTGGAGCCTGACGACCGGGATCGCCGACGATCACGAGCTCGAGCTCGGGATGCGTCTTGGTTGCGGCACCCCATGCGCGTAGCAGCGCGGCCGGGTCTTTCCTTGCGTCGAGGGCGCCGACGAACAGCAGGTACCCTCGCTTCAGCCCCCAGCGACGCCGGACCCTATCCGGGGCTCCGGGCCTTGGTTTGAACTCATCGCCGGCCGCCTCGGGCACGATCTGAATTCGGGTGGGGTCGACCCTACCGAGGCGGACGGCATCATCCGCGGTCGCCTGGGACACCGCCAGGACGAGGTCCGCGCGCCTGAGCAACCGCCGCCCGAGCCAAAAACGGAACCGCTCGCCACGCATCGTCGGCCCGCCCCAGGCCCAGGGGATGAGGTCGTGCAGCGTGACGACCAAGGGCACCGGCGACTGTGCCGGCAGCTTGAGGTCGATGGCGTGATAGAGATCGGGAGCGATCCGCGCGAGGTCGGGGCCCAGGACGGCAGCCTCTTCGTAGGCTGCCAGGTGGCCCCGATAGCGGCGCCGGGACGAGGCCAGCCTGTACTCGCCGACCGGCAGGGGCGGCACAGGCAGGTCGGAGTCGAGCAGAAGAGTCAGATTGGGATCGAAGCCTTCTGCGATCAGGCCGTGAAGGATGCCGCTGGCATAGGAGCCGACTCCACGCTTGGCGCTCGGCCCTTGCAGTGGGCGCATGTCGAGCAGCACCGACGGTGCGACCCGGAGCGATGGAGTCACGAGCAAAAGTCATCATAATTTGGCGGCCATGGAACGCTTGGACGTTGTCGTCGTCGGCGGCTGTGGGCACGTCGGCCTCCCGCTCGCACTTTCGTTTGCCGATTGCGGCTACAAAGTCGGAATCGACGACATCGATCACGCGAAGATCGAGCAGGTGCGATCGGGCACTGTGCCGTTTCTGGAGAACGGCGCCGAAGAGCTGCTGCGCAAGATCCTCCCGACCGGCCGCCTCGTGCTCGCGTCCGATCCCAGCATGCTGGCTCGCACCGACACCGTCGTCCTTGTGATTGGCACTCCGATCGACGAGTTCATGAATCCCTCCGTTCAGGTGTTCGATCGGGTGCTCGACGAGCTCATGCCGCACCTTCACGACGGCTGTCTGGTCGTGCTGCGCTCGACGGTCTTCCCAGGCACGACGCAAGCGGTCGAGAGACGGATCCGAGCGGAAGGCATCGACGCCGACGTCGCGTTCTGCCCGGAGCGCATCGCGGAGGGCCACGCCCTCGAGGAGATCCGAAGCCTGCCGCAGCTGATCGGCGTCTCGTCAGACGACGCATTCGAGAAGGCGCGCGGCCTGTTCGCGCCGATGGGCGTGCAGATCGTTCGCACCACGCCGCTCGAGGCCGAGCTCGCGAAGCTGCTCACCAACACCTGGCGCTACATGAAGTTCGCGATCGCCAACCAGTTCTTCCAGATCGCCCATCGCTCCGGCGTCGACTACGACCGCGTGCTGAACGCGGTGCGCCAGGACTACCCGCGCGCGGCCGACCTCCCCGGGCCGGGCTTCGCCGCCGGTCCGTGCTTGCTCAAGGACACCATGCAGCTCTCGGCTTTCACACCGGACCGCTTCCCCATGGGCCAGGCCGCGATGCAGATCAACGAAGGCTTGCCCAACTACATCGTCGACAGCCTCGATTCCCGGCAGCCGCTCGCCGGCAGGACCCTTGGAATTCTCGGCATGGCGTTCAAGGGCGAGTCGGACGACCCGCGCGCGTCGCTGAGCTACAAGCTGCGCAAGCTCGCCGCCTTCAAGGGCGCCCGTGTGATCTGCACCGACCCATACATCCATGACGAGTCGTTCCTGCCGCTGGACCGAGTCTTGCAGGAAGCGGACCTGCTCGTCATCGCCGCCCCACACCGCGCGTACAAGAAGCTCGACCTCAAAGGGCGCCAGGTTGTCGACGTCTGGGGCATCACCGGCCCGATACGACTCTGAAGGTATTAGTCACCGGCAGCGCCGGGTTCATCTGCGGATATCTCGTCGCCGAGCTGCTGCAGGCCGGCCACGAGGTGGTCGGCGTCGACAACTTCAGCAAGTACGGTCCGGTGCGGCGCGGCCACGACGACGACCCTCGCTACCGGCTCGTGGAGGGCGATGCCAAGGACGCCAAGCTGCTCACCGAGCTCGCCCTCGACTGCGACCAGGTCGTCGCCGGCGCCGCGATGATCGGCGGTATCTCGTACTTCCACGAGTTCGCTTATGACCTGCTGGCCGAGAACGAGCGCATCTGCGCCGCCACGTTCGATGCGGCAATCGCGGCTCGCCGGAGCGGCCGGCTCGAGAGGATCACCGTGATCTCCAGCAGCATGGTCTTCGAGTCGGCCGAGGTCTTCCCCACTCCTGAGGGCGCGGAGCGAACGAGCCCACCACCCCGATCGACGTACGGTTTTCAGAAGCTGGCCGTGGAGTATTTCGCGCATGGCGCGCACGAGCAGTACAGCCTTCCCTACACGATCGTCAGGCCGTTCAACTGCGTTGGCATCGGGGAGCGGCGCGCGCTCCGCGACCACGACATCATGAGTGGCAACGTCAAGCTCGCCATGAGCCACGTCGTCCCCGACCTCTGCCAGAAGGTCATCAAGGGCCAGGATCCACTCCACATTCTTGGCGACGGCAGTCAGGTGCGTCACTACACCTACGGCGGCGACCTCGCGCGGGGCATCCGGCTGGCCATGGAGTCGCCGCGCGCGGTCAACGAAGACTTCAACCTCTCGACCGCGGCATCGACGACGGTACGCGAGCTGGCGGAGACGATCTGGCGGAAGGTCTACGGAACCAGCCGGCCGCTGCACCTGGTTTCCGATCCGCCTTACGAGCACGACGTTCAGCGGCGCGTGCCCGATGTGCGCAAGGCGCGCGAGGTACTTGGCTTCGAGGCGACCACCACGCTTGACGCGATGCTCGACGAGGTCGTTCCGTGGATACGCGAAGAGATCGAGGCGGGACGCATCTGATCGAACACGAGGCACCGGCGCTCAGCGTTGTCGTACCTGTCTACAACGAGGGCGAGAACGTGGTGCCGACGCTTCGCGGGATCGTCGAGCGCACGCGCACGCGCCCGCTGGAGGTCCTGGTCGTGCACGACTTCGATGGCGACACCACCGTGCCCGTGGTGAAACGGCTGCAGGCCGAGCTGCCCGAGCTCACTCTCCACCGCAACGACATCGGTCGGGGAGTGCTCAACGCCCTGAAGTCGGGTCTGGCGGCCGCAAGTGCGCCGCACGTGCTGGTGACCATGGGCGACGGGTCCGATGATCCCGGCGACATCGACGCGATGTTTGCGCTGTCAAGCGGCGGCGCGGACGTGGTCGCCGGGTCGCGCTACATGCGCGGCGGCCACCAAATCGGTGGTCCGCTGCTTAAACGAACGATGTCCCGCATGGCCGGCCTCTCGCTGCACTGGTTGGGCGGATTGCCCATCCATGACGCCACCAGCAATTACCGGCTGTACTCGAAGCGCCTGCTGCAGCGCGTGACGATCGAATCCAACGGCGGGTTCGAGCTCGGGCTGGAGCTCACGGTCAAGGCTTATGCGCTCGGAATGCGGATCGCCGAGGTGCCGACGACCTGGCGCGATCGCACCGCGGGCGAGAGCCGCTTCCGGCTGTGGACCTGGCTGCCGCGCTACTTGCGCTGGTACTGGGTCGGGATCGCTGCCCGCTTCAGGAAGAAGGCGTCGTGAGCGGCCGGTAGTTGCGCTTGTAGTAGTCCCAGTACTCGCCCGACCTCAACGGGCGCCACCAATCCGGGTGGTCGACGTACCAGCGCACAGTCCGCTCCAATCCCTCCTCGAAGGTGACCCGCGGCTCCCAACCCAGGTCGGTGATCCGCGTCACATCGAGCGCATAGCGGTAGTCATGGCCGGGACGGTCGGCGACGTACTGGATGAGGCTCTTGGGCTTGCCCATGATCTCCAGCACCGCATTGGCGACGTGGTTGCCATCGGTTTCGACGCCGGTCCCGATGTTGTAGACGGGGTCCGCCAGCGGCGCGTCGTGCAGGACGAGATCGATCGCCCGGCAGTGATCCTCGACGTGGACGTAATCGCGCACCGCCGAGCCATCGTTGTACAGAGGCAGCGGAAGGTTGTCGATGGCGTTCGTGATCAATACCGGCACGAGCTTTTCCGGGTACTGGTACGGCCCGAATGTGTTCGAGCCCCGCGTCACCAACAGGGGCAGCCCGAAGCTCTCGGCGTAAGCGTGCGCGATGTGCTCGCCGCCGGCCTTGCTTGCCGAGTACGGGCTGCGCGGCTTGAGCGCGTCGCCCTCACGCGAGCGGCCCTCGCGCACCTCGCCGTAGACCTCGTCGGTGCTGATGAGAAGAAAGACGCGATGCGAGTGTTTCCGTGCCGCCTCGCAAAGGACGGCGGTTCCGCGCACGTCGGTGTCGATGAACGCGAGCGGTTCCAGGAGCGAACGATCTACGTGCGTTTCGGCCGCGAAGTTCACGATGGCGTCCACGCCGGCCGCAAGCGAATCGACGAGCTTGCCGTCACAGATGTCTCCGTGAACGAACCTGTAACCGCCTGTGCCTTCGAACTCGGCAAGGTTCGCCGGGTTGCCGGCGTAAGTGAGCTTGTCGAGGACTGTGATCTCTATCTGAGGCCGCGTGCTCCGCAGGAGCCGGACGAAGTTCGAGCCGATGAAGCCCGCGCCCCCCGCAACCAGGAGGCGCTTGAACGACCTCATGCCATGCAGCCGCTATGTGATCTCAGGGCCGGCCGTCCAGTCGTACCCGATGGACGGGTCATCGTGTGGGATCCGGCCCTCGTCATCGGGCGCATAGACATTCGAACTGATGTAGAGGAGATGACTGCGCTCGAGCGCCCGGCACCCGTGGGCAACGCCCGGCGGGATCTTCACGCACGTGGCATGCGCATCACCCATCAGAAATTGCATGAGACTGCCCTTTGTCGGCGAACCTTCGCGTGTGTCGTACAGAGCCACCTTCAGCGCCCCAACGACGTACCACCAGTCGGTCTGCCTTTGGTGAATGTGCCAGGCCTTGGCCGCGCCGGGATGCATCAGGGAGTGGCTCCACTGGCCGAAATGCTCGAAGAAATCGTCGGTCTCGCGGATCACCTCGCGAAAGAAACCGCGCTCGTCAACGTGTGTGACGAGCTCCTTGATCACGACACCTTCGATCGGGCGGACGGAAGCCGGCTTCATGGTTCGTGGTTCGCTCCGTTCTTGCGCACGTGGTCGTTGACCGCGTAGTACGCGTCGATCGACTCGCCGGCGTCGCCCCAGAATCCTTCCAGGACGTCGTACTCCATGAGATCTCGCTCGACGAACCAGTTGTTGACGTCCGTGATCTCGAGCTCGCCGCGGCCCGACGGCTCGAGGCTGGGCAGCACGTCCCAGACCGTCTCGTCGTAGAAGTACGCTCCGGTGACGGCGAGCTCGCTGGGGGGATCGCTTGGCTTTTCGACGATGCGCTCGATGCGGCGCGTGCCGTTGAGCTGGGCCACGCCCAGGTGCCGCAGGTGCGCTCGATCGGTCACCCGAGACAGCACGACGCGAGCGCCGGCCTTCTGTTTCTCGAAAGCTTCGACGCAGCCTTTCAGCGATCGCCCGAAGACGTTGTCCGCCAGCAGTACCACCGTGCGCCCGCCACCGGCAAAGCGCTCGGCGAGGGCGAGGGCTTCGGCGATGCCTCCCGGCTTGGCCTGGTAGGCGTAGAACAGCCGCGCGATCCCGAACTCGTCGCCATTGCCCAGCAGGCGCAGGAACTCCCCCGCATGCGTGCCACCGGTGACCAGCATGATCTCGGTCACGCCGGCCTTGACCAGCGCCTCGATCCCGTAACTGATCATCGGGCGGTCGTAGATAGGGAGCAGATGCTTGTTCGTGATCTGCGTCAGCGGGTGAAGCCGGCTGCCGGTACCGCCGGCGAGGATGACCCCTTTCACTGCACCGGGATTCTACTTGCGGTACTCGGATAGGCTTTCGCCCATGGAGCAGCCTCCGCCACCCGAAACTCCTCCTGGTGTACCCCCGGCGCCCGCTCAACAGGCCATGCCCGCCGCCCAGACCGGGCAGCCCGGCCGTTTTTCGCCCGACGGTTTCTGGTGGTGGGATGGCGCGAGCTGGCGACCCGCCTATTCGCAGGACCGGCTCTGGCGCTGGAACGGCCAGTCCTGGGTGCCCGCCGCTTCCGCCCGTGCGCGCTCCGGAGGCGGCGTGGGGCTCGCCATCGGTCTCACGGTCGGTGCGTTCGCGATCGTCCTCATTCTGGTCGTCGTGGTCGTGCTCGTCATCCTTGGCACCATGGGCGGGCAGATCGCCAACGTTTTCTCCAATGTCGCCGCGGCGCTGAACTCGACCCCGAGCCCCTAGACAGCGACAATCGGGGCATCAATGGGAAGTAGGCCACAAGTTGTTGTGGCAGACTGGCCGCCACAGCATGCCTCGACCGGACAACTGGCCACGCACCATCCTCCACGTCGATATCGACGCCTTCTACACCTCGGTACACCAGCGGGACGATCCCAAGCTGCGTGGGGTGCCGGTGGCAGTGGCCGGGCGGTCGCGCCGGGCGGTCGTGATGGGCGCGTCGTACGAAGCACGCGGGTTTGGGGTGCGCTCGGCGATGCCCCTCCATGAAGCGCTTCAGCTCTGCCCCCAGCTGGTCGTCGTCAGCCCCGATGGCGCGCGCTACCGCGAGGC
The DNA here is from genome assembly GCA_001917895.1 of Actinobacteria bacterium 13_1_40CM_66_12. The sequence goes on from MNEW01000058.1 coordinate 9,744, forward strand.
CAGCCGGCTCATCCACCAGATCTTCAGGCGCTTCACCTCGCCCGAGCTGGTCGAGGGCGTCAGCCTCGACGAGGCTTACCTGGACGTCACCGCCCGGACGCGCCACGGCACTTCGAACGCGGAGGAGGTCGCGCGCCGGATCAAGTTCCAGATCCACACCGAGGTCGGGCTCACCGCGTCGGTCGGCGCCGCCACGTCGAAGCTGGTGGCGAAAGTCGCCAGTGGCACCAGGAAACCAGACGGACTCGTCCTGGTTCCGCCCGGGACCGAGGCCGACTTTCTCGCCCCCCTCCCGATAGGAGCCATACCGGGCATCGGCCCCAAGACGGAAGAGCGGCTGCAGGCGATGGGTGTTCGCACGGTCGGCGAGCTCGCGGCGTACGAGACGCAGCGGCTGGTGCAGGCGCTGGGCGTCGGCGGAGCCGTGCTCCAGCGGATGGCCCAGGGACGTGACCGAGCGCCGGTCGATGGCAGCAAACCCGCGAAGACCATCTCCGCCGAGACGACATTCGAGAACGACGTCAGCGACAGCGGCCAGCTCGAAGCGGCGCTGCGCGAGCTGACCGATCGCGTGGTCGAGCGCCTGGTCGCTGAAGGCGTGCGCGCGCGCACGATTTACGTGAAGCTCAAGCTCCCGGACTTCAGGCTGGTGAGCCGCCAGGTGAGCCGGACGAGCCCGACCGACGACGTCGAGACGATCTTCCGCGCCGCGCGCTCGGCGCTGGAGAAGTCGCATGTCGAGTCGCGGCCGGTGCGCCTGATCGGGGTTGGGCTGTCTGGCCTCGAGCACCCTGAGCCGGACCTGCAGATGACGCTCTTCGACTAGGCGGCGTCCGGTCGACGACGGGCCGCGGAGGGATTGCCGCCAGCACGTCGCCCAATGTGTTCCAGCCCAGCGATTCCCGGGCGCGGGCGATGAGCGCTCGAAAAACCATCGCGGTCGCGCGCGCGTCGTCGAGCGCGGCGTGCGCCGGCGTGACGTCGAGGCCCAGTACCTCGACGAGCGTGGCGAGCCCGGGCGTCTGCCCCTTCGGCAGGTCCAGGACAAGTCTCGCCAGCGAGGACGTGTCGATGATCGGGTGCTCTAGCGGGCTCTCCAGGCCACGCCCGACGAGCCACGTGTCGAATGCGTCGTGGCTGTGCTCGACCAGCACCGCGCCATGCGCGAAGCGCAGGAATGCCCTGCGCGCGTCCTTGAACTCGGGTGCGCCGATCAGCATCGATCGCTCGATGTGGTGACGCCGGCGCGCGTATGGGTTGATGGGGGCTCGGCAGTCGACCAGCGTGTCGAAGAACGAAAGCGGGCCGTCGAGCTTGAACCTCTCGGCACCGATCTCCAGGACGAGGAACGGCGCGTTGCCTGTTGTCTCGACGTCGAGGGCCACGAACTGGACTTCGTCGACAGGGGTTTGCGGTCGGAGCTCGGGGGCATCGACGGCGATTTCCTGCCACGGCACGGGCTCTACCGCGCCGCGCGGCTTGAGTAAAACCGGCTTAGGGGTCACCTGGCCAGCGCTAAGGCCCTCCGGGCGAAGGCGATCTCGTCTGAGGTGACCGCGCGCAGCAGCAGCGCCGCGCCGGCATACACGGCGGCGCCAACCACGATCGGGATGACGACCTGGACGCCCTCGAGGTTTCGGAGCGGAAACAGAACCGCGCCCATGACGAGGCCGGCAAGGATCGGCCGCCAGGTCAGTTGAAGAACCGGGACCTGGCCGATGTGGCGCCTCGTCAGTACCCACCCGGCAACTCCCAGCACGACCTCGGTCAGGACGGTGGCCCAGCTGGCGCCGAGGTACCCGAAGAACGGGATGAGGATGAGGTTGAGTGCCAGGTTGGCGACCAGGCTCCAGCCCGCGGCCCAGGTGAAGGACAGCTGGCGGTCGGATGCGCTCAGCGCGCCGATGAAGGCGTTGTTGACGAAGCCGATGGCCAGCGCCAGCGAGAGAATCCGCAGCGCCGGCTCTGACTGCGAATACAGGAACATCGAGGTGAGCGGATGAGCGAGAACGAACAGACCGACAGCGATCGGCCAGCCGATGACGAGCAGAGCTTTGAAGAACCGGCTCACGGCGTCGGTCAGCTCCTGCGGCCGTTCACGGAAGTAGACGGATAGAACCGGGAACACGACCGACAGAAGCGTCATCGGTATGAAGAGGAGCGCTTCGAACGGTTTGTATGCGGCGGCATACCATCCGGCCTCGGCGTGCGGGCGGATTGCGTAGACCAGCGGCTGGTCGATCTTGAAGTACAGGATGGTGAGCACGAAGGTGAGCGCGAAAGGAAGGCCCTGGAAGAACCATTCCCGGACCAGCTGCGGTTCGAGCTTCCAGCCGACGACGGCGATCTTCTGCCACCAGAGCACGATCGCGAAGTACGCGCAGCTGAACGCGTACTGCGCCGCGTAGGCCCACACGAAGTACGTGACTCCCGCACCGATCTTGATGCCGATGAGCACGAGCGCGAGCAGGACGGCGCTCTCGAGAATGACCGCCACCGCCTCATAACCGAGGCGCTGGACCGCATACAGGGTGTTGCGAAGGAGGGTCGAGTAAGAGGTAAGGACCATGAGCAGGAATCCAGGCACCAGCAGGCTGCTCAAGCCGGCGAGGGCGAGGGCGATGGCCAGGACCACGAAGCCTCCCACCGCCATCACCAGGCGCAGCGACATGACGTTGCGTAGATAGCGTTGGATCTCGGCCGGGTGGCGCGCGCCCTCGCGCACATAAAGGACGTTGAAGCCGAGGTCGAGGACCACGCTGACGATGGCCGTGTAGTTGATCAGGGTGGTGAAGGTCCCATAAGGCGCGGGCATCAGCCATTTCAAGGTGGCTATGACCGTGACCAGGGCGATGAGGCGCGCCACCACCTTGGCCGCCAGCACCAGGACGGTGTTGCGAAGCGCACGCGAACCTAATCCGGCGGTCGCGACTGGTACGTCAGGTGCTCGATCGTCGTCTGGCAATTTGCGGCAATGCTAACGCCCGGTC
>MNEW01000058.1:12758-27598 GCA_001917895.1 Actinobacteria bacterium 13_1_40CM_66_12
ACGAGTACGAGTCGTACATCTTCGTCGCCGACTACCACACGCTGACCACCATTCCCAATGCCCGCGAGTTCCGCGACGACCTCTACGACATGGTCATGGACCTGATCGCTATCGGCGTCGATCCTGAACGGACCGTGATCTACCGCCAATCGTCGATTCCGATGGTGGCGGAGCTGACGCTGCTCCTCGCGATGGTGACGCCGCTCGGCTGGGTGCAGCGCGTGCCGACGTTTAAAGAAAAGGTGCGCGACCAGCCTGACAACGTGAACCTCGGACTCTTCGAGTACCCGGTACTCCAATGCGCTGACATCATCATCGTCAAAGGCGACGTCGTGCCTGTGGGTCGAGACCAGGCTCCCCACGTCGAGCTCACGCGTGAGATCACTCGCCGCTTCAACCGCACCTATGGCCCGGTGTTCCCCGAGCCGCAACTTGTCCTGAATCCCGACGCCCCCATCGTCAAAGGCACCGATGGGAAGGCAAAGATGTCGAAGAGCCTCAAGAACATCGTCGGAGTGACCGACCCACCCGACGTAATTCGGAAGCAGGTCATGAGCATGGTCACCGACGTGAAGCGGCCCCGCAAAACGGATCCCGGCCACCCGCGATCCTGCAATGTCTGCGCGTTCTATAGGTTTTTCTTCGACGACTGGGAGCACTACTGGGAACTCTGCCGAAGGGCGCAAATCGGTTGCCAGGAGAAGAAACGGCTCCTCGCCGAGCGCATAGTCGAGCGATTCGCGCCGTTCCGCGAGCGGCGCGCGCAGCTGACCCGCGAGCAGATCGATGCCATCCTTGAAAGCGGCGGCGAGCGCGCCCGCGCCATCGCCGGCCGGACGATGGTCGAGGTGCGCGACGCGGTCGGTCTGCCCCCTTACGCCCGCGCCTGAAGGGCGGCTAGAATTCGGGTCGGATGGCTGATTCGACGCCCCGGACATTCACCCGCCGCACTTTTCTCGGCTGGTGGATGGCCAGCCTCCTGACCGCGACGGTGGCCATCGGGCTGGCGCCGATTCTCGTCTTCCTGTGGCCGGCACCCGCCAAGGGCCAGAAGAAGACGAAACTCGCGGTAACGCTGGCCACGCCCATCGAGCAGCTGTCGAACGGTAACGCCATCAAGTTCGACGCCCCCACCAGCCCCAACTCGGCTTTCGTCATGGCCGACGGCGGCGGCGACAACGCGGCGGGAGATCTGGCCTTCGGTGGCTTCGTCGTCAAGGACCTGCACGGAAAGGTGAACGTCTTCGCGATCAATTGCTCCCACCTGGGATGCTCGATCGCGCTGAACGCCGACGCCAAGACGTTTGACTGCCCGTGCCACGGCTCGCGTTTCCACCTCGACGGTACTGTGCTGCACGGCCCAGCCGCCGACCCCCTTTCGCACCTCACGTGGACGCATGGCAATGACCCCAACACAATCGAAGTCGACGGCCTGATCCTGGGCTTTTAGAGATGGCCATTCCTCACCCGCGCGAGATCCAGATGGCGGTGGTGGAGTGGCTCGATGAACGCTACCCGTTCACGAAGGCTGTCGACGAGGCGCTCTACCAGCGCGTGCCGAACTTCGCCAACGCCTTCTACTACTGCTTCGGTGGGATGGTCTTCATCCTGGTCGTGCTGCAGCTCCTGACCGGCATCCTGCTCGCGCTTTACTACGTGCCGGACGCCAGCGGCAACCCCGCGCCCGCGTACACCAGCGTCAACTTCATCCAGAACAGCGTGTTTCTGGGCTGGCTGATCCGCGGCACGCATTTCTGGGGCGCCAACCTGCTGATCATCATGGTGCTGCTGCACATGGCGCGGGTCTACTGGACTGGCTCGTACCGCGCGCCGCGAGAGCTCAACTGGATCGTCGGCGTGACGATGCTGCTGATCATTCTTGCGTTCTCACTGACAGGCTACTTGCTGCCGTGGGACACCAAGGCGTACTTCGCGACTGAGGTCACGATCAAAATCGCTGGGCTCGCGCCACCGGCACAGCTCGGCATCTTCATAAAAGACCTGCTCCAGGGCGGCCCGGCTGTCGGACCCCCGACCCTGCAGCGCTTCTTCGATATTCACGTGTTCCTGCTGCCGGCTCTCATCGTCCTTCTGATGTACATCCACTTCCGCTTCATCCGCGCGCATGGAATCTCGGAGCCGATGTGATGGCAAATAAGAAAGACGAGAAGGTGACGACGGAAGGGCCGGGCGCTGCAGTCGCCGAAACAGAGGTACCCGTCATCGAGTCCGAGTCGCACGGCCATACGCTGGAACCCGATTACAAACGGCTGCCGATCGGGCCCGACCACATCCTCTACCCGGTGGTGGTCGGGCTGGCGCTCTTCCCCATCCTCATGGGCGATGCGGGACACCACCTGGCGGACGACATGCCGGAGGACGACACTCACCCGTTCTTCCCCGACCATTTCTGGCCCTATCCGATCATCGCCGTGGTGATGTTGGTCGCGGTCGGCCTGCTCGCCTTCTTCGTGCAGAAGAACCTTCAGCTCGAGGCATCAGCCGATCCGCGCACGGTCACCATCCCGCGACCGGACTGGTACTTCCTGTTCCTGTTCCAGTTCCTGAAGCTAGGGCCAGAGCTGTTCATGGCCCTTATAGTTCCGCCGGTTGTGCTCGGCGCGCTGCTCCTGTTCCCGTTCATCGACGCCTACTTCGGCCCGAGAATTGCCAAGCGCAGGGGCATGAAGTCGTGGCCGGTTCCCGGCCGCAACGTGCTGACCGGCACGGTGTTCGTGGCTGGGCTGGCGATCATCGCCCTGCTCACGGTCTGGGCACTGGCAGGCCCGCAGTTCTGCCTGCCGTGGTTCATCAACAGCCCCGTCTGCGGGGCGTAAGAAGGGGCGAACCTACCGCCCGGCACCATAAAGCTGCTTGGTGAGCTCGATCTGCGCGAGATGCTCACGTTCGTGTCCGTAGTTCCGCACCAGCCACTCCAGCCCGGGGCGCGGAGGACGGTCACCGCGCGGACGCGGGGCGACCAGATCGTGAGCAGTAAGGGCGTCGACGTGCCGATCCATGTCGGCGTCGGCAATTTCGAGCAGCGCGATCAGATCGGCAGCGTCGGCTTCCACCTCGAACTCGGCTGCGCGATCGCGTTCTGTCTTGATTCCCCGAACCGCATTGATCATCTCGCGCTCCGAACCCAACGCATGGAAGACGAGGGCGGCGATGGAGTTCGCATCTGGATGCGGCTTCCAGTTGAGCGCTTTCCGGTCCAGCCCCTCGACCTGCTGGCGAATCTCGCGATGCATCTCAGTAAACAGGCTGCCAATGGTCTCAGCGATGGTTTTCGCGCCGACGGCATCCATCGTGGTCAAACCTTCTCGGTGACTCGGTACTCGAGGTAACGGCCCAGCAGCAAGCGCGTGTGCGCCTCCAGCGCCGGCGCCACGCTCATCACCAGGCCGACGACCGGGTAGGCCATGTACTGGACGTGTACCAGAACCTTCCTCCAGAACGGCCATTCTTTCGGCTTTGGCGGCAGTATCGATAGCTCGAAAAACAGGAAGAACACCACCGTCGACAGCGTGATCGTGAGCAGGATGCCGGACCACGACCACAGCGCCTGGCCCAGGTCGGTGAGCGCGAAGTCCTGGCTGACCCAGATCGGCACCGACGCCCCGAACATCAACAGCAGCGGCAGGAAGATCCAGTTGAGGTGGTTGAGGAAGAGGTTGAGAAAGCGCCGGATGCGCAGCACGAGCGGAATCTCCGGATGCTTGAACAAGCGCGCCAGCACGTATGGGACGTCGGTGATGCCCCAGGCCCAGCGCTTGATCTGGTTGTACTGGCTCATGTGCGTCGACGCGTAGTCGCGCGAGTTGGGCGAGTCGCCATACAGGGGCAGGAACACCGACTTCACCGAGAATCGCTCGCCAAACGTGAAGAACGCCTTCCAGTAGAACCGCGAGTCCTCGGGGATGACGTCCTTGTCCCAGTAGCCTGCCCGGTGCACGAATTCCAGGCTGCACGCTGCCACTGCGACGTGGCCGCGGACATCACGCGAACCGCCATCGGCACCTGCCAGATGTTGTTGTGGAACAGAGGCACCGGCTGCCAGATGACGAAGTCGCGCAGTGGTGTGCGGGCGTGGTGCTGGCTGATCCACGCGAAGTACTGCGGGTGGACGCGATAGTCGGAATCGAGGTCGGTAATCAATATCTGGTTGAGGTCGTAACCCTCCTCCGTCAGGACACGGACCATCCACCGCCCGCCCCAGTTCATCGCCGCCGACTTGCCGATGACGATCCCCGGTTCGAGCGGATCCTTGATGTGATAGAAGCCGCGCAGCCTGTCCCCGAACTTCTCCTTCAGCCTGGCCACGTTCTCCCAGCCCGGCTTGTCCGTCTCTCGGGTGATGATCCCGATCATCTTCTTGTCAGCCGGATAGTTGGCGTCGACGATCGCCTGGACCGTCTGCTCGAGCACGTGGTAGGGCTCGGTGTAAGTCGGGATCACACATAAGTGGATGTACTGGAGAGGGTCATGGAGGGAGTTCGCCTGGTCCTGGTAGCACAGGGCAAGCCAGTCCTTCTTCATGTCCCGGCGCATCTTCGATAGCGTGCTGTACACCCCCGTGACCACCGTCATCGACCGCCCCAGCCAGTAGACGTCGAACAGCAGGACACCGCCCGCCACGACGAAGGCTCCAGGCCAGGGAAAGATGATCGGGATCCAGGCCGGCGCCAGCAGAAGCACCCACGTCACCAGGCCGGGAGCCGCCTCGAAAAGGCGGGCTCCGAACTGGTGGAGGGCCTGGTCGAAGGCAGACGGGGTCCGGATGCCTGAGGCGGCTGCCATGGTCACCGATTATGGCTGGGGAATAGCAAGGGGTGCCTTGGGCTTGTATTTGACATGGAAAACATGAAGCACTTTGACGGCCCGACTTTCGAGGCCGACGTGCTCCAGGCAAGCAATCCCGTGGTGGTGGACTTCTACGCCGACTGGTGCGGCCCGTGCCGGATGATGTCGCCCGTGGTGGAGCAGCTGGCCGACGAGTACGCCGGAAAGGTGACGATCGGCAAGCTGGACGTCGACGTCAACCAGGAGATCGCGATCCGCTACGGGATCATGGGCATCCCCACGCTGGGCATCTTCAGCGGCGGGAAGCTGGTGGACCGGCTGATCGGCTACCCAGGCGGTAAGGCGCCCATCAAGGCCTGGATCGAAAAGAACGTTCCGGCTTCCGAGCAGGCGACTGCCGACGAAGCAGGAGCAGCCTAAAACCGACCTTCTTCGGTCAAGAAAAAGTGCGGCCGGGGAAATCCCCGACCGCACTTTCTTTCGCCAGCGTAGCTTTGTCGGCCGGGTTAACCCCGGCCGAGACTTTGTCTTTCTCACTCCCAAGCGCCGCCTTAAAGAAACTCTTAGAACAAGCCGATCCTTATACCGGAATGGGCGCAGCCGCGCGCGAAAGCGCCCGGCGATGAGGGAAAACCATCTGGGTTTTCCCTCATATCGTTTCTTTAGTGGCCCCACATAGCGCGTTCTGCGTGCTTGACAGTCGCAGGGCCGTGTTCGCCGGTTCGGATGCGAACCGCATCTTCGACGTCGATGACGAAGATCTTGCCATCGCCGACTTCGCCGTGGTCGCCCGTGCGCGCTGCCTCCGCCAGCTTGTCGACTACCGTCTTCACGATTTCAGCCTGCATCACCGCCTCGACCTTGAGCCGCGGCCTCAGCGAGATGTGGACGGAGGCGCCGCGGTATTTTTCCGTGTAGCCGCGCTGCGCGCCACAGCCCTTGACCTCTGTCACAGTCACTCCGGAAACGCCGCACTCGTCGAGCACGTCCTGCACTTCCTGCAGACGCTCGTGCCGGATGATCGCCATGACCATTTTCATGCTGCTGATCCCTCACTCCGGGCCGGACTGCCCACTGGTTCGGGCGATCGGAGTGGGTTGACCGTCGGTGTATCCGCTTGCCGGTAAACGCCGCCGGGCACAGGCATGAACGATTCCGGGTAGCCCCACATGCCGTGCTCGCTGATGTCCAGGCCTTCCATCTCCTCGCGAGCTGAGACGCGGAGGCCGACGGTCTTCTTGATGATCCAGAAGAGCGAATAGCTCAGGACGAACACGGTGAGGAACGACGCGGTCACCGCGATCGCCTGGGCACCGAGCTGGTGCAGGCTGCCGGTGTAGAAGAATCCACCCTGGCCGACGCCGTTGAACTTGGCCAGCGCCGGGACGGTGAAGAGGCCGCAGCTGAGCGTGCCCCAGATGCCGGCCAGGCCGTGCGCGGGTAGCGCCCCGACCGGGTCGTCGAGGACCTTGTCGAGGACGAGCACGCCCACAACCACGATCACGCCGGCGACCGCTCCGATGACGATCGCCGCCCACGGCTCGACGTAGCCCGATGGCGCCGTGATGGCGACGAGCGCCGCAATCGCTCCGTTGCCGATCATGCCCACGTCCATCGTCTTGGTGATGAAGTAGATCGTGGCCAGCGCCGCCACCGCTCCCGCGGCCGCCGCGAGGTTCGTGACGACGACGATGTCCGCGAAGTGAAGGTTCGTCGCGTTCAGGGTCGATCCTGGGTTGAAGCCGAACCAGCCGAACCACAGGATCAGCACTCCGAGCTGAGCCAGAGGCATGTTGTGGCCCGGGATCGCGTTCGACCTGCCCTTCTCGTATTTGCCGATGCGCGGCCCAAGGAGCAAGAGGCCGGCCAGGCCGGCGGTAGCGCCCGTGAGGTGCACGACTGTTGAGCCCGCGAAGTCCTGACTGCCGAGTGTCGCCATCAGAAAGCCGCCGCCGAAGAGCTGGTGGCTGATGAGCGGATAGATAAGGGCGGCAAATGGAACGCCGAAAAGGATGTAGACGATGAACTTGGTGCGCTCGATCATCGTGCCCCAGACGATGGCCAAAGAGACCGCGCAGAACACGAACTCGAAGAACCACTTGGCCGCCGCGGGCGCCGTGCTCCCGGCTATCGCCGGCAGATTCATCTGGGAGCCTGGGCTGAAGGTCGGGAAGAAGCCGCTGCCGCCGATCACGGCGAAGATGCCGCCGGCGCCGAAGGCGAAGCCGAAGCCGACCGCCCAATAAGCAATCGAGCTCACACTCAGGTTGGTCACAACTTTGGCGACCACCGTGCCGACGTTCTTCATGCGGCTGAAACCGACTTCGAGCATCGCGAAGCCCGCCTGCATGAACATCACGAGACAGCCGGTGACGATCACCCAGACCGTGTCGGCGGCGACGCCGGCCGCCTGCGTCGCGGTGTTGTCGTCGGCGGCCACGGCAAGGGGAATCACACCGGCCAGGAATGCGAAACCCGCGGCAATAAAGAACAACGGTTTGCGCTTCGACAGCGCGATCCTGAGATCAGAGCTCGGCATCGACAAGAACGTCACCTCCGTGTGGTTTGGCCATCGGCTCGTGGTCAGGCTATGGGTGCGACGACCGCGCTCGAAACGTGTGCTCCTGACGAAGACGACTGCTGTGGCTCGTGCGTTTCGCACGACCGGACTGCGCTTGTGGACAACTCTTATCGTGTGACCCACACATAAGTCGGGCAGGCGTATTCGTTCGAGGCCACCGTGATCCCACTCGCCGTCTGTTCCTAGGATGCATTCGGGGCCCGTCACCGAAATCCAGGGTTCAGGAGGGTGTTTGATGGCAGTTGTGACCAAGGGCGGCAGCAAGACCAGCCCGCGCGAGGTGATCGAGCGCGCGAAGGCCGAGGGCGTTGAGGTCGTCGACGTGCGTTTCATCGACCTACCCGGTACGTGGCAGCACTTCAGCCTGCCGCTTGGAGAGCTCGATGAAGACAGCTTCGTCACCGGCCTCGGATTCGACGGGTCCAGCATCCGCGGCTTCCAGGCGATCGACGAGAGCGACATGATGCTCGTCCCCGACCCGGACTCCGCGACCATCGATCCGGTCCTTTCGCACAAGACGCTGTTCTTGATCTGCGATGTCGTCGACCCGATCACCCGCGAGCCCTACAGCCGCGACGCCCGGTTCATCGCTAAGAAGGCGGAAGAGCACCTGAGGCGCTCGGGTATCGCCGACGTCAGCTACTGGGGCCCGGAGGCGGAGTTCTATCTCTTCAACTCCTTGCGATTCGACCAGAACGCTTTCAGCGGCTACTACCACATAGATTCCGACGAAGGCATCTGGAACTCGGGCAAGAACTCCGAGCCGAACCTGGCGTTCCGGCCGCGGCATAAAGAGGGTTACTTCCCGGTGCCGCCGACCGACAAGCTTCAGGACCTGCGGTCGGAGATCATGCTCAAGCTCATCGAGGCCGGCGTGCAGGTCGAGGTCCAGCATCACGAGGTCGGCACCGCCGGTCAGGCCGAGATCGATATGCGCTTCGACACGCTCACCAAGATGGGCGACAAGATGATGGTCTACAAGTACGTCATCAAGAACGTCGCCGCGCAGCACGGCTACGTCGCGACGTTCATGCCCAAGCCTCTTTTCATGGACAACGGCTCCGGGATGCACGTGCACCAGAGCCTGTGGAAGGACGGCGAGAACCTGTTTGCCGACAAGAGCGGCTACGCGGGACTCAGCCAGACCGCGATCTACTACATCGGCGGGCTGCTGAAGCACGCGCCGGCGCTGCTCGCGCTGTGCGCGCCGACCACCAACTCTTACCGCCGGCTCGTGCCGGGATATGAGGCGCCGATCAACCTCGTCTACTCGAAGCGGAACCGCTCGGCGTGCGTGCGCATCCCGATGTACACGACCAACCCGAAGGCGAAGCGCATCGAGTTCCGCTCACCCGACCCGGCCGCCAACCCATACCTCGCTTTCGCGTCATGCCTCATGGCGGGGCTAGATGGCATCAAGCACAAGATCGTTCCACCGGAACCGGTCGACAAGGACATTTACGAGCTCGACGGTGAGGAGAAGGCGAAGATCAAGTCCGTACCGGGTTCGCTCGGCGAGTCGCTAGATGCGCTCGAGAAGGACAATGCGTTCCTGATCGAAGGCGGCGTCTTCACCAATGACGTGATCGACACCTGGATCGACTACAAGCGCAAGCGCGAGGTCGACCAGGTGGCGCTGAGGCCGCACCCGTGGGAGTTCATGCTCTATTCCGACGTCTAGTCCTCGCTAGCCACCCTCCAGAAAGGGCCTCGGGAAACCGGGGCCCTTTTTCACTATTTCGCACCGTTTGATCAACACGCGCGAAATCCGCGCATGAAATAGGCGCGGTTTGATCGAAACGTGCGAAATCGTCTCCTACATGCCGAGCATGGCGCGCGCGCGGAGGGCGATCGAGATCGCGACGCGCGTTTCCGGGTCGTCGAGCTGCAGGCCGGTCAAAGACTGGATCCGATCGACCCGGTAGCTCATCGAGTTGATGTGGATGCCGAGCTGGCGCGCGGCCGCGCGGCGCACCCACCGCGCCGCTGATAGCGCTTCGAGAGTTTCGAGCAGTGGGGTGTCCCGCGACTGCGCGTACGTGAGCAGCGTCCCCAGGAGCTCGTCGACGAAGCGGCGGAGCGCGTCCGGACTCTGCACCTCGAGGAGCAGGCGGAACGCGCCGAGCGACCGGTACGAAGCGACGCGACTCCGCCCGCCGGCGCGGCGCGTGAGCCGGAGCGCCTGTCGCGCCTCGACGTGGGATCGCGCCAACTCTCCGACCGAGTTGGCGATGTTGCCGATGCCCACCGAAGCTGTCCCCGGCTTCATCACCGGGGCGGCGCCGGCGAGGACGAGGCCGGCCAGCTTCTCGACCGCAGGCAGGTCCGACGCGATCTCGTCCGGGATCAGAAAGACCGCCGACGCCGACCGGACCAGGGTCAGAGCGCCCGGGAATCGGGACCTGATGAGTCCGCTCAGCGCGGTGTCGAGGCGATCCTGCTGACCACGACCGGCGAGCGCAGCCTCAGTCTCGTCGTCATCCGGCTCCAGCACCACCACCCAGGCGCGGTGGGGCAGCCGGTGCCCAAGGCGCTCGGCCTGCCTGGCCACCCTCTCGGCCTCATCGCCCTCCATCCCGCCGGCCAGCACCTCCTCGACCAGGTCACCCCGCAGCCGGCGCTCGACCTCCGCCGCAGCGCGCTCCTTTGACATCTCGAGCGCTAGCACGGTCGAACCGTGCTCGAGGGCTCGCCGCCGACCGTGCGAGTCGACGGTCTGCTCATCGACGGCGACCGCGAGAAAGCCGAGCAGGTCGCTGCCGGCCCGCACAGGCACGACGTCGAGCGGGCGCGCGGGCCTGCCGGCATTGATGCGCACCTCGCGTGCGCCGGCCTGCGCTAGCGGTTGCGGCACATGGATTCGCGGCGGCATGCCGTCCGACGCCTCACCCACTCCTCTGACCCGGTAGCCGTCAGGCGAATAGAGCGCGGCCCGCCCGCCGGCGAGCGAGCCCACGACCTCGAGGATCGATGAGATGCCGGCGCCTTCGAGCGAGAGCTTCGTGAAGCGTTCGTGGATATCGTGCGAAAGCTGGATCTCGCCCAGCTGGACCTCCATGCGCCGCTGAAGCTCGCTGCGCTCGAGGATGCCCGCAACCTGCGCAGCGATCGCGCGCAAGAAGTCGATGTCGCCCGAATCGAAGTCCTTCAGCTCGGCCGTCTGCACGTTGAGCACGCCGACCAGGCGCGGACCCGATTCGATCGGGACCGAGAGCATCGATTGGAAGCGGTCCTCGTCGAGGCCCGGCACCCATTTCCAATGAGGCTCCTTGCTCACATCGGGGACCACCGCGGGACGCCGGGTCTCGGCCACCCAGCCGGTGATGCCCTCGCCCACACGCATGACGACCTTGCCGATCATCTTTTCGTTGAGCCCGTTGGTGGCCGTCAGGAGCATCTCGCGGCCCGGCGGGGTCAGCAAGTAGAGCGAGCACACGTCCGTGCCCATGGCCGAGGTCGCCTCCCCGATGATGAGCGCGAGCAGCTCGTCCGGTTTCTGCGTCGAGGCGGCCGCCTGGGCCAGCTTCACCAAGAAGCTCAGCTCCCGCGCGGCCAGGCTGCCGTCGGATTCGAGGTCGATCGGGTTCGTGCGAGCGGCACCGGTCATCACGCGCATGCGGCTCAACTTACGGCTGCTCACGCGATCAAAGCTCGTGTCAACGGCACAATCAAAGGCTCCCTGGTTAGTGTGACTCATACAGGGCCGGGGGCGCCCAACTCAATTTGGGTACTTCGGGCGCCGGCCGGGTTCTTCTTGGCCACGGAGGAGGGAGTCTTGTTCGTGGAGGGAAGAATGTCTAAGGTCCGCTTTCTCTTGGTAGGAGCCGGTGCCGTGTTGGCGCTCGGGACGGGAGGCGTCCTGGCCAGCGTGGGCGCGGTGACTCCCACGAGCTCGGACTCTCATGGGGACGCCGTCGCGGCCGCTGCCAAAAGCTGCCCCCACGGGCCCAATGGCGTGCACGGCCAATGCGTGAGCGCCATCGCTTCGAGCAAGTCCGAGTCGAAGGGCGAATCGGAATCGACCACCGAAAGCACCTGTAACGCCGCCGACACCACCGAAGACGCGTCGGAGACGAAGGCGAGCGCAGCGGAAGACGCATCTGAGAAGACCGCCAGCACCACCAAGGCTGCCGACAAGACAGAAGGCAAGTCGGAGAAGGCCGCGGCCAAGGCGGAGGACAAGACAGAGAAGAACCAGTGCGAGGCGCCGGAAACAGAAACCGCGGATTGATCCCAAGGTGGAGGTGGGAACGATGACCTGGGCGGACGTTTCGTAGCAGCGTCGGTACTCATTGTTCGGTTGGAGGCGCGGGCGGGTCCCGCGCCTCTTTATTTCTGGGGCATGCTATAGGCGATGAAGCTTCTAATCGAAATTCTGCTGGCGATCTTTCTCCATCCCCTGGCCTGGGTCCTCTGCATCATCAACATCGTCGGGCGAACTGACATGGGCGGCGTGAAGAAGTTGTTATGGATCATCGTCACGTTCTTGTGGGGCGTGGGCCCGATCCTTTATCTGCTATTGGCGGACGGTTCTTTCTGGTGACCTGATGATCGAGGACCGCAGGACCCGAGATCGCGCCGCGACGCGAGCGTTGGTCCTCGGCCTTCTCGGTCTTTGGTTTGGAATCTTCGCTCCGTTCGCGATCTGGACGGGTGCACGCTCCCTTCAGCGGATCCGGGCATCGGACGGCACCCTGGGTGGAGCCACGTCGGCCGGGGTCGGGCTGTTTGCCGGCGCGATCGGGCTCGCGGCGGCGCTGCTCGGCATCGCGTACTGGGTCTTGGCCTCGTGACCCGGCGGCGCAACCGCTGGCGGGTGCCGGCGGCGCTGCTCGTGTTGGTGCTCGCCGCCTGGACGTACCCGGGCGCGGTGCTCGTTTCGATGATCGTCAGGCTCACGCCGCCGCCGACCGCCTCCGGCCGGGTGCCGCAAGGCGCGCTTTCCTGGCTGCACGTCGCGCACCCGAACGGCGGCGTGCCCTACATCGCCGACGACCAGGGCCGCATGGTGCTCCTGCACGGCGCCATCCCGGGAGGCTTGATCGACTTCTGGTATGGCGGCAACCCCACGAGGCCGGACCCTCCCCCCTACTACCCGATCGACAGGCAGGCATACGACGGCGAGTTTTGCCCGGCCAACACCGCCTTTATGCCCGTGCCACCGCTGTGCAAAGACGACATCGCGAAGATGGCCGCGCTCGGATTCAACTCGCTGCGGTTGCCGCTTTCGTGGAGCCTCATAGAACCTCAACGGGGACAGTTCAGCCAGGCCTACCTGGGGCGAATCGCGCAGGTCGTGGGCTGGGCGCGCGACCAGGGCATGTACGTGATCCTCGACATGCACCAGAACGCGTACTCACGCTATGTCGGCGCGCCCGCGGATGGGACGGCGAACCTTCGCTACTACACTGGCGCGCCGGCCTGGGCCACGATCACAGACGGATTCCACTCAGAGGCCTACATCAGCAAGCGCGAGGTCAACCCCGCCGTGCTCGAGGCGAACACCAACTTCTGGTACAACCGCGGCGGCATCCAGGACGAGTACATCGCCTCGGTCGCATTCCTGGCCCAGCGCTTCAAGGGCGACACGACCGTCGCCGGGTACAGCATCTTCAACGAGCCCTTGCCCGGCTGGAATCTACCCCCCGGTTTCGAAGATCTCCTCTTGTTTCCGTTCTATCGACGAGTCATCGACGCGGTGACCGGTGTCGGTGATGGGCTTCCATGCTGGAGCGGCGCGGTCATGCCGGCCGTGTGCGGATATCGAGACCTGGGCGTGCACGACCTCAGGCACCTCTTCTTTCTCGACACGGGCCTGCTGCGCGAGGTGACCGACTTCCCGACCCACCTCGGCCTACCTGTGAGCTCGTACCCGAACCTCGTGCTCGCGATGCATGCGTACACGCATATCTACACGCTGGATTCGCTTGCCAAACAAAGGCCTGACCAGGCCGGCTATCCGTTTGGCGGATACGAGCAGAGCTACTCGCTCGCCGAGCGCGAGGCGGAAGCGATCGGAGCGGCGCTCTTCGTGGCCGAGTTCGGCAACTCGCCGGAGTGGGACGCGCTCATGCTCACCAACCAGCTCCAGGAGGAGGAACGCCATCGCGTCGGATTCGCGTTCTGGACGTGGATGGAGAACTGTGGCTCGTGGGGGATGTTCGAGGCGATCGACTGCAGCGACCATTCGCCTCAAGCCAAGTCGAGCGGTTGCCTGCGGGCGGCGAGGGAACGCCTGCTCTCGCGCGTCTACCCTCGCGCCTCCGCCGATCCGACCTTGACGTATCAGTACGACGCCAATACCGGGGCGTTCTCGTTGCAAGCCCATGCACGGCCTGGTGACCCGTCGACGATCGTCTACATCCCGCCCGCGGTAGGTGGAGACGTGACCACGTCGGGAGCGGCGTCCCAATCGGTCGTGCCCGGAGCCGACGGAAGCCGGCTCGTGACCGTCTCACCCTCGGGCGGCACGTTTTCAGTCGCCGTATCGGCGGCGCCGCTGTCCCTGACAGGCTGCTCGTGAAAGCCGCCGACGGCCACAAAAAATAGCCTCGAATCAGGGCCGCCCAGAATTGGGCCGGCCTTTCCTAAATTCCGCCCAGGTTGGGCTAATCTGGGCAGGGAAAGGGTGGGACACCGGGGTGGCCTCTAACGGCGTGCGCGCCACAGACCGAGATCCGGTGGCGCCGATGGTGAAGCCCGCGCTACGCGGGACCGTTGCGACACGCCCGTCTCCAAACGGAGTCGGAGCTCCAGTCCCCGCGGTTCGAATCTCGCACCTGACCAAGTCATTCGGACGCCATGCGCTGTTCGCCGACGTGAGCTTCTCAGTGGCACGCGGCGAGCTGGTCGAGATCGTGGGTCCGAGCGGGGCGGGCAAGACGACGCTGCTTCGACTCATCCACGGCCAGGTCCGTCCGACGCGAGGCGAAGTTTGGGTCGAGGGACGAAGCCTGCACAGCTGGTGGCGGCGGGGCCTCGGGCGCCTCCGTCGCGAGGTCGCGTTCATCTATCAGGAGCAGCGGCTGCTGCCGCGCCTGAACGCCCTCGAGAACCTGGTTTTCGCACTGATGCTCGTCGACCCGACCGTGCCGCACGACCGCATTCGCCGGCGGGCGCTCCAAGCGCTGGAGACTTTCGGGCTCGGCAGCCGGCGGAAGGCCTACCCGAGCCAGCTGTCTGCCGGCGAGAGGCAGCGCGTCGCCGTCGCGCGCGCCCTGGCCGGCCATCCTCGCGTCCTTCTTGCAGACGAGCCGCTGGCGGCGATCGACGAGCAGAACGCGAAGGTTGTCAAGCGGCTGCTCGAAGAAGCGGCCGCGGCCGGGACGGCTGTGATTGTCGCCACCCACAAGCCGACGTTCCAGGCGGGCCGGGTGCTCCGCCTGCCGGCCGGCCAGGTGCTCATCAACCGGGCGCGCCTCGCGGAGGCAAACGGTGGAGCCCAACCGATCTG
>MNEW01000025.1 GCA_001917895.1 Actinobacteria bacterium 13_1_40CM_66_12
GCCGGCGCCGCCTGCGTGACGTCCTTGCACGCCTCGAGGTGCACCCAGTCTTCACGGCGCACCCGACCGAGGCCAGGCGCCGGGCAGTGGTCGCGGCCATCCGCCGGATCGGCGAGCAGCTGGGCCGGCTCGAGGACCCGAGGGCGTCAGAGGGCGGA
Organism: Actinobacteria bacterium 13_1_40CM_66_12; assembly: GCA_001917895.1. Next base: position 159 of record MNEW01000025.1, read on the forward strand.
CGGAGCGAATCGATGCGCCGGCTCACCGAAGAAATCGATTCGCTGTGGCGCACTGGGCAGCTGCGCTCGTCTCAGGTCACACCGCTGGACGAGGTCCGCTCGACGATGGCGGTCTTCGACGAAACTCTATTTCGTGTCGTGCCCGCGATCTATCGCGAGCTCGATCGCGCACTTGGCCCATCTGACACCGGAACGCGCCCTGCGCTCGCGCCGGCGTTCCTGCGTTTTGGCAGCTGGGTCGGGGGCGATCGGGATGGCAACGACTCGGTGACCGCGAAGGTGACGGCCGAGACGATGTTGATCCAGGCCGAGCATGCACTACTCGGGCTCGAGGCTGCGACTTTGCGCATCGGCCGCGCGCTGACGGCCGACGCCGCCACCACGCCACCCGAGGCGGATCTTCGTCGCCGCCTGGCGGCGCTTCGTGCCGCCGACCCGGAGCGCTGGGCCGAGCTGGAGAAGCGCTCTCCGTCAGAGCAGCACCGCCAGTTCTTGCTCCACGTCGGCGACCGGCTGCGCGCGACACGGTCGCGAGACCGCGACCGATACGAGTCTTCAGACGAGCTGCTCGCCGACCTGCGCAGCGTCCAGGGCTCGCTCGCAGGCGCGGGCGCGCCACGCCAGGCCTACGGCGAGCTGCAGCATCTGATCTGGCAGGCGGAGACGTTCGGGTTTCATCTCGCCGCGCTCGAGGTGCGACAGCACAGCCATGTCCACGCAAGTGCGCTGGCCGAGATCCGCTCGAACCGAGAGATGTCCTCGCTGACTCGTGAGGTGCTCGACACCATCGGCGCGATCGCCAGCATCCAGGCAAGGTTCGGCCCCGAAGCGTGCCGGCGCTACGTCGTCAGCTTCACCCGAAACATCAGCGACATTTCCGCCGTGTACGAGCTGGCCGATCACGCGACCGGCGGCAATCCGCCGGTGCTCGACGTCATCCCTCTGTTTGAGACGGTGGATGACCTGCGTGAGGCTCCAAACGTGATGGAGCAGATGCTTGCGCTCGCGCCCGTCCAGCGCCGGCTGGCGGAAACCGGCCGCGGACTGGAGGTGATGCTGGGCTATTCCGACTCGACCAAGGAGGTCGGGCCGCTGTCCGCAACCCTCGCGCTTTACGAAGCCCAGTCGAACCTGACTGCCTGGGCCAAGCGCCGGCGCGTGCGCCTGACCATGTTTCATGGACGAGGCGGAGCCCTGGGACGCGGTGGCGGTCCCGCCAATCGCGCTGTCCGTGCCCAGGCGCCCGGATCGGTGGCGGGCCGATTCAAGGTGACCGAGCAGGGCGAGGTCATCTTCGCGCGCTACGGAAACGCCGCCATCGCCAGGCGCCACCTCGAGCAGGTCGCCTCGGCTGTGCTCGAAGCCACGACCGCCCCGGCTCGGTCCGAGCCGTCGCGACGCTTCCGCAAGCTTGCCGCGGATGTGGATGCGGCCGCCCGCGTTGCCTATCGCGGGCTGGTCGAGACTTCCGGATTCGCGGAGTGGTTCGCGGAGGTCAGCCCGATCGAAGAGCTGGGCCGGATGCGCATCGCATCCCGGCCGCCGCGGCGTGGGGCCGGCGAGAGTCTCGAGGACCTTCGTGCAATCCCGTGGGTGTTCGCCTGGTCGCAGATGCGGCTCAACCTGCCGGGTTGGTACGGACTCGGAAGCGGCCTCGAAGCCGCGCCGCTTGCCGACCTGCGCCGCGCTTACGCGTCATGGCCGCTGTTCAACGTCCTCCTCGACAACGCCGAGATGAGCCTGGCCAAGACCGACAGGCGGATTGCGGCTCGATACCTGGCGCTGAGTGACCGGCCGGACCTCGCGACCCGGGTCCTGCGTGAGTACGACCTCACGAAGAAGAACGTGCTGGCGGTGACGGGTCACACCCGACTGCTCGAACGGCATCGTGTCTTGTCGTGGGCGGTCGAGCTGCGAAACCCTTACGTCGACGCGCTCTCACACTTGCAGCTCCGCGCGTTGCGCGAGCTCCGTGCGAAAGGTGCGCGCCGGCAGCGGGCCACGGCCGAGCGCCTCTTCCTGCTGACCGTCAACGGAGTGGCTGCCGGACTTCAGAACACAGGCTGAGACCGAGCGGTTGTCAGAAGTCGAAGCGGCCGTCGAAATGCCTGGCGACCTCGGGGCGTGTCAGCTCGTAGATGGCCAGGCGATGGCCCGCGGGGGTCGTGAACGAGCAGCATGGACCCATTGGAATCTCCAGCGTTTGGGCCTTTGCCCAGCCTCGTTTCTTCAGCTCGCGCATCGCGCGGCCGAGATCTTCGACCCTGTAGATCAAAATCGGCCGGTCGCCCTCGAGGTGGTCGGTGAGAAGCACATAGGGCGGCCCGTCGGTGAGCTCGATCTTCGCGACCCGCGTACCCATTCCCTCGATTGCAAACGCCAGCCTGCCACCGAGCACCTCGGTGAAGTACTTCGAATCGGCGGCGACGTCGGAGCTGGGCGTGTAGATGTAGTCGAGCTGTACGAACGGGAGCGGCACGGCCCTGCTCCGTGTCGTCACGCCGCCAAGGTTAGTCCAGTGCGCGCGAAAGCTTTGGGGTGTGCGAATCGAGAGAAGTTAGCAGCGCGCTGACCACGACCGGATCGAGGTGCGGGCCTGCCTCCTGCTGCAGCAGGCGCCGTGCTTCGCGCTCGCTGCGCGCTCGTTGGTATGGCCGGTCCGACGTCAGGACGTCGTACATGTCGGCCACCGCGACCACGCGCGCTTCGATTGGAATCGCGTCGCCGACCAGGCCGTGCGGGTAACCGCTGCCGTCCATCCGCTCATGGTGGTGAAGCACAGCCAGGAGCGCCCGCTCGAAGTGCCCCGCCCACTGCAGGATCTTCAGGCCGACCTCAGGGTGGGTCTTCATGAGCTTCCACTCCGAGTCGTCGAGCGGGTCGTGCTTGTGAAGGATCGAACCCGGAAGGGCGAGCTTGCCGATGTCGTGCAGGAGGCCGGACCGAGCGAGGACGCGTTGCTCTGACTCGGTCATGCCCAGCTGGCGTCCGATCCGGACGCACAGCTCACCGACGCGGCCGTTGTGGGCCCGGATCTCACGGTCGGACACATGGACGATGTGCGCCCTGCCGATCCTGCTTGGAAATGCCCCTACCAGCGGTCCTGGGATCACGATAGCCATCCGCTACCCCCTCTGGTTTCCTGCTCGCTAGACAGATCGACAACGCGCCAGTCGGGGAGGCGGGTCGCTACAAGGCCGCTTTACCGGTGGGTCGGGCGGCTACTTATCGGAGCCTACTTGTCCGAGCGCAGACGGTAGATGAGAACGGCGACGACCCCAAATGTGATCAAGGCGAGGATGGCGATCGCCGCCGGGGCGATGCGCCTGCGGCGCCCGCGCTCGCGCTCGTAGGCCTCGGCCGGAATGCTGCGCGGCTCGTAGCCGGAGGCGATGGCAAAGACAGGCGGCGGCGCCGACGGCGTCGCGACCGACAGCGGCCGCCGCACTGGGTTGATCGACATGGTTTTGTTCTCCTGCGAACGCATGGCCTGCTGGAGACCACCGTAGGCAGCGATTGCGTGCATGTCGTCCGGGCGTGTACTGAATGTTTAGGCGGCGGGAGTGCTCGGTGCGAGCCTCGCTCGCGCCGACGGACCGGGCAGAGCGATGAAGCTCACCAACCATCCGACCATGCCGGTGACGGGCACGGCTCCGGACCATATGGTCGCCTCCCACCACACGCCTGTCGTCGCCGCGAGGACCACGAAGTACGAGACCGTGAGCGCGGCGGGCGCCCCGAACATGAAGGCGTGAAATGCATACGGCCGCGCTGGTGAGGGCCGCAGGAAGTACAGCAGCAGGTCGCCCGCGGCACCTCCCAGCAGCGCGACCAGGACCAGCTCGGCGTGGTTGGCAACGGGGCTCAGAAGCAGGGCGTTGATGGTGAGAATCACGGTCACGGTGCCGATCGGCACCTCGAACCTGCGCAGGAGTATCACCAGCAGCCCGGCCACCATGGCCGCATAGAGGATGAGGCCGATCATCCCGAGCTCCTCCTCCATCCAGAGGGGACCGCGAGGATCGGGCATGGTTCCGGCTGCCCAGCGGTCGATGAGGGGTTGGTCGAACTGGAGGAAGAACGTGAGCATCGATAGCGTGAGCGCGCCCGAGATGATCGCCGGCCACGTCGACCTGTCGCCGCCCCGCCGCATGGCCGCACGAAGCGGACCGCTCACGATGAGCCCGCCTGTGAGCATCAGGAACAGGTGCGGCGGGCTGAACAACGCGGCCACGCTGAACTCGACGCCGAACTTCCTGTGCCACAGAAGATCAAGGACACCACCGGCGCCGAAGAGCACCGTGCCGAGCAACGAAACGCCGTAGCCGTCGGGAAGCAGCTCGCTCCACGTCCCATAGCGACGGAAGTTGCGGACGACGTTGAGGCCGAGGAAGATCCCGATCGCGGTCATGCCCGAGTACAGGACGGCGTGGTACGGGGTGAAGAAGTTCGTCTCCACGCCCTTGAGGCTGTGATGGTGCCAGGAGTCGAGGTAGGCGCCGGCCATCAACCAGATGCAGAGCAGCACGAATGTCCACGTGAATCGATTGCTCGCCACACCCGGTTGGCGCGGCCGGCGTAAGTCTGGAGTCGAGGTCGCAACTACCATCACCGCCCTCCTTCCTCCCTTTCAGAAACAGAAGAGGAAGGCGTTTCGTTTCGGATCTCGGCACGCAGCCGACGAAGATCCGACTGAACGGCCGGATCGAGATCGAGCACGACTGCTTCGCGAGGGGGTGGCAGCCCGGTGCGCGATGCCTCGGAAAGGCTCGCGTCCAGAAGCCGGTCGGCCGCTTTGATCCGAGCCCGAACGCGACTGTGCGGAGTCTTCGATGCGATGAGCTGCGTGAGGTTCTCCAGCTCGTGCAGAAGCACCCGGCGGCGGCGCAAAGCGAGGCTGGCGACGTGCTCCTGCCCGGCCGCGAGCGCCAACGCGGCTCGGTCCCAGAGGTCGGGCACCTTGCTGCGGACCGAAGCCAGCATGGCCTCTACCCCGTTCGGCGCCCCATCAGCCTTCAAACCGATTCGCATGCTAGGCAGGACCGGTGCGCTCGTCATCCGTGAGCGCACGGAGATTTAAGATGCGCGCGGCGACGCCGTGTTCGAAAGGGAAGGAGTGATGGCGGCCATCGCCCTCGTCCTCGAGCGTGCGCGCGCGGGCGAAGGGCAGGCTCTATTCGTGATCGGCGAGGCCGGTCTCGGCAAGACGAGCGTGCTGGAGAGCACGCGAGAGCTTGCGGGTGATTTCGCCGTCGGCATCGGCCGCGGACAGGCCATGGAGGCGACGCTCCACTTCGGCATCGTCAGCGAAGCCCTGCGGGGATTGGGCGCCGGCACGCCGCTGGACGCCCCCAGAAGCGCGGCGCCGGCGGGTCTGGACGCACGGGCCGCGTACTTCTACGCCACCCTCCGCGACCTGGAGTCGAGAAAGAAGCCGGCGCTCATCTTGCTCGACGACCTGCATTGGGCGGATCCCGACTCACTGGCGCTTGTCTCCTTTCTCAGCCACAGGCTGAGCGCGGTTCCGGTGGCGATCGTCGCCACGCTGCGGCCGTGGCCGCGGGCGGCGCTCGACCTGACACGCCATCTGAGCCAGCAGGGCTTGGCCCAGCTCGAGCAGCTGATGCCGCTCAGCCCCCCGGCGGCGACCGCACTGCTCACCGAGCAGATGGGTGGCGAGCTTTCCGAAGAGACCATCGGCCGGGTCTGGGCGGCCAGCGGCGGCAACCCTCTGTTCCTGGAAGAGATCGCCCGCCACCTCCGGGACGGTCGCAGTCTGGAGGAGCTCGACGAACGCGGACCGGAGGCCACGATCCTGCTGTCGCGTATCGCGGGCCCAGGTGCTGACCTGCGCTATGCGCACGCGGCGAGCGTTTTCGGCATCGAGTTCCGTCCGGTGCTCGCGGCCCGAGTGGCCGGGTTGAGCGAAGCCGAGGCGACGGAGGCCCTGGGCGTGCTCGTCGACACCGGGCTGGTCCGGCCCGGCCAGGCCGGCTGGGCGCAGTTCACGCACCCGCTTTTCCGCCAGGCCCTGTATGAAGACATGGCGCCGCCGGTCCGCGAGCGATGGCATGCAGCGGCCTTCCGGCACCTGATCGCCCATGGCGTCGAGCCCGGCGAAGCCGCCGAGCATGCGGTCAGCGGTCAGCTGCGCGGCGATGTCGAGGCGATCGCCGTGCTTCAGCGCGCCGGCAGGGCAGCGATGGCCGACGGGGCGGTTGCCACAGCGCGCCACCGCCTGCAGTCGGCCGTCACCCTGGCCGGCGAAAGCCCGTCGGCCCACCTTCTGATCGGGCTGGCCGAAACACTGCTTTCGACGGGCGAGCCGGCCAAGGCCGTAGAGATCTACAGCCGGATCCTGGACGGCTCCGCCGGCGATGGCGACGGCCGCGCCAACGTCCACCGCATGCTCGGCCGAGCATTGTTCGTCAACGGCGACGCAGGCGCGGCGGAGGCGCAGTTCGCGGCCGCGGCCGAGCTAGGGCTGGACGCTGGCGACCCGACACCTGGCATCGAGGCGCTTCTCGACCACGCGACCGCCTGCTGGATCGCCGGCCGCATCGCGCGAGCAGTCGAATACGCCACGCGAGCACGGGCTCTGGCCCAGGGCGCGGGCCCCGACGTGAGGCGGCGGGCAGACTCGACCTGGGCCCTTGTGACTTTCCTGTCGGGGTCTGCGGAAGGTTTGCCCGCGGCCGCCGCGGCCGCCGCCGAGGCGGAGCTGAATCCGCTCCTGGAAACCGTCGATCCAACGTGGAGCTGGGGACCACTCGGCAACCACATGTTCATTTCGGAGTTCGCGGAAAACTACGACGAGGCCGGGCGAGTGCTCGACGTCGCATACCGCGCCGCCGAGCAGCTGGGCGCGCCGATGGCGATGGGCCTCCTCGACTCGCTACGCACGAACGCCCTCATAAGGCGCGGCCGCCTTGGCGAGGCTCGTGCTTGGGCCGAGCACGCATTGACGTTGGTGGACCTGGTGCCTTCGTTGGCCGGTTATGCGTGGATCGCGAACGCGGCCACCGTTCTCGAGATGGGCCACATCGACGATGCCGCCGCGTGGTGCGACCGGCTCGAGAAGCTGCCGCAGAGCATGATCCAGCGGCTCTGGATTCAAAGAATGCGGGGCATCATCGCAGGCAGGCGCGGCCAGCAACAGCAGGCGAGCGACCTGTTCCTGGTAGCCGAGAACATCGCCAACGAGGCCGGGCTCTTTGAACCCTGCGTCGTGCCATGGTCGCGCGACGCCATCACCGCGCACGTGGCTTGCGGGCGACTCGATGACGCGGCGCGTGTCGTGGCGTGGCTCGAAGCGAGAAGCGCGGACCTGCCTTGTCGCTGGCCGCGCGCGACCGCGCTTTTCGGCCGCGCCCAGCTGGCCGAAAAGGCAGGCAAGAACGAGATGGCGGCTGACCTGTATCGCGATGCACTCGAGGTCTACGCGCAGATCCGCCAGCCGCTGTCGGAGATTCGGACGATGATCTACTTCGGGCGCTTCCTGAGGCAGGTCGGCAAATCGATCGAGGCGCGGCCGTATCTCACGCGCGCCGCGGACGTCGCGGCGGAGGCCGGCGCGACGTGGCTGGCTCAGCAGGCGATGGATGAGCTGCATGTGGCCGGCGGCAGGCAGCGCAAGCACGCAAGCCCCGACGACCTCACGCCGCAGGAGCTCCGCGTGGCGCGGCTGGCGATCGAGGGGCTGAAGGTGCGCCAGATCGCCGAGCACCTTTCACTTTCGCCGCGTACGGTGGAGACCCACCTGCAGAAGGTGTATCAAAAGCTCAGCGTCTCCTCGCAGATCGAGCTGATCAAGGCCGGCCTCCCGTCGCGCCGCGGCGCCTAGTTTTCGGGGTCAGGTCGCGCTTCGAACATCGGGTTGACCGGACCGTGGCCCTTTCCGACGTCCAGCGAGTGCTCGATGGCGCCGGCGATGAAAATCTTGGCGGCCTGCACAGCCTCCAACGGTGTCTGGCCTTTGGCGAGGCCCGCGGCAATGGCGGCCGAGAACACGCAGCCGCTTCCGTGGGTGTTCTTGGTGTGGATACGGCGGCCCTTCAGCTCGACCAGGTCGACGCCGTCCCAGTAGACGTCGATGGCGAGGTCTTCGGTGCCTGCGTGACCGCCCTTGACCACGGCCACACGTGGCCCGAGTGCGACGAGGTCGAGCGCGGCGTGGCGCCGATCGTCCAGGGTCGTGATGGATCGGCCCAGCAGCACCTCCGCCTCTGGAATGTTCGGCGTGACGACGAGAGCGACCGGGAGCAGGTATCGATAAAGCGACGCGATGGCGTCGCTGTGGAGCAGCCTCGCTCCACCCTTGGCGACCATGACCGGGTCGACCACGAGCTTCTCTATGCCGTGTTCGCGGATCGCCGTGGCCACGGCCTTGATGATCTCCGAGCTGGCGAGCATCCCGGTCTTCGCCGCCTGCACACCGATGTCATCCACCACCGCATCGATCTGGGCGCGGATCACCCGCACTGGCACCTCGTGGATCTCGGTCACCGCCAGCGTGTTCTGCGCGGTGATGGCGGTGACCGCGGACGTCCCGTGTACGCCAAAGGCGGCAAACGTCTTGAGGTCGGCCTGGATGCCCGCGCCTCCGCCCGAATCCGAGCCGGCGATGGTCAGCGCGACCGGGAGTTTCATCGCGACGGCTGGAGCCGGCGCCCGCCCCAGTACACCGCAGCGGCGACCGCGATGCTGACGAGACCGCTTACGTCGGCGCCATGCAGTCCGCCGATGAGACGGTCGTTGAAGAAGTGTGGCGACGAGACCAGGTTGCCGAACAGGTTGTCGTAGTTGACGAAGAGCAGGCTCGAGGCGGCGCCCGCGAGCCACGCGACGAGCGCCAATCTCGCGCGCGCCCGGCCTTCGAAGACGAAGAGGCTGAGAAGAACGACGGCGGCCCACGCTGGCGCCCAGAGGTACGTCAGGATCAGGAAGTCCTCATACGCAACGTGCAGATCGCTCACGAGCACCGCATATGCCGCGAGCGCGGTGCCGAGGATTCCGCATCCCAACGCCGTCTGCCATCGCTGCAAGCGGATGCCCATGGTCAACGTCACCAGGCCCGCCGTGTAGACGTCGAGGTAGTTGGCCCAGATCTCGCCGACGACCACAAAGACGAAGAACGGCACGGCGACCCACACCGGTGCATGCGTGCTGATGACAGCCAGGACGCCCTGCCCGGAAGCGAGCTTCGCGTCGATGGTCGGCAGCAGCAGGCCAAATAGGCCGAGGAGAACCATCGGCACCACGACACCCACCATCGGCCAGAACGTGACCGAACGTGTTGGGCTGGAGGCGGGGAGATAGCGCGAGTAGTCGCTTGCGAACGGGTACCAGGAGGCGACCAGCGCGAAGCACGTCATGAACCCAAGGACGAACGCGCCGGGATAGTCGGCGCCCGACACCGACGGGCCCTGCCCCCAATGAAACTGGGGCGCCAGCAGCACGAAAAGGACAGCCGCCAGCGCGACGAAAATCACCGCGCCGTACGTCTCGAGGACTTTGATCGTGCGGTGGCCGTACACCGCCACGGCCACGCTGACCGCGGCGATCAGGATGACGAGACCGAAGGTGATGGCGCGGTTTCCGCCGCCTAAGAGCTGAGCGCCGGCCTGGGCCGCGATCACACAATCCACCGCGAACCAGCCGATCGCCAGAAACAGAGTGAGCGCCGCCCCGACGTAGGACCCGCGCCGGCCGAAGATGGTCCGCGTGAATACGATCTGGGGCTGGCCGCTTCTAGGACCTGTGTTGCTGAGGAGGCCGAGAATCAGCGCCGCCGCGACGGTGCCGAGGATCGTCGCAGCGAGCCCGTCCCACACGCCCAGGCCGTAATAGGTCGTGAGCAGGCTCGCGGTGAAGAGGCTCGCGTAGTTGGTGAAGGCGCCGGCCCACAGGAATCCGAGCTCACGCGGGCGGCCATGTCGTTCCGCGGCCGGGATCGCGTCGATGCCATGCGTCTCCACCTTTCCGAAGACGTCGGATTCGACGCTACGAGCGGCAACGTTGCTCAAACTCTCCCTCCGCTGGCATTACCCAGTTCAGGTTCTTGCGGTCGGCGCCATGCGCCCTCTCAGCCTTTACCTGGCTCCCGCTGGTTCGATTCTAGAGAAAGATCAGGCCAAGACTGGTGTTCGACGTGTGCCAGATGGCTCCCGGCCATATCGATCGGGTCCGATAGAAGAGGTAGCCGTACACGAGTCCTTGGAGTGCTCCAAAAAGTCCGATAAAAGGCGCCACCCAGATCGGAAGGCCTGAACCCACGACGAGCATGGGCACGTGGAAAAGACCCCAGACCATCGCGGAGAGAGCCAGGCTGTTCCCCGGCCGGCCAAGCCAGGGCATCAGACGGCCGAAGATCACGCCTCGAAAAGCGAGCTCCTCAGGCACGCCGTTGGAGAGGGACTGGAGCGCGGTCGTGACCGCCACGACCGGAAGCGAAGCCGACTGCCAGAGGAGCCCAGGTCTGCCGCCTGCAGCCACGGAAACCAGGGCCAGGCCGACACCCATGGCGGCCAATCCGACCCCCAAGGCAAGGTCCCGGGGAAGCACGGTCAGGCCCACCTCGCGGGCGCGGACCCGGAAACACGCCACCGCAACCAATGTGGGCAACAACAGGAGTGGGATCGTGAGAGCGACGTTTGCGGCCTTCCCAGCTATGAGTGTTGGAAGGCCGGCGGCTTTCAAGTCGGCAGCCCACGCCTTGGGCAGACCGTGCGGAATGATCAAGAACCACACGACTGCGACGGCTGCGAGCTGCAGGACGGCCACTGTTACTGCCAAGCCGAAATCGCGCGAGCGAGCGTTCGGCGGCCGAGCATCGGGCATGGCCAATTGCCGTCCGCGAGTCGCGAAGTGGATCACCGAAACGTACGCAACCAGAAGAAGCAGATTGACCGGGGCGAGCCACGGCGTGTACACGAATATGCCGGCAAGCACGTTGATCGCCGCAGAGACGATTAAGAGCGGGGTCAGCAGCGGATGGTCGCGCACGAGTGCGGACGCTCGCGCCAGCATCTAGGCCCGGTCGAGGAACTCCGTCACGAGCGACTGGAAGTCCCTCCCGGCAAAGTTAAGGAACCGTGAAATCGCGACAATTAGAGAGCCAGGGGCAACCGGTGTCAAGCTGGCCTTAGTTCGGGGAGGGATCTAGCGATGAGCACGCCCACCGCGCGTCAAGTTTCGACAGACCGCGTCAAAGAGCTGATCGCGCGCGAGGAAGACAAGTTCAAGCAGGCCCGGCCGCGCTCCCAGAAGCTGTGGCAAGAGGCCCGCGAGGTCATGCCCAGGGGCGTCCCCTCGTCATTCCAGGACGCGGCGCCGCAGCCGGTGTTCATGGAACGGGGCAAGGGCAGCAGGGTCTGGGACGTGGACGGCAACGAGTACGTCGACTTCCACAACGGCTTCGGGGTGATGGTGGTCGGGCACGCCCACCCGAAGATCGTGGACGCGGTGAGTCAGAGGATCGCGCTCGGCTCCCACTTCGCTCAGCCGACGCCTGACGACCTGCAGGTGGCCCGCGAGCTCGCACGCCGGTTCGGCTTGCCCCAGTGGCGATTCACCAACTCGGGAACCGAATCGACCCTGGACGCGGTGAGGATCGCGCGCGGCTTCACCGGCCGCCAGAGGCTCATCAAGATGGAGGCGTCGTATCACGGTCACCACGACGCGCTCATGGTGTCGGTCGAGCCGCCGCCTGAGCTGATGGGTCCGGCGGACGCACCTGCGTCGGTGCCGCAGAGCGAAGGCATCCCGCCCGCCATCGTCGAGCTGACCACGGTGGTCCCGTTCAACGACCTCCCGGCCCTCGAGCGCGCCTTCACCCGCTACCCGAACGAGGTGGCGGCGGTCATCGTAGAGCCGGCGATGATGAACGTCGGGATCGTGCTGCCCGACGCCGGCTACCTGGCCGGCCTTCGCGACGTGGCCCACCGCCACGGCGCGCTCCTCATCTTCGACGAGGTCAAGACCGGCATCACCATCGCCGCCGGCGGCGCGACCGAACGATTCGGCGTCACCCCCGACCTCATCGCCCTCGCCAAGGCAATCGGCGGCGGGCTCCCTTGCGGCGCGGTCGGCGGCACGGCCAACGTGATGTCGGTGATCGAGGAAAAAAGGGTCGCGCAGATGGGCACCTTCAACGGCAACCCTCTGACGATGGCGGCGTCAAGGGTCACGCTCTACGACATCCTCGATGCATCCGCATATGCACATTTCGACGCTCTGGCCGAGACCGTCCAGGGTGGCCTGGATGAGGTGATCGCAGACCACGAGCTCCCGTTTCACGTGATCACACTCGGCGCACGAGGCGGCATCACTTATCGCGCCCAGCGAGTGCGCAACTACCGCGACTACCTCGAGATCGACAAGTCCTTCGCCTACCTGAGCTGGCTCTACCAGTGCAACCGGGGCGTGCTCATGGCTCCCGGCGCGGAGGAGAACTGGACGCTGTCGGTCCAGCATTCGGCCGACGACATGCAGCGCTACGTGGACAACTTCGCGGAGATGGCGCGAGACCTCCGCTCCTGAGCGCCTGAGCGCGTGAAAGTGTGAGGGCGTTCCTGTTCGGGTTGATCCTGCTGGTCGGGCTCAGCCTGACCGTCCTCTCCATCCGGCCGGGCGGAATCCGGCAGCAGCTCCGGCTTGCCGCCCGCAGGCTTCGCATCGTGCTGGTGTTGGCCGCCATCTACATCGTCAGCGACGCCGTCATCCGGGTCGCGTTCCCTCAAGGCTGGATCGCCGATTACGGCCCGGTTGCGGTCGGGGTCGTGCTCGCGCTCGCATTTCTTCTTTTCGCCCAGGATCCCGTATCACCGCCGGCCGCGAAGCCTTGAGCGACCGCGAGCCGAACTCGATCACTCTCGAAGACGTCCAGGACGCCCGCAAGCGCCTGGACGGCATCGTCCCTCGCACGCCGCTGATCCGCCTCGACGACGGAGGCACCGGCGAGCTGTACCTCAAGTTGGAGAACCTGCAGCCGATCCGTTCCTTCAAGGTTCGCGGCTCCGGCAACGCGATCTCGAGGCTCGATGAGGCTTCGCTGCAAACAGGCGTGTACACCGCCAGCGCGGGGAACATGGCGCAGGGTGTCGCCTGGAATGCGCGGCGGCTCGGCGTTCGATGCACCGCCGTCGTCCCAGAGGGTGCGCCCCACTCCAAGCTCGAAGCGATCCAGCGCCTGGGCGCGGAAACGATCTCGGTGCCCTACGGCGATTGGTGGAACGTTCTGGTGGAGCATCGCTATGCGCCGCTGGAGCCGGCTCATTTCATCCATCCCGTGAGCGACGTGGACGTCATGGCCGGCAACGGCACGATCGGGCTGGAGATCCTCGAGGACCTTCCAGATGTCAACACCGTGCTTATCCCCTTCGGCGGCGGCGGGCTGAGCTGCGGCATCGCGACCGCGATCAGAAGCCTCCGCCCGGAGGTTCGCGTCTTCGGCTGCGAGGTGGATACGGCCGCGCCACTCGCCGCCGCTTTTGCCGCGGGCGGCCCGGTGCCGTTTCCGCGCGTGGCTTCGTTCGTGGACGGCATTGGGGGGCCGATCGTGCTGCCGGAGATGTGGCCGCCGGCATCGCGACTGCTCGCGGGATCCCTGGTCGTGAACCTGGCGGAGGTGGCAGCCGCCATCCGTCACCTCGTCGTTCATGCGGCGATCGTCGCCGAAGGGGCCGCCGGGGCTGCGGTGGCGGCGGCGCTGAAAGGCCTGGCCGGTCCTGGACGTCATGTCGCGATCGTCTCCGGCGGGAACATCGACCCCGAGGTTCTCGGCACGATCCTCGCCGGCAACGTTCCGTAGTCAGCCGCTAGTCGGTTTTCACCTCAGCCCCGTCCTGGGCCCATCTGGTGTGGAAAGCGCCTTCTCGGTCGATACGGTGGTAGGTGTGGGCGCCGAAGTAATCGCGCAGTCCCTGGATGAGGTTGGCCGGTCCTCGCGCTCGCCGATAGCCGTCGTAGTAGGCAAGCGATGACGAGAACGCCGGGATCGGCACCCCGCGATCGACGGCGGTCTTGACCACGCGGCGCCACGCGTCCTGCCCCGAGGCGAGAGCCTCCTGGAAGAACGGGGCGAGCATCAAGTTCGGCAGGTCTGGCTGCAGCACGTACGCATCCTTGATGCGGTCGAGGAACGCGGCCCGGATGATGCAGCCGCCACGCCAGATGGTCGCAAGGGATCCGAGATCGAGCCCCCATTCGTATTCACGCGATCCCGCCTGCAGGTGTTCGAATCCCTGCGCATAGGCGACGATCTTGGCCGCGTACAGAGCGTCCCTCACGTCGTCGACGAGCCCCATATCGCGGTCGTAGTGGACGTGGCCGGCGGCCGGACCGGCGAGGATACCGGCTGCTGTCACCCGCTCCGCTTTCTGGCTCGATAGGACGCGCGCGAACACCGCTTCGGTGATCCCCGTCAGCGGCACGCCGAGCTCGAGGGCCGATTCGCTCGTCCAGCGCCCTGTGCCTTTCTGCTCGGCCTCGTCCTCGATCGCATCGACCAGGGCCCCGTTCGAGTCAGAGCTCTTGGCGAGGACGTTGGCTGTGATCTCGATCAGATACGACTGCAGCCGGCCTTCGTTCCACTCACGAAAGATCGAGGCCAACTCGGGCGGAGTGAGACCAAGCGCGGACCTCAGCAAGTCGTAGCTCTCAGCGATCAGCTGGATGTCCGCGTACTCAATTCCGTTGTGGACCATCTTGACGAAGTGCCCGGCGCCGTCGGGCCCGATGTAGGTGCAGCACGGAACGCCATCGACCTTGGCTGCGATCGCGTTCAGCATCTCCGCGACGTGCTCATAGGATTCGCGCGAACCGCCCGGCATCAGGCTCGGGCCGAGCAGCGCGCCTTCCTCGCCGCCGGACACGCCCATACCCAGGAAGCCCAGGCCCGCCCGCGCGGCGGCAGCTGCTCGGCGGCGCGTGTCATGGAACAGCGAATTGCCGCCATCGATGAGCGTGTCACCCGGCTCCAGCAGCATCGACAGCGCATCGATGCCCTCATCGACCGGCGCGCCCGCCTTGACCATCAGGAGGATCGCCCGCGGCGGAGTGAGAACCTGGACGAGCTCCTCGAGCGTGGCCGCAGGCCGGAAGTCGCCCTCGGCCCCGTGCAACGCCATGAACTCATCGGTCCGCTGGCGTGTGCGGTTGAATACCGCGACACGAACGCCATGGGACGCGAGATTGCGCGCCAGGTTCATGCCCATGGTCGCCAGTCCAACGATGCCGAGCTCGTGATCTTCCATCGACATACCCCCGGGCATTATGCCAACGCGGGCTGGTTGAGGCCTTTGCGAAGTCCCGCATACTCCGCTCGACGATCATGCTCAAGCGATCGCCGGCCGCAGCGGGGTTTGCCATGGTCGCTCTGCTCGCCATGGCCACATGCACCTCCAGCGCGGCGACGAGCACCAACGCCGTTCTCATCATTGACAAGTCGTTCGACCTCACGTCGGCAGATCCGCATCGCGATGCCAGCGAGACGGGCGCACTGATCGCAAAGGCTCTCTACAGCACGCTGCTCACATTCGAGGGTGGCGACCAGTCCACACCGGTTCCATGGGTCGCCGCTTCGTATACCTCCTCAGAAGACGCGAGGACCTTCACGTTCAAGCTGCGCCATGATGTCGTGTTCTCCGACCGCAGCCAGCTCACGTCAGCAGACGTCCTGTATTCGCTCGCGCGCGTTGTCAAGATGAAAGGCGGGCCGTCCGCACTCCTCTCCGGAGTGAACGCCTCAGCGCCCGATGCCTACACGGTCGTGCTCACATCCAGCGACCCGAACCCTGGCTTGCCATCGGTTCTCACGACGCCGGAACTTGCGATCGTCAACGCCATCGCGATGAATGGCAAAGCCGACGGCTTCCTCGACGGCGCCTCTGCCGGCAGCGGGCCGTACGTTCTCGAGTCTTTCAGCACGTTCTCGGACATCGAGCTCGTCGCCAACTCTCGGTACTGGGGACCGAAGCCCTTCTACCGCAAGGTCGTCGTCCGCAACATGGACCCGCGAACGCAGCTCGCTTATATCGGCGCGGGCAAGGACGAGATTCCGCTCGACCTCTCACCGATCCAGGCGGCAACGCTGAGCTCTGTTCACGTCAGCGCCAGAGCTGGTCCAGACATCGTTTTCCTGTTCGCCAACAACAACCCACTCGTCTCACCTGTGACTGCCGACAAGCACTTCCAGAATGCCGTTCGGTACGCGGTGGACTACAGATCGATCGTCGGGCTGATGGGCGCGGGCGCGGTGCAGGCCCGAGGCATCATCCCGAGCTCGAGGCTCGGAGCCATGCCGGCCTGGTTCGCTCCGCGGCAGGACATCCAGTACGCGAAAAGCGAGCTCGCAGCCTCGGGGATCAAGGATCCGGCCGTGAGCCTGGGCTATGCAGCCGACCTGACCGTCAGCGGGGTTCCGATCAGCTCGATCGCCAGCATGGTGGCGGCTGAGCTCGGGATCGTCGGCATCAAGGTCAAGCTGGCGGAGGGTCCTTCGGCCGCCGCGATGGCCGATTACGCCTCCGGCAGCGAGCAGATGGGCCTGTGGAGGCAGCCGTGCGGCGTCGCCGCTTTCAATTCGTACCTGAGCTTCTTGCCTGGCGGCCTGATCGGCTTGCGGGCCGGATGGCCGGCAGGTTCCGACCCATCTCTCGAGAGCCTGGGCATTCAAGCCAGCACCACCGCAGACCCGGGCACGCGCGCGCAGCTGCTGCAGCAGATGCAGGGGCAGCTCAACGAGGAAGGGCCGTTCTTTCCTCTGCTGCAGCCGGGGCGGGTGATAGTCGCGACCGGTGGGGGCGCCGGCCTCGACTACAACCCGGGCTGGACCCTGGACCTGGCGACGGTTACTGGTTAGCCGCGGGCGTCGCCGTCGCCCTGGCATTCTCGGCCGCCTCCTGGGCCGCCGACTCGCCGGTCTCGTGCGCCGAGGTCTCGTTGGACGCGCCTCCCGGTCCGCCGGGACCGCCCGGATGGAACGTGCCGTTGTTCTCAGCGGTCTCCCGCGCGGTCGACTCGGTCGCCTCGTGCGCCGCATCCTCGTTGGGCTTGAATACCCCCGGGCTGGGGGTCGGCGAAGCGGCCGCCAGGAAATTGGTGGGGACGCCCCTGCCGGCGGCCGACGCCGCCACGACAGCGACGAGAACCATGGCCGCCGCGATGGCGGATGCGATCAGCAACGTATGGGCTCTGCTCATACCACGCATGTTCCAGCGCCAACCTCAAAGGAGGCTTGGAATCGGGTGAGACTTTTGGCTAGATCGAGAACTCCAGGCAGCGCACCCCGGACATGTCGATCCAGTACTTGCCGCGACCCTGCACGATCTTCATCTGCACGTGGTCGCACGAAGGGCACCGCACCACGGCGCCCGGCGCGTTGAGATAAACCACGACCTCGCCCACCACATGCACCCTGCCGCAGTTTGCGCACGTGCCCTCCGCGGTGGTCATCTCCATGCTGAAGATCTCGCGCAGAAGGCCGGCGATCGCGTTGCCGTCGAGCTTCATATCGGATTGCTGCGCGGTCACGCTCAACCTCCTGTTGCTCCAAACCGTTCGGTCTTGACGGACGCGGGGTCGAATCCCATCTCCACGAGAAGGCTCGCCGCGTTTTCCACCATGGGCGTTGGCCCGCAGACGTAGACGATAGGCGCCTGTGCCTTCGGCCACGCGACCTCGGCGAGCATGGCGCTATCGAGCCGCCGCGCGTACCCGGTCCAACCCGCCGGCTGCATCCGGGTCAGCGTATGGGCGACCGTCAGGCCGTCCCCGGCGGAGGCAAGTCGATCGAGCTCCGCCCTGTAGATGATGTCCTCGTAGGATCGCGAAGAGTAGAGGAGCCTGGTCGGCGTCTTGAGATGGTTGGCCGCACGGTGACGGATCATCGCCATCAAAGGGACGACGCCTGAGCCTCCGGCGACCAGCAGGACAGGGCGCTCGTCGTCCCCTCTCCATACGAAGTAGCCTCCGATCGGCCCGCGGAGCTCCACCTTGTCGCCCGTGCGCACCTCGCCCACGAGGTATGGCGACACCTCGCCGTCGTCGAGTCTCTCCACGGTGATCGCCAGCCGCGAATCCTCCGGCGGCGAGGCGATGGAGTAGCTGCGCTGCGCCTGGTAGCCGTCGTCGGCGGTGAGGCGCACGTCTACGTGCTGGCCGGCCAGGTGACCGGTCCAGCCGGGCACGTCGAGGATGAGGCTCGCCACCTTTGGGGTTTCCTGGACCAGCTCGGCGACTGTGCCGAACTGCCAGATCAGTCGCCCCAGTACCGCTGTTCGCGCCATGGATCGCCGTAGTTGTGGTAGCCGTTCGTCTCCCAGAAGCCGGGATGATCCTCGTTGACCAACCGCAGGCCGCGGATCCATTTGGCGCTCTTCCAGAAGTAGAGGTGTGGCACGAGCATGCGCGCCGGGCCGCCATGCTCGGGATGAAGCGGCTGGCCGTCGAACTCGAACGCGACCCAGGCTTTGCCCCCGGTGACGTCGTCGAGCGGAAGGTTGGTCGTGTAGCCGCCGTAGGAGAACTCGATGACGAATTCGGCCGCGGTGTCCACGCCCTCCATCAGGGTGTCGACGGACACGCCCGTCCATCCGGTGTCGAACTTCGACCACTTCGTGACGCAATGGATGTCCTTGGTCACCTGCTCGGTCGGCAGCTTGCGAAACTCATCCCACGTCCAGCTCCTGGGTTTGTCGATCTCGCCCTCGATGACGAAGCTCCACTCCGCGACTGGGATGCGCGGCGTCGGCCCGGCCGACAACACCGGGAAGTCGTTGACGACGTACTGCCCCGGTGGCAGTCGCGAGCTGCTGGCCGTGTCCCGCCTCTTGCCGCGAAATCCGCGCGATATGAAGGACATCGACGGTTCCTCCTAACTCCCCACCGCAACCGCCTGCAAAACGGAAGCCTACCCCATGGCCGCCATCGTCAGACGAACTCGAGCTCGGTGGTGATGTCGATGCACCCGCCGATGCTCTTGGCGACCGGGCAGCGGCTGGCATGGAAGGTATGCGAGCGCTCGGCCGCCTCGCGTTTGTCCTCGGGGCAGCCGGCGAGGTGATAGCGGACGTGGATGCTCTTGATGACGAGCACCTTGTCCTCGAGGACCACGACGCCCTCGGCGTCTGATGTCAACTTACCCTCGCTCGCGTCGATCCCGCGCGCCTCCAGCGCGCCACCCAGGGTGCCCGTGAGTCAACCGGCGGCCGCGGCGACGACATAGTCGAGCGTGGTGGCGTGGTCGGGGTACTGCCCGGGTGCAGTGCCGTAATGCTCGCGTACCTCGTCGTGGGTCCCGAACATCACGGGTTCGGGCTCAATCGGGAGGTAGGCGCTGCGGACCGGCCCACGCTCGCGGACTATCCTCACCTTCGAGACGTACTTCGGCGCATCCACCTTGACCAGATTAGTACCGGGTGCCCACGAAGGACACTTGCGGCTTAGGCTTGTGCGGTCATGGACCCGGTGCCCACCACGCAGGCAGCCGGCCAGATCTCCGCCGACGGCCAGTTCCGCTGGGACGGCCAGCAATGGGTGCCGCTCGCCTCCAACTACCGCGAGCCGACCCCCTGGACCCGGCCCATGCAGCTCATCACGGCGGCGCTGTTCGCCATCTCGGCCATCTCAGGCGTCGTCACCACGATCGCATTCGTCAACCACGATTCGGTCTTGCGCGCAATTCATGCGCAGGGCACCCAGGTCCCCGCGGGCACGGACATCGATACGGTCGTCAACGTCACGATCGGGATCACATACGGCGTCGCGATCTTCTTCTCGCTTCTGTATCTGGTCGCAGCGCTCGGCAGCTACCTGGGGTGGCGATGGATGTTCTGGGCCGCGCTTGTTCTGTACGGATTGAGCGGGATCACGGTCTTCACCAACATCGGATCGTTTGCCAACCCCGACCGCTCACCAATCCCGGTGACAGGCCTGATCGTCAGCGAGCTGTTCGCGGTGTTGGGGCTGGCGATGTTCGTGTGGATGCTGATCGCCGCGATCAGGTACGGACCCTGGGCGATGAAAAAGCCCGGCCGCTAGCCGGTCTCAGTCGTAGAGGAGAGCGCCCCACTGCTCGCCGCTGAGCGCCAAGTCGAGCCGTTTGAACGGCCCCAGCCCGCGGACGGTGAGCCCGAACCTGGACGGTAGGCGGCGAGCCGCACGCCGGTCGACCAGCAGCCTGGTGCCATCGGCGAGCACGGCGGTGACGAAGTCGCGCCGGTCGTCCTTGCGCGAATGCCGGCGGACGCTCACTGAGCACAGCTTGCCGCCCCCACAGCACCGCTTGACGTCGAACGCGACCACCCGAGGCGCCTCGCTGGCGTGCGAGCGCATCCACTCCTGCGCGCGCCAATCCGCTTCCACGCGGAACGCCCCGATCACACCGACATTATGCCCGCGCCCCGGGCTGGAGACGGCGACTTGAGCGCATCGCGCACGACCGCGGCTAGGGCC
>MNEW01000064.1:0-8962 GCA_001917895.1 Actinobacteria bacterium 13_1_40CM_66_12
CGAAGATCACCAGCGTGAGTGCTACGACCCCGACCCCGAAAAGGGCCAGTCTCAGCCGAAGCGGCATCTAACTTTCTCGAAGGGCGTAGCCCGAGCCGCGAATGGTGTGGAGCAACCGCGGCTCGCCACCTTCTTCGAGCTTCTGCCGCACGTATCCCACGTACACCGCGACCACGTTGTCGCTTTCGGGCTCGCCGGCCCACACCGCCTCCAGCAGCTGCTCGCGCGTCAGCACCTGGCGCGGGTGGCGCAGGAAGTGCTCCAGGAGCGTGAACTCTGTGTGGGTCAACGAAAGCGGCCGAGTGCCGCGCCAAGCGCCACGGCTGGCAGGCTCGAGGACGAGGTCCGCGAAGCGCAGGTGGTCGACGGGACCAGTCCGCCGCAGAAGCGCGCGGACGCGGGCAAGCAGCTCCTGGTAAGCGAACGGCTTCACCAGGTAGTCGTCCGCGCCCGAATCGAGACCGCGGACCCGGTCTTCGGTTCCATCCAGGGCCGTGAGCATGAGGATCGGAAACTGCGCGGTCGCGCGCAGCCGGCGGCATACGCCGATGCCGTCGAGGCCGGGCAACATCACGTCAAGGATCACGAGGTCGGGCGGCCGCTCCTTCGCGCGCCTCAGGGCCTCCATCCCATCACCGGCCGTGGCGACCTCGTGGCCTTCGGCCATCAGCACGCGCTCGAGCGTCGCCGCCAGCCTCGCGTCGTCTTCGACGACCAGGATCAAGGAATTGGTCATGCTCACGGATATATAAGACTGCGGTGAGGATTCCATAAGAGAGTGAAGCGACTCGGATATCTGGGCCTGGGCCTGCTCTCAGCCGGGCTGGGGATCGCGGTCGTGGTGATCCATCCATCCGCCTGGTGGCTGCTAGTCGTGTTCGCGATCGCGCCCGACCTGGCCTTGCTCGGCAGCACCCGCGGCCTCCAGCGAGATCAGATCCAACCCAACATGGTGCCGCTCTACAACGCCGTGCATCGTTTCTGGGCGCCAGGCGTGCTTGCCGTGGTCGCATTTGCGCTCATGTCGCCCTCGTGGCTCGCCGGCGGCCTGGCCTGGATCGCCCACATCGCCTTCGACCGGAGCCTCGGCTTCGGGCTGCGCAGCCCCGAGGGGTTTCAGCGCACCTGAAGCGCGACCCGCTCACCGCGGACTGTCCTGCGCCCGGCGGCGAACGCCGCGACCAGCGCAGCCAGCACCGACGCCACCGCGTAGGTCACGAACGCAGCCTGGATCCCGGCCAGCGACCAGGCGAGACCGCCAAGCAGCGGCCCGATCGTCACGCCGACGTTTTCAAACTCCCCGAACAATCCCATCACGAGAGCGTGGTTCCGGCGCGGCGCAGACTCTGAGATCCACGCGGTCGTGGCGGGCCACAGCAGCGAAGCGCCGGCGGTGCGTAGAACCGCTCCGATCACGACGGATCCAAAATTGCCGGCGATCGCATACACGGCGAAGCCTGCGGCGGAGAGGATGCCGCCAGCGATCATCGTCGGCCGGCGGCCCCAACGATCCGAGGCGATGCCGCCCGGGACGAGCAGCAATCCTCCAAGCGCCCCGACGATGAACATCGCAGTACCCGCTGTGGCGGCGGAGAGATTCAGGTGCGACGTGACGAGCAGCGGGAGCAACGCGAGCTCGCCGCCGGCTCCGACCTGGAAGAGAAGGACGATCGAGGCCGTGACGATCATCACGCGGACGACGCCTGTTCCTGCGGATTGCACCGTGTCGGCTGACTCAGTCGCGGACCTGTGGCCGTGGGTTTCCGTGTAACCGCGGAAGACGAGAACGACCATCGCGGCACTCAAGAGCGGCAGCACGGACGCCCCATAGAGAACTGAGCGAATCGGCAGCTGGTCGATGAGGTGCCCTCCGGCTCCCGAGCCGATGGCCTCTCCGATGACCCACGTCGCCGCCAGCAGCGCGAGTCCGGTGCCCTGGTACCGAGGCGGCAGGTTGGTGCCCAGGAACGAGCGGCCGACCGGCCCCACCGCCACCATCATCCCGGACGCGAGCAGGTACGCGAGGCCGATCAGAACGACAGATTCCACGCGCGCGAGCAGCACGATCCCCGCCGCGTACAGCACCAGCGACACAACCATCGGCGCCACGTATCCGAGCCGGTCGGCGAGCACGCCCCACACCCATTCGAAAATGAACATGCCGAGGCCGAACATCGAAAGAGCGATACCGATCTGGGTCGGGCTCGCGCGGAGTTGGCGCAGCTCCAGCGGGACGGCGATCAGCATCACTCCCGTGGCGAGCGTCGCAAAAAACAGGGCGGCGATCAGCGCGCCGCTTCGACTGCGGATCAGTGATTCGGCGATGGACGCAGCCTAACCCGCCGCGTACTCCAGCTCGGTGAGCGTCACGCTCTTGCGAGTTTCGAGCCGCCCCAGCCGGGGCGACAGATACGTCCCCGACGTCGGCGCCACATCGGAGTAATCGCCGCCGACCGCGATCGTGACGTAGCCCAGCCCGGCGCGGCTCGCCTGGGTCGGATCGAACGGCCAGGCGATCGCGTCGCCTGTGCCGTCATTGGTCGGCAGCACGACCTCGACCCACGCATGGGTTCCGCCCTGCGCAAGCATGTGCCCGGACACGTACCGCGCGGGCAGGCCGCAGGCCCGGCAGACCGTGAGCATGATGTGCGCGTAGTCCTGGCACACGCCGGCGCCCAGCGCCAGCGCCTCGGCAGCGGTCGTCCGCACACCCGTGACGCCGTGCTCGTAGGTCATGGACTCGTGCACCCAGCTGTTGATGCGGCCGGCCAGCTCCACACCCCAAGGCGTGGACGCGGCCAGCTCGTCGGCAATGGCGCGAATTCGTGCATCGGGCGTCGTGAGCGCAGATGGCCGCAACAGATAGCCGTCCGCGAGCCAGCCGTCGGGCAGGCGGTTGGGCTCGGAGGCTCGGCGCTCGACCGAGATGTCGACGTCAAACTCGATCGCAGACGAGACTTGCGACGCGAAAACCTCGACCACGTTGTTGCCGAATCGGTCTCGGCGATCGTCGATCCGGACGCCGTCGAGGCCAACCGAAACCTGGTGCCTCAGCCGGCGCTGGTCCCCAAACCGCTCTGGCGGAATGACGACCAGGCGGTGACTCAGGTCTCGAATCGGCTCTGGATATTCGTAGCGGAAGCTCTGCCTGACGTTGTAGGTAGCGCGGCGCGCCGCCGGCCAGTCCACCGACGCGATCTCGATCGCCATCAGGCCGCCGCCGCCTTGTCGAGGGGTCCCCGCGGAGTCGGAGACTCCGTGGGGTTTACGTCGGCCCAGACGGTCATGGAGCGAAACTCGGCCGGCCCGAACGTCGTCACCATCGCCACGTCGAGGGCGTCGCGGCCCCGACCGATCAGCACCCGTCCCACCCGCCTGGCGTTGTTGCGGGGATCGAACGTCCACCACCGGTCGCCCAACCAGACCTCCATCCAGGCCGCAAAATCCATCGGCTCCGCCGGCGGCGGAACGTAGAGGTCGGGCAGGTACCCAAACACGTAGCGGGCAGGGATGCTCATCGCTCGGCAGAAGGTTACCGCGAGGTGCGCGAAGTCTCGACACACTCCCTTGCGATTGTTGAAAACGTCGACGGCGGTTGTGAGGGGGTTGCTGGCGCCGTACTGGAACTGGAGGTTGTCGTGGACCCAGTCGCATATCGCCTGCACGCGGGCCCATCCGGGCTCGGTCTGGCCGAAAAGCTCCCAGGCGGCTGCCATCAGCTCGTCCGAAAGGCAGTACCGACTCGGCAGCGTGTAGTGGAGCAGCTCGCCTGGGATCTGCTCCACCAGCGTCTGGCCCACGCCGGAGCCGTCTGGGTCGGGCTCGTCTGGGACCAGACACCTCGCGTCGTAGCGAAGGGTCAGCGTGCCTTTGGGCGCCACCAATCGTTTGACCGGATTCCCGTAGAGGTCGACGTACTCGTCCACCGGCAGCGGGGGCTCCGTCGTCCAGGTCTCGGTGACGAGCTGGTGCCGGGCGTCTGATCGCGGGCGCACCTGGACGGTCATCGTCGTGGGTGCGCTGACGTCGTAGTTGAACTCGCAGCCAACCCGTAAGTCGATCGTCTTTCCTGGATTCGGAATGGCGCAGACACTATAGCGGTGCCTTCCGTGAAATCTCTGGGTGCCAACTACCAGACCAACGGCTTCTATGACGAAATGCTTGCGGCCGCGAATGAGCCGCGGCCTGGCTATCGCCGGCTCTACGAGCTGTTGAACCGTCTCGGTCCGGCCGAGCTCGAGCGCCGCCACGAGCTCGCCATGCAGATGTTCCGCGACCACGGCATCACGTTCGCGGTCTACCCGGACGCCCAGGGCAACGAGAAGGTCTTTCCCTTCGACATCATCCCGAGGGTCATCGCTGCCGAGACCTGGAAGCGCCTCGAGGCCGGTCTCAAGCAGCGGCTGACGGCGCTGAACCTGTTCCTGGATGACGTCTACGGCCGCAAGCTGATCCTCAAGCAGGGCGCCGTGCCTCCGGAGATCGTGCTCAGCAGCTCGCAGTACCTGAGGGAGATCGAGGGCCTGCCGGTGCCGCACGGAATCCACTGCCACATCGCCGGGATCGACCTGGTTCGGGATGATAAGGGCGAGTTCTTCGTGCTCGAAGACAATCTGCGCACGCCGTCGGGCGTCTCATACGTGCTCGCGAACCGCCAGGTGATGAAGCGCGTGCTGCCCGACCTGTTCGCAGGCTATCCCGTGCGCCCGGTAGAAGGCTATGTCCACGAGCTCCTGCGGCACCTCCGCTGGCTGGCGCCGCCGGGCGTCGAAGATCCCACGGTCGTGCTGCTGACGCCGGGCATCAACAACGCCGCGTATTACGAGCACCTGTACCTGGCCAAACAGATGGGTATCGAGCTGGTGGAAGGCACCGACCTCGTCGTCGACCTCGACCACGTCTTCATGCGCACGACGCGCGGTCTTCGCCCAGTGCATGTCATCTACAGGCGGCTCGACGACGAATGGCTCGACCCCATCTTCGGGCGCCAGGAATCGCTGGTCGGCGTGGCCGGGCTGGTGAACGCATATCGAGCCGGCAACGTCGCCATCGCCAACGGGTTGGGCAATGGCGTCGCCGACGACAAGGCCGTCTACGCGCTGGTCCCGAAGATCATCAAGTACTACCTCGGCGAGGAGCCCATCCTGCCCAACGTTCCCACCTACCTATGTGCCATCGCGGAAGACCGGCGCTACGTGCTTGATCACATCGACGATCTGGTGGTGAAGACCGTCGACGCGTCGGGTGGGTACGGGATGCTGATCGGCCCTGCCTCGACTCGCGAGCAGCGCGATGCGTTTCGTCAGCGGATTGAAGCGCAGCCTCGTGCATTCATTGCGCAGCCGGTCGTGCCGCTGTCGGTCCAACCCATATTCGACGGCGGTGAGCTTCGCCGCGCCCACCAGGACCTCCGCCCATTCGTGCTGACCGGACCTGACGTACACGTCACGCCGGGCGGGCTGACACGGGTGGCGTTGAGGCCAGGCTCGCTCATCGTCAACAGCTCGCAGGGCGGAGGCAGCCGCGACACATGGGTGATGGCTGAGGCCGGCGGCGATGTCGACCGGGTAAACGGTCAGGATGCTTAGCAGGGCCGCCACCTCACTTACGCTTCTGGGGCGCCACCTCGAACGCGCAGACCACCTGGCCCGAATCCTCGGCGTGCACGTGGCCCTTTCGCTTGATCGCACGGACGAGCCCGGGCCGGACTTCTGGACCAGGTTCATGGAGCTCGCCGGCTGGCCGGGCAGCAACACGGGCCGCCGCGATCAGGCCGTGGAGATGGTGGTTACAGGGACGCTCGGTCCCTCGGTGCGAGCGAGCGTTTCGGCGGCTCGCCTTGCGGCCCAGGCAGTTCGCCCGTCGCTGCCCACAGAGCTCTACGAGCAGGTCAACGCGCTGCATTGGCGCGTACAGGAAGGCAGCTGGCAACCGGACCTGTACCCGTTCCTGATGAATGTCCAGCTGAGCGTCCGGCTGGTGGACGGCCTGCTCGAGGACACGATGTCCCACGACCAGGCGCGCGACTTCGTTCGCCTCGGCAAGTTCCTGGAGCGCGCGGCGAACGTGACTGCGATCGTGACACGTAAGTCCGCCGAGCTGGCAGGTACCCCAGAGGACGCGCTCGAGTGGACCGCGGTGCTGAAGTCGTGCTTCGCGTTCGAGTCCTACCAAGCGCGCTACTCAGGCGGTGTGACGCCTGAGCACGTGATCGAGTGCTTGCTCCTCGACTCCACGTTGCCGCGCTCGGCTCGATTCGCTGCCGCTGAAGCGCTCGAGTCCGTGTCTCGCATCGACGGCGCCGGCCGCCGGTCACGCCCGCGGATCTTGCTTTCGCGTTTCCAGTCGCTGTTCAAGCAGGCGAACACGCAGGGGATCGCCGAGAACGCGCGCGATTTCGAGGCGCAATGCCGCGTGCTGCTGCGCCAGCTCGAACTGGCGATGCGAGAGACGTATTTCCACCCCAGCAAGGTTCCGGCCGGCGTTCTTGGTGACGAAGGTCAGGCAATGCCCCAGCAGCAGCAGCAACGATGAGGCTCGAGATCGTGCACGAAACCAAATACCGGTACAGCGGGCCGATCGCGGAGACCGCCATGGAGCTCCGCCTGCGACCGATGGACGGAAATGGGCAGCGCTGCCTGAAGTTCGACCTTGATGCAAGCCCGGGCATCGAGCCGAGAACCTATCGCGACGGATACGGCAATGACGTCCACTACTTCAACCTTGTTCGCCCTCACACCCGCCTGAGCGTGACCAGCACATCGGTGGTCGAAACCGGACTGCAGATGGACACTGAACCTGGGGAAGAGCTAGTCCAGGACTTCCTGCGCTTTCGCTCCCCCGTGAAAGACGTGCCGGGCGTGCGAGAGCTCGCGGGCAGGCAACCCATCGCCGACCCGGAATCGGCCTCCGATGTGGAACTGGTGCTCGACAACCTGACGCTTGCGATCAGCCGCGAGTTCGCCTACGACCGCGCGGTGACCAACGTGTACAGCTCGGTGGATGAGGTCCTGTCGCTGCGCGCGGGCGTATGCCAGGACTTCGCGCACCTTTTCATCGCCGTCGCACGCGCCATGGGCGTGCCCGCCCGCTATGTCAGCGGCTACATCCACGATCCGCGAGGGCGCGGTGTCATGGGGGCGTCGCACGCGTGGGGTGAAGCCTGGGTGCCGCAAAAGGGATGGGTCGGCTACGACGCGACCCACCCGGTGCGGATCGGCGAGCAGCACGTCCGCATCGCGGTCGGCCGCGATTACAGCGACGCGGCTCCGACTCGCGGGGTGTATGTCGGCTCGGCGACCGGCAGCATGAACGTCAAGGTTCGAACCCGCTCCCTGACCTAAAAGCGGCGGCCGCGGACCTGCTCGATCGAAAACTTGGCTGTGTCGGCGATGAGCATCACCGCCATCACGCCGGCTTCCACCGGGTCGCTGACGACGACGTCGGCCGCATCCGGCACCGATCCCGCCATGTTCGTGCAGAGCACGATGATGCCGGCCTCGCGTATCTCGCGAACCGCGTGGCTGATGTCGCCGCCCATCAGCGCTCCGGCCAGGACCAGCGCGCGCGCCCGATGCAAGCGCGCCACCGCGCGCACCGCCTGCGCGAGCTGCTCCTCCCCGACGAGCGGGATCGTGTCGACCGAGATGCGCTCGCCGCGGATGTTGTGCCGGTCCGCCTCCGCTACGGCGCCTTGGGCAACCATGCCGACCTGCGCGCCGCCGCCGATCACGATCACCCGCTTGCCAAAAATGCGCTGAAAGGTGGGCACCCGACTCACCTGCGTGACCCCCTCGAGCCCTTCGAGGTCGGCCAGCAGCCGCGCCTCGTCGCGCGCGCCCGTCACCTCCAGCTGTAGTTCGGCGAGGTTGTCTCGATGAGCGCCGCTTGCGATGTAGGTGATGTTGGCGCCGTGCTTGAAGATCGCCTCCGAGAGTCGATAGAGCACACCGGGTTCATCACGCGTGGCGACGAGTAGCCCAAGCACCTCGCGATCCGACATGCGCAGAAAGATAGCTGTTAGCCCCCTCCGGCCCGGGCCTTCGGCCGGGGCCACCTCCCCACAAGTGGGGAGGGCGGCCCTAAGCCTCCGCGGCGTGTGGCCAGCGCGGCGCACCGAGCTCGCGCGAAACTCCCCGGGCAGCCTCGCTCACTGCAGCCGACAACCCCTTTGCAAGACCGCGTGGAAAGATGCGCTCGGTCGCGTCAACTACTCCAATCGCGCCGACCGCGCTGCCGGCGTGGTCGAAGATCGGGGCCGCCACGCTCGACTCGCCGAGCACGGCTTCGTCTCGCTCCGTGGCGACACCCTGGTCGCGGATCGTCGCGATCTCTTTGCGCAGCGCTGTCTCATCGAGCGTCTGCTTCGTGAGGCGCGCGGGAGGTTCAGCAAGCAGGTCGTCGATCACCTGCTGCGGCGAGAAGGCGAGGATCGCCTTGCCCAGCGAGCTGGCATGCAGCGGCAGCTGAAGGCCGACCTCCAGCACACCGAACGCGGTGTCCGGACGAAACACGTGGTGGACGACGACGATGCTCGATCCGTGCATGACCCCGACCCTGACCGCCGCGCTGGTTCGCACCGCGAGGCGGTCGGCGTACGCGATCGAGCGGGCGCGCAGCTCGTTGAGGTCGAGGTATGAGTAACCCAGCTGAAGCAGGCCAGGGCCAAGCTGGTACTTGTCCGAGTGCCGGTCTTGCTCGACGAAGCCGTGCGACTGCAGGGTTTGCAGGAGCCCGTGAACTGTCGGACGAGCGAGCCCGAGCCGGTCCGCGAGCTCGCTGACGCCCAGCCGGCGCGGTCCGCTGGCGAGCGCCTGGAGGATGGCGGTCGCCCGATCGATGGACTGGATTGATGACCGTCGGCCTTTGACTTCATTCGGCATTGCTGAATTCCTGTCGGTAGTGTAGACTACGGCGGTCGTCTGGAATGCGATTGCGGGGCCTTTCGGGGCCTCGTGGGGAG
>MNEW01000064.1:8972-11409 GCA_001917895.1 Actinobacteria bacterium 13_1_40CM_66_12
AAGTCGAGCCTGCCGGCGGGGGCCCGGGCGGGTCGCTCGGCACCAGCGGGGACGCGGTGCGAGAGGCGATCGCGCGCGCCGACAGCGGCGAGGGCGTGGTCGTGCTCGCCGACCTCGGGAGCTCGATCCTCACAGTTCGTCACCTGCTCGAAGGGAAGGTGAACGGCCATGTGCGCCTGGTCGACGCTCCTTTCGTCGAGGGCGCCGTGGCGGCGGCGGTCATGTCTTCGGCGGGCCAGTCGCTGGAGGACGTGGCGAAAGCCGCCGAGGATGCCCGCGGTGCCAGCAAGTTCTGAATCGACCGTCGCCCTGCCGGCGGGGGTTGCCCTGCATGCCCGTCCCGCGGCGACCTTTGTGAAAACAGCTCTGCGGTTTCGGTCGCGCGTCACTGTGGGTGCCGACGGGAAGGTGGCCGACGCCAAAAGCATCCTCGCCGTGCTCGCGCTCGGGGCTACAGGCGGCAGCGTCCTGCGGCTGAGCGCCGAGGGCGAGGACGCGCCCGCGGCGTTAGACGCCCTTACGAGCTGCGTCAGCGGGCTGATCGAGTAGCCGTTCCTCCGCAGCCTCGCGGCTGACCTTGAAGTCCAGCCCCCGGATCGCCTGACGAACTTCGCCGACTCGCGCGGCCGCGACGCTGAGCTCGTCAACACCCAGGCCGACGAGAATCGGCATTGCCTCGGCATCCGAAGCGGCCTCGCCGCAAACGTCAACCGGGATCCCGGCCGCGCGCGCGGCATGCGTCGTCGCTTCGATGAGCCGCAGAACTCTACTGTCCGTGACGGGAGCTGATTTCGACTTTTCGCGGTCGAGGCCCAACACGAGTTGCGTAAGGTCGTTGGTACCGATGCTGAGAAAGTCCGATGCGTCGGCAATCTCGCCCGCTCGCAAGGCGGCCTCAGGCGTTTCGATCATCGAACCGACCTGAGGCGCGGGCCGTCCGTCCAGGACATTTCCCAGCATCTCGTGCACAGCGCGTACCTGGTCAGGGCTCGTGACCATCGGTATCAAGATGCGCAGCTTGGTGCCGGTGCCGGCTTCCATGATTGCAGCCAGCTGAGTTCTCAAGGCCTCAGGAGCCCTCAGGAGCAGCTCGATTCCACGACCTTCGACTCCATGCAGAAAAGGCGGGGTCTTGTCGCCGCCGAAGTCGAGGAGACGCACCGTCGCCGTGCGGCCCTCGAGCCGGTCGAGTATCGGCTTCAGGAAAGCCAGGTGCTGCGCGAGCGATGGCCACGCGGACGTATCGAGGAAACCCAGCTCGGTGCGAAGCAGGCCCACACCTTCGGCCCCTTGTTCGGCGCCCTCGATCACCTCGGCCACGCTTGCGGCGTTGGCAAGCACGACGAGCCGATGACCGTCCTTGGTCTCAGCCGGCTCCAGGCGGCTGGCGACCGCATTCCTCCTGGCGGTGCGCCGGTGCTCGGTCATCGCTCGCACGGCCGCGACCCGATCCGGGTCGGGCCGGCGGATGAGCACGCCTGCATCCCCGTCCAGCACCACCTCTTCCCCGTCTTCGACGTCGAGCGCATCTGCGCCGAGCCCCACGACCATGGGCATCCCAAGCGACCGAGCCACGATCGCCGCATGCGCGGTGACGCCGCCGCCGGCCAGAGCGACACCCTTGGCGTGAGTCGCAAGCTCGGCCACGTCGGCGGGACCAAGAGTGGCGGCGACGAGAACACCAGCAGAGCCGTGCGTTCTTCCCCCTCTGGCGTGGGCGGCTGCACGGCGGCCGAGACTTCGCACGTCATCGGCACGCAACGCGAGCGTCGGATCAGCCAGGTTTGCCAGGTCCGTCGCGATCTGGTCCGCGGCCCGGCCCAGGGCCGCATCTGCCGGCAGGCCAGACTCGACGATCAACGACTGCACCCGCTCGATCAAGGCAGGGTCTCCAGCCATGAGCTCGCCTGTCTCGACGATTTCCGCCTCAGCGTCTCGACCCTTCTCCCGCAAACGTGTCGCTATCCCTTGCAGCTCATGCGCCGCAGCTAGAAGCGCGGCGTTGGCGCGATCGACTTCGCGACCGCGCGCCGCCGGCGCGACGGCGGTCCGAGCCAGCGGTCGAGGTCGATCGAGCACAACCGCAACGCCGAACGCGACGCCGGGGGCGGCGCTGACTCCCTGC
This sequence comes from Actinobacteria bacterium 13_1_40CM_66_12, assembly GCA_001917895.1. Next base: position 11,098 of record MNEW01000064.1, read on the forward strand.
ACCGCACGTTCCATGTCAGCCCCCGGAGGTGACCGCCCTCTGCAGAGCTCGAATGATCAGAGCTGTCGAGGTGGCACCCGGATCCTGGTGGCCCACCGACCGCTCGCCGAGATATGACGCGCGGCCCTTGCGCGCCTGGAGTGGGATGGTCGATCGCATGCCGGCTTCCGCGGCTTCGGCCGCATCGTCGAGCGCGCGGTCTAAAGGCTCACCCTGGGCGACGCGGGCTCGCAAAGTGTCGACCGCAGGCTCAAGCGCGTCGACCATCGTCTTGTCGCCCAGCGCGGCGGTGCCGAGATCTTTGACCGAGGC